>NZ_JBQKUK010000003.1:0-310141 GCF_054968585.1 Marinobacter sp. G5_S1_61_S3 | reverse complement strand
CGTTGCTGAATAGTCTCGATATAGGATTGCTGCTGTTCATTATCGCAGTGGGCCTCAATATCGTGTTCGGTGTGCTGAACATCATCAACTTTGCCCACGGGGCACTTTACATGCTGGGGGCCTATCTGGCCTTCACACTGATCAATATCGCGGGCATGCCTTTCTGGGCAGCCCTGATCCTGGCGCCCATTGGCGTCGCTATCCTGGCCGTCATCATCGACCGGTTGCTGTTGCGCTTTATCTATTCCCGTGACGTGGCAGACAGCCTGCTTTTGACTTTCGCTATCCTGCTGATCATCAACGAGAGTGTGAGGATGATCTGGGGCAGTGGCATCCATGTGGTCCAGCCGCCGGATCTGCTGTCAGGTTCGGTGCGGCTGTTAGGCAGTTCCGTTGCCACCTACAGCCTGTTCGTGATCGTCATCGGCCTACTATTGCTGGCTGGTCTCTGGTACCTGTTCAACCGCACCCGCGTCGGCCGCATCATGCGAGCTGCGGCACTGGATCGCGATATGGCCGAGGCGCTGTGCATCAACACCCGGCTGGTGGTGACCGGCGTGTTTGCCTTTGGCGCCTGGCTGGCCGCCGTCGGTGGCGTTATGGCGGCACCCATGCGTGCGCTGGATCCCGGCATGGGGGACAAGATCATTATCGAGTCGTTCATTGTGGTGGTGATCGGAGGGCTGGGCAGCTTTCCGGGCGCCTTGCTCGGAGCCATCATCCTGGGCCTGATTCATGGCTTCGGTGGCCGCTACCTGCCGGAAGTGAACCTGCTGTTGCCGTTCGTCGGCATGGCGCTGGTTCTGTTGTTCAAACCACACGGCATTATGGGCAAAGGGGCAAATGCATGAAAACCAAGGTTCTGATGGCCATTCTGGCTGTGGTGATTGCCGGGCTGATTGCGGTGCCCTGGATTGCTTCCTATTTCTATGTGTTTATTTTTACCGAAATCCTGATCCTGGGTCTGTTCGCGGCCAGCTTCAACCTGATTTTCGGTTATACCGGCATGCTGAGCTTCGGGCATGCGGCGTTCTTCGGTATTGGCGCTTACGCCACGGCCCTGGTGCTGATCCACCTGGAGTGGCCGTTCCTGGTCTGTCTGCTGGTCTCCATGGGGGCCTCTGCACTACTGGCTTTGATGATCGGCTTCCTGAGCGTCCGCCTCAATGAGGTGTACTTTGCCATGCTGACCCTGGCTTTTGGCATGATGGTCTTTGCTATCGCCTACCAGTGGCGCTCGGTGACCAACGGCAGTGACGGCCTCGCCGGGTTTACCCTGGGCTCCTTCGGGCTGGGGCTTGACCTCACTCTGGCGAATCCCTCGGTCTATTACCATGTGGTGCTGGGTATTGTGGCCATCGCCGCGATAGTGCTTTACCTGATCTGCCGCAGTTCGTTTGGCATGATCCTGAAGGCAATCCGTCAGAATCCCGAGCGGGTATCCTTCGCCGGGCTGAACGTGCGGACGTATCGTCTTGTGGCCTTTGTCATTGCCGGAACGTTCGCGGGTCTGGCCGGCGGTCTGATCGCTCCGTTCCTGCGGGTGGCGAGCCCGGAACTTCTGCACTGGTCCATGTCCGCCGAACCGATACTGATGGCCATCCTTGGTGGCACCGGGTTCTTCCTGGGCCCGTTCATCGGCTCTGCGGCGTTCGTATTGCTGGAAACCTGGATCACCACTTACACAGAGTCCTGGATGTTGGTTCTGGGTATCATCCTGGCAATGATGGTGATCTTCTTCCGAAAAGGGCTGTTGGGCACCGCCATTGACTGGTGGATGGAGGTGAAAAAATGACTAACCCGGTCCTTACCATTGCTAACCTGACCAAGCGTTTTGGCGGCGTCACGGCGGTCTCTGATATCAACCTGGAGGTCATGCCCAAGGAAACCATCGCGATTATCGGCCCCAACGGTGCCGGCAAGACCACCTTCTACAACATGGTGTCCGGCCGGATGCAGCCGACGGAAGGCACGATCACGCTGGACGGCAAGGATATCACCGGCTTGCCTCCCCACAAGATCAGCCGGCTGGGCGTATCGCGATCGTTCCAGATCAATAATATTTTCCCGGAAATGACGGTGCAGGAGAACGTGGAAGTGGTGCTGTCGGCCTATCATGGCCACAGTCGCAAGCTGTTCAATATCGCGTCCCGCAATACCGCAATCCAGCACGAGGCGGTTGGGTTTCTGAAGCGTCTGGGCATCGACAGCCTGAAAGCACAGCGTGCAGAAGTGATCAGCTACGGCGACAAGCGATTGCTGGAGATCGCCATGGTGCTGGCAACGCAACCCAAGCTGGTACTGCTGGACGAGCCAACTGCCGGGATGACTCCGGATGAAACCCGGCGCACCACCCAACTGATCAAACAACTTGCCGGTAGCGGTGACTACACCTTCATGATCACCGAGCACGATATGGATGTGGTCTTCAATCTGGCGGATCGGATTCTGGTCATGCACCGTGGCGAGAAGCTTTTTGCCGGCACACCCGAGGAAGTCAAGAACCACCCGGAGGTGCGTGTTGCCTACCTGGGCGAAGAAGACGACGAAGCGGTCGAGGAGGCCAACCCATGATTCTTGATGTTCGCAACATTCAAACGTTCTACGGCGAGAGTCAGGCGCTCCAGGGTGTGACCCTTCAGCTCGAAGCCGGTGAGACGGTTTGCATCCTCGGCCGGAACGGGGCGGGAAAGAGCACCACCCTGAAAAGCATCATGGGGCTGACGCCTCCGAGATCCGGAGAGGTCGTCTATGAAGGCAAGCCAGTCCAGGGCTGGCCGGCACACCGCATCGCCCGCGCGGGCATCGGGTATGTACCGGAAGACCGCCGGATATTTCCCGGTCTGACGGTGCGGGATAACCTGGATGTAGCTTCCTATCAACGCAAGGGCAGTGCCGCGCGTTGGACGGTGGATGGCATCCTCAAGAAATACGAGATGCTGGGAGAACGGGCGGACCAGGACGGCGCGACCCTGTCCGGTGGCCAGCAACAGATGCTGGCGGTGGCAAGGTCCCTGATGATTCAGCCACGACTGTTGTTGCTGGATGAGCCCAACGAGGGGCTGGCCCCGGTTATCGTGCAGCAGATCGGTGAGCTGATTGACGATCTCAGCCAGACCACCACCATCCTGTTTACCGACCAAAGCGTGCGATTCGCACTCAAGCATGCTCAAAGAGCCTACATTCTGGAAAAGGGCCAGGTTGTGCACGAGGCGAGCAGTCAGGACCTGAAGGCGGACCAGGCCACCCAGGACCGATTCTTGTCCGTGGCATAGTGTGGCTTATAATCCCCGCCGCAGAGGCAAATGGACGTGGCAGTTATGATCGAAAATTACGAAGCATTCCGCGGTGAACTCCGCATGTCCAAGGAGGATGTGATCCGCGATGTGTACCGCCAGAACCAGGAACGCATCAGTATTAAAAAGGAGGCGACGGCGGTCAAGAATCTGACCCGAATCATCGACTCGACCCTGCGGCTGGCTAACTCCAAGGGGTTCCATGCGATGACCCTGAGGGACCTTTGCGGGGATTCCGGCATGAGCATGGGTGGGCTCTATGCGTATATCCGCAACAAGGATGACCTGATCCACCTGATCCAGAGCCACGGATTCATTATCACGCGTCGGACTCTGATCCATTACACGGAAGACGTCGAGGATGTCCGGGACAGAATGTTCTCTGCGATCAAGGCACACCTGTATCTGAGCGAGCTGATGCGGGCCTGGTTCTACTTTTCCTATATGGAAGCGAAGAGCCTGCCGGCCGAGGAAAAACGGGACGCTGTCGCCATTGAGCTGGAGATTGAGGAGATCTTTCTGCGGCTTATTGAGGATGGCATAGAGGCCAAGGTTTACCGCTCGAGAAATGCCCGCCTTGTTGCCTCCATGATCAAGGCCCTATTGCAGGACTGGTACCTGAAACGCCGGAAATACCGCGACCAGAATGTTGCGGTCGACGACTATGCTGCGTTTGTCAGGGATGTGATTGAAAGCTATCTGCTTGGAGAGCGTTGACTCTCTTCTGTGAGGAATGTGATGACTATCAGACTGACAAACCCGGCACTGTTGCGCGAAAGCGCCCATATCAACGGCGAATGGGTCCAGGCCCGTTCGGGTAATCGGCTCGCGATAACCAATCCAGCCAATGGAGAGCATCTTGCCTATGTGCCGGATATGGACGCCGAAGATACCCGGCAGGCCATTCGGGCGGCTGAGGCAGCGTGGCCGGAATGGCGCGCTCGTCCGGCCAAGGAGCGAGCGGGTGTTCTGCGTCGGTGGTTCGATCTGGTGATGCAACATCAGGAGGACCTGGCCTGTTTGATGACGGCTGAGCAGGGCAAGCCGTTGGCCGAGGCACGCGGTGAGGTTGCGTACGGCGCCAGCTTCATCGAGTGGTTTGCTGAGGAAGCCAAGCGGGCCTACGGTGACGTTGTTCCCGGCCACGGTCGTGACAAGAGGATTGTGGTCATCAAACAGCCGATCGGGGTAGTGGCGGCAATCACGCCCTGGAATTTTCCGGTGGCGATGATCACCCGTAAGGTCGCCCCGGCACTGGCTGCCGGTTGCCCGGTGGTGGTCAAACCGGCGGAAGACACGCCGTTGTGCGCGCTTGCGCTCGCGGTGTTGGCCGAGGAGGCCGGAGTTCCACCGGGGATCCTCAACATCGTTACCTGCTCGAAAGACCGGGCGCCGCAGGTGGGTGAGGAACTGACCACCAGCCCTGTGGTTCGCAAGGTGTCGTTTACGGGGTCCACGCCCGTGGGCAAACTCCTGATGCGCCAGGCCAGTGGCACGGTCAAGAAAGTGAGCCTGGAATTGGGCGGCAATGCACCGTTTATCGTGTTTGACGACGCCGATCTCGATGCCGCGGTAACCGGATTAATGGCCTCCAAATACCGTAATACCGGGCAGACATGTGTATGCGCGAACCGCATTTATGTGCAATCTGGCGTGTATGATGAATTTGTTGAGAAGCTTAAGGCTGCGGTTGGCAAGTTGGTCGTCGGGGCAGGCCTGGAAGGCGAAACGCATCAAGGTCCGCTGATCAACCAGGCTGCGCTGGACAAAGTCCGGCGGCACATCGCTGATGCGACAGAACGGGGCGCAAAAGTGGTGATGGGAGGCCAGGCGCACGCTCTTGGTGGCACCTTCTTCGAGCCCACCATCCTCACGGACGTCACCCAGGACATGCTGGTGGCCAGTGAGGAGACCTTTGGCCCTGTGGCTCCGCTGTTCCGGTTTGAGACCGAGGAGCAGGCCATCGCCATGGCCAACGATTCGGAATTTGGTCTGGCGGCATACTTCTACAGTAATGACATCCGGCGCATCTGGCACGTGGCGGAGGCCCTGGAAACCGGCATGATCGGCATCAACGATGGCATCATTTCAACCGAGGCCGCTCCCTTCGGCGGGGTCAAGGAGAGTGGCCTGGGTCGTGAAGGGTCACGGCATGGCCTGGACGAGTTCATGGAACTCAAATATCTATGCCTCGGTGGTATGCGCTGAGTCCCGTGTTCAAGGAGAATTAAATGTCTGGTGCCCTATCTCACTTGCGTGTCCTGGATCTTTCCAGGGTGCTGGCCGGCCCTTGGGCGGGCCAACTCCTGGGCGATCTGGGTGCGGAGGTTATCAAGATTGAGCGCCCCAAATCCGGGGACGACACTCGCTCCTGGGGGCCGCCTTATCTTCAGGGGGCCGATGGCAACGCAGATCTCTCTGCCTACTTCCTGACTGCCAATCGAAACAAGCAGTCCCTTGCGGTCGATATCGCCCATCCCGAAGGGCAGGAACTGATCCGAAAGCTGGTCGCAGAGTCGGATGTCATCCTTGAAAACTTCAAGGTCGGGGGACTCAAACGCTATGGCCTGGATTACGACAGCCTGAAACGTATCAACCCCAAACTCATCTACTGCTCGATCACCGGATTTGGCCAGGATGGCCCTTACGCGAACCGGCCCGGATATGATTTCCTGATTCAGGCCATGGGTGGGCTTATGAGTATCACCGGGCAATCGGACGGCGAGCCCGGCGCCGGGCCGATGAAGGTCGGCGTGGCACTGACGGACATCATGACCGGGCTGTATGCCACCATTGGTGTGCTCGCTGCGCTCAGTCACCGTGACCGTACGGGAGAGGGGCAGTATGTGGAGGCGGCGCTGCTGGATGTGCAGGTAGCCTGTCTGGCGAATCAGGCCATGAATTACCTGACCACGGGCCAGGCGCCAGGGCGGATGGGTAATGCCCATCCCAATATTGTCCCATACCAGGATTTCCCTACCGCAGACGGCAACATGGTGCTAACGGTCGGTAACGATGAGCAGTTCACCCGGTTGTGCGATGTTCTTGAGCATCCGGAGTGGGCAAGCGATGAGCGTTTTGCGACAAATCGGGCTCGCGTAGCGAATCGAAAGGAATTGATTCCCAGGCTGCGGCAGGCCACGGTGATGCGGTCAACACAGGAATGGGTACAAATTCTGGAGCGTTCAGGGGTGCCCTGCGGGCCGGTTAACACCCTGGATCAGGTATTTGAAGACCCACAGGTTCTTGCGCGGGGAATGAAACAGTCTGTTCAGCATCCATCGCTGGGCGATGTCCCGACGGTTGGCAATCCGATCAGGCTGAAGCTGACTCCGGTAAGTTACAGGACGGCGCCTCCGCTGTTGGGGGAACAGTCAAAACAAGTCCTTGAGACTATTGTTGGCCTCTCTTCTGGCGAAATAGAGAGCCTAAGGGAGCGCGGCATAGTCTCGTGATCTGGTGTTGCGTTAGCTTTCCTCAGCCAACGCCACCAAATCCGTACGGATATCCTCCACACTCAGCTCTGGACGGATCAACAGGCGAGCCTTGCCTTCGCGATCGAACACATACACGGCACCGCTGTGCGAGACGTTGTAGTTGCCTTCCGCATCTGGCTCGTCGTAACCAAAGGTGGTGCGGTAACGCTTACTGAGTTCCCTGAGCGCTGGTTCCTCGCCAGTCAGGCCGATGGCCCGGTCGCTGAAAAAGCTTACGTAGCTGTCGATGCGTTCTGGGGTGTCCCGTTGCGGGTCCACGCTGACAAAAACAATCTGCGTGTCCGTCCGCAACGCTTCCGGTAAACCTTTTACCGCTCTGGACAACTTCTGGAGTGTGGCGGGGCAGATATCGGGGCAGGAGGTGAAGCCGAAGAAAAGCAGCCGGATATTGCCGTCGGTTTGCTCGGCCGTCACCGTGTCGCCGGAGGGGCCAGTCAGCTCGAAGGCAAGTTCCGGCATCAGGCCGCTGATGTCTTTGCCATTCCAGTTTTCATCGTCGCCAAAGCACCCACCGAGCATCACCAGGGACGCCAAAAGTGCCATGGTAGAGATCGCTTTATGACTGCAGGGTAGGAACCGGTTTTTCATGAATGGCTGGCCTTCAGCTTTTCGTTATAGGGCGACACCTTGCCATCTTCACGCATGGCACGTCGAAGGATAATCAGAATGCCGAGAATGCTCATCATCGCCGGGGGAATCCAGGTCAGCAATCCGCCCAGCAACTGGTCCGTTTCTGGCGGCATTGGCCAGGCACGACCGCAGACTTCGTACACGTCGTACACCATGCCCCTTGAGAACACGATGGTGGCGCCCAGAATCATCTGGGGGATGGCAACCAGGGCCAGAAGAAGGATGCGTTTGCCGTAGCCCAGAGCGTCGCTGATGACGGGTGAACGTGGGTCAAAGATCAACCACCAGAACAGCATACCGTCCAGTAGCATGCTCCAGTTCATGATCCAGTACAGATCCCGGCTGAGCATGGCGTCGAAGTGGATTGGCGGCCACAGCCAGAAGTAGATCAGCCCCACAAACAGGAATGAGGCAATCGCCGGGTGCTGGAGAAAACGGTAAATCCACCCCAGCGGTATTAGCGCTCGCCGTACGCCGGGATTGATCAGGCTGTAGAGGAAACGCATCACCGGAAGGGGGTTAGACAGGGCAATCAGGATCGGCCCAAGGTGGTGCAGTATCAGATGCTGGCCCCGGTGAACGAAGAACATGTACTGGGAGTAGTAATCGAAACGGGTTTGCATCACGCCGTAGCAAAGCATAACGCCCACCACAAACACCAGTATCCGGCCGCTTCCGGGTCGGTCGTCAGCAGGCATCCTGACCAGGCCGTACCCGTAGAACGCCAGAACGAGCACGAAACTCAATATGGTGAGCGGCGAGAAGTCATAGGGTACGAGGTAGTCTAAGGCCGACATCGGGCTTGCCTTTGTGCTCTGGGGGTGGAACCGGGTGATTGTTGTTGTAGCTGATCCAGAGTTTTACCGGAGTGACGGCTAAATTCAAGAGATTGTTCGGTTTCTCGCGCTAATTGGGATACCCGGTAATATCGCGGATTTTTCGGTACAGCGGCTGAAGCTGGGGGTACATCTTCAGGTACACCTCACGATACAGGCGCTCGTAGAGTTTCTGGGTGTCGGCCTGCGGATGGAAGACATCACCCACTCGGGTCATCGCGTTCACCGCCGTTTCAAAATCCGGATGAAGCCCCAGGCCAACGGCGGCGTCGATAGCGGCACCAAGCCCGGAGGTTTCGTAGGTATGGGGCCGCTCTGCGGGCAGGCCGAAGACATCGGCGGTCAGTTGCATGGCGGCGTCACTCTGGGAACCACCCCCGGCGACTCTCAGCCTGCGGATGGGGACGCCGCTGCGTTTCTCGATCCGTTCCTTGCCTTCGCGCAGGGCGTAGGCCAAACCTTCCAGTATTGCGCGGTATATATGGGAGCGGGTGTGGACGTCACCAAACCCGATGATGGAGCCCTTGGCTTCCGGCCCGGGCTGGCGAACCCCGGGTGACCAGTAGGGTTGCAGCATTAACCCCATGGAACCGGCGGGAACGGCCCGAACCAGTTCATCGAACAGGACTTCGGGCTCCACGCCTTTCTGTTCCGCCAGTTTCCGTTCCCGTAGACCGAATTCGCGCTTGAACCAACTCACCATCCAGAAGCCCCGGTAGATCATCACCTCGGTGGAATAGTGACCGGGCAGGGCGGAGGGATAGGGCGGCATCATGCGAACCGGTTCCAGGTAACGCTTGCTGGTGGTGTTGATGGTAGCGGTAGTGCCGTAGCTCATGCAGCCGACATCTGGTGTCAGGCCACCGGAGCCGAGTATTTCGCAGGCCTTGTCCGATGCCGCAGCAATCACTGGCAGTGGCGCCGGCAGGCCAAGGTGCCTGGCCGCGTCTTCGGTGAGGTTGCCGATCTTATCGCCGGGCTTAACCAGCTCCGGCAACATCTCACGGCGAACGGGCATGGTGAGCCACTTGAAATCACGTTGGCCGGCCCACTGGTGGCGTTTGTAGTCGAACGGGATATACCCCACCTGGCTGCCCACAGAGTCTCTGAACTGGCCTGTCAGACGGTAGTTCAGGTAGCCCGACAGCAGCAGGTAATGCCGGGTGGCCGCCCAGATCTCGGGTTGGTTCTGGGCAATCCAGTTGGCCTGGGTTTTTTCTCGGAAGCGGTCAACGGTGGATTCCAGACGAAGCAGTTTGAACAACCAGCCCCATAAACCGGGCACAGGCCCTTCAACACGGGCGTGACGTTGGTCGAGCCAGATGATGGCTGGCCGGAGTGGCTTGCCATGTTCGTCCAGATTTACAACGGTGCCACGCTGGGTGGTCAGCGTTACCCCGGCCACTTGCGCCGGCAAGGCATCGGTGTTTTTCCAGAGCAGTTGGCACGCTTTACCGAGGTTTTCCCAAAAATACTCCGGATGTTGTTCCGCCCAGCCCGGCTGCTCGGAGAAGTAGGGTTCAATCTCCTGTTTGCCCTTGCCGACGAGATTGCCCTGAGTGTCGAACAGCAGGGCCCGCACGCTCTGGGTGCCGTTGTCGATAGCCAGGATGAGCGGTTCGGTCGTGTTCATCCAGTGGCCTCTTGTTTGGCCGGAAATGTGGCCGGAAGCGAGTAGCAAGATCGCCAGAGCTCCAGATAACGTGCCTCTTCCCGTTCCCAGGTGGTGTCGTCCCAGGCCAGGATGGGCTTGCACAGGCAACGTATGTCCGGGAGCAGATCTTCACCGCCTTTTGGAAGCACCAGCCCGAGCCGGGTACGGCGCAACATCAGGTCATCCAAGTGGATCACGCCGGTATTGGCGGCCGCCCAGGCCAACTCCGCCCACAGGGTGTCGGTGCCGGCAACGGTTTCATGAGTGCCGGCACGCAGGACCTCTGGCAGAGCAGGGCCGTAGAAGCCCTGTAAACGATGCCAGTTCTGATGGCTGATGGCGTCAGGACGTTCGAGGTCTGGGAGCGAAGCAAATACCGGCAGCGCATTGTTTCTGAGGTGAAAACCCGGCATTTGCCCCCGTTCGAGTACTTCCCGGGCAATCAACCGGAAGGTGGTTAACTTGCCACCGGCGACGCTGATCAGGCCATTGTCGGACCAAATCACATGTTCCCGATTCTCCTTTGAGGGTTTTCGCGTTCCCTTTGATTGATTAAGCACGGGTGATTGGGTGACGACAGGGCGCACTCCCGCCCAGGTTGCGATCACGTCGCGCTCGGTGATGGCACTGGCGGGAAACAGCCTTGAGGAGATCTGCAGCAGGTAGTCCAGCTCCTCCCGATTGATGGCCGGCTCACGGGACAGCGACTCTGTGTGGTCGAGGTCCGTGGTTCCCAGTACCGTCGTGCCTTGCCATGGGAAGGCGAATACTGGCCGACGGTCCTCCGGATGAAACAGCGACACCGAACAGGACACCGGAAGTCGCGAATAGGGAACAACCAGGTGGCTTCCCCTCAGGGGACGTATTCGGGTGTCAGTACTGTCGGTCTGCTTCAACTGGCCCGCCCAGGCACCCGTGGCGTTAATAACCAGTGGGGTGTTGACGGTCATTTCCGGCGTTTGGGAATCCGCGCTGGTGTCCAGAAGGTGAACGCCTGTGACGGCGTTGGTCTCACTGTTGCGGAGAACTGCCTGCGCCTCCATATAGTTCAGGCAGATAGCACCGTCGGCCTCGGCTTCTTCGAGTACACGTTGCACCAGACGCGCATCGTCGGTAACGGCATCGGTGAAGCCGCTGGCACCGGTCAGATGGTTGGTGGACAGGCCTGGCACCCACTGCAATGTTTCTGCCGGGCTGAGTCGCTGTCTGGATGGCTTGCCTGCAAGTCGGTCGTACAGACGCAGCAGCAGCTGGAACAGCTTCGGGCCGGGGAACTGTTTCTGGTAGTGAGGCATTACGAAAGGCAGGGGGTCGATTAGCCCCGGCGCCTCTGCCAGCAGGCGCTCCCGTTCCCTTACCGCGTCCCGTGTCAGGCGAAAGTGCCCGCTGCCGAGGTAGCGCAGACCACCGTGGATCATTTTCGAAGAACGGCTGGAGGTCCCCCAGGAGAAGTCCCGTTGCTCCACCAGTAAGGTGCTCAAGCCGCTGCCGGCGGCTTCGCGAGCGATGCCCGCTCCGGTGATGCCCCCGCCGATCACAGCCACATCGAAGGCGGCGTCGCCACGGGCCAGCTGTGCAAGCTTCTGTTCGCGCGTTAGTGGCATTACTTCTGAACCAGTGTTTGTGGGTTCATCAAGCCGGCGGGATCGAATGTCTGGCAAAGAGATCCGATGGCGAGCATGCCCAGCTCGCCTTTTTCGACCGGCAGGAAGGGCGCGTGATCCTTGCCCACGCCATGTTGATGGCTAATGGTGCCCCGGTTGTTAACGATAATGTCCGACGTGCTGGTTTTCAGGGTTTTCCAGCGCGCCAGGGTTTCCTCGTAGCTGTCGGCCACCCGGAACACATAGGTGGTGTAGAGGCTGCAGCCCTGGGTATAGAAATGCGAAAGATGGGTGAAAACATGAACCAGCTCTTTCTTTTCATTCAATTGGTTACGGAGGTTTCCTTCAATCTGGTTTAAGAGTTTGTCGACGTTGTCCCAGTCGGTGGCGGTTTCCAGGGTGTCGACGGCGTACCCGAGTTTCCAGAGGGCTTCTCGCAGGTAGGGCATGGTGAAGCGTTTGGCGGCCCATTTGTCGCCCAGTTTTTTACCGGTGTAGATCCCGCCAAACTCCCGGCAGAGTTCCCGGGTTTCCTGGAGGGCGTTCCGGCATTGGCGTGTGCTGCCTGTGAGGCCAAACGTCATCATGCATTTGCCGTCTTTGGCGCCCCGCAGACCCAGATAGGACTCCAGCAGGCCGATCATCCCGGGGTGTCCCGCAAGGGCGAGCTGGGTTTCAGTTTCGGTGGCGTTGCTCAGGCGAAGCATCGAGAGCTGGGTGCGGTTCTGCACCAGCTTGCGACACGCTGTTCGAGCCTTGTCCCACGACGGGAAGAACATGACATGGAAGCTTTCATGGGCAGGCAGGGGCGTGACGCGCACTTTCACTTCGGTGATAAGGCCGATCCTACCCTCGGAGCCCAGGATCATCTCGCGGATGTCCGGGCCGGCACTGGAGGCGGGAATCGTGGGGATGTCCAGCGTACCTTTCAGGGTTTCGATGCGGCCCCCGGCAAACAACTGCTCGATACGGCCGTAACGGAGTGATTGCTGACCACTGGATCGGCTGGCGACCCAGCCGCCAATGGTGGACAGTTCGAAAGACTGCGGAAAGTGCCCCAGGGTATAACCCAGCGCCCGTAACTGTGACTCCACCAAGGGGCCCGGGGTGCCAGCCCCAAAGGTGGCGATCTGGCTTTCCCTGTCCAGGTCTATCAGGCGATTCATCCGCCCCATATCAACGGTCAGCACTGGCTGGTCACCGTCCACGGGGTTGATGTGGCCTGCCACGCTGGTGCCGCCGCCATAGGGGATGAGGGCAACATCGTTCTCTTCGGCATACTGAAGCAGAGCCTGAACATCCAGGGACGACTCCGGATAGGCAACACCATCGGGAAATACGCCAAAGTCGCCGCTGCGCATGGCGAGCCAGTCGGCGAGGCTTTGCCCGCGGGCGTGACGCACCCGATCTTCGGCCGCGTCGATACAGGCCGGGTTTGTCGGCAGCTTACTGTCTGGCACCTGGGCACAAACCTGATCCAGAGATACATCCGCCAGTGGAACGGCACTCCCTACGCGCTCGTCCAGAAACCGCTGCCCCTCTTTGGGTAATTCAAGATTGAACTGGTCATCTCCCCAGCCGTTCCAGCGTCGCATGTTGGCCGTTCCTCGTTGGTAAATGTGTGTACGTCTGATTACTCGTGGGGCAGATTGTACCGCCGGGTACTGTTAACGCAGTGTCGCCTGGCGACAAGTCTTGTGTCTTATGCCGACAGCGGCGAGTCTAGCGAAGGCTGTCCACCATGCGATCATTCAGGCTTTGCCAGTGCTCCAGTTTTCTCGCTTCCCCGATTCGTTCGGAGTCACCACTGGAACGGTTCAGCCACAGACCGTCACCGTTAAAACTGTAGACCGGTTCCAGGTCCTGCCTCTGGGACGCGGGTTTGATCTCGTTGATAAGGTTGTCGAGGATCAATGGATCAGCGTCGGGCTCTGGATACCACGCCAATACCATGTGTGCCTGGTTCAGCTCCAGCGCCTTGACGTAGACAATGCGTAGTTGCTCGTCGGGAACGCCCATGGATTTAAGGGTGAGGTATTTTGCGATGGAGAAGTCCTCGCAATCTCCGCCATTGGTGGTCAGCAGTTCAACAGGCGTCGCCCAGTAGTCTTCCTCGCCCCAATGGGCAATGTCGCTGACAAACCGGACCCGGTTAAAGAAGGAATTCACGAGCCGGAGCTGGCGGTCGATCGCTGCCCGGGAAGCCATATCGTGAAGGTTTTGCCAGGTTTCCAGCCGGTCGTGGGCCTCCTGGCCGAATTCCGAACGCACGTAGGTCATGAGTCGTTCGCTGAGTTCGAAGGCGGCCACCGTTAACGTGATGACCATGAGTAGCATGGAAAGCAGGGAGCCGCTGCGGCGAGGATTCGATGCGGCCGTCTCCATGGCTGTCCTCAGTTGTTGGTTCTCAGGCGTTCGCGAAGTTGTTCCAGGCGCTGCCGGATTTCCTCGCGGCGTTGGTCGCTGGTGTCTGTGTTGGTGGATGTAGATCGTCTGTCCACACCAGTTGGACGAATTTGCGTGCCACTGGGTTCCTCCTGCTCATTGGAGGTTTGCGTGGAAGCCATGGAGAGCCCCGTTCTGTCTTCATCTTCGGGAAAATAGAGGTTCTCGAGTTTGCCGCTGCGTTCAATGATGATGCGATTGGGGCGAACAGAACGAAGGGTCGCATTGCCAGGCAACTCATCACCCACCAGATAGGCTTCGGTGTTTCGCTTGTCGTCTTCAATCAACGCGCTACCAGGAAAGTCGCCCGAGGCGGCCAGCACACCGCGAAGAAACAGCCGCAGATTGGTTTCCGGCAGGTTTTCAGTATCGGGTTCCGTTTGGGGCGCCTCTTTACCGGGTTCTCCAAACAAGGCAAAAGAGGCCAGGTTTACCTCTGGCACCTTCCGGGTGTCGGTTTCCGCCATTGTCATGTCAGCAGTGGAAGTGGTGTCGCCGGCACTGGTTTCATTCTGCCAGAAACGAACGCCCTGCCACGCTGTCACAGTGATCATGGCGATGCCTGCGACGATGGTGAGTATCAGTGGTAACCTTGAACTGGTAAAAAGCATTGAATGTCCCGAAAAGAGCAGGTGTGGGCCGGCAAAAGGCTCACAGGTTATCAGACTGCAACGATTTATTGGCAGTATAGTGTATAGAGTTATTCAGCGGTTCCATATCCTATGGTAGCCTTTCTGAATTAATTGAATAGAAAGGGATTCCGGAACTTTTTTCTTCCCGCCCCGGCAACAAAACGAGGACGACCGTGGACACAGACACAGAACTTCAGCCGCAGGATGCTCCGCTGGGCCGTCTACCTTTCACGTTCGCCAAACGCAACGGTGTGATTCTGACCCGTGACGACGATGGCGACCCTGTAATCCTGGTACGACCCGGGGCGGGTCACTCAGCGTTGGCGGAAGCCAACCGCATCAGCGGGGGGCGTGCAAGGTTTTCTCCCATTGATCCGGCCCGGTTCGACGCCGCGCTGAACGCCGCCTACCAGAATGATTCCGCCGAAGCCATGCAGATGGTGGAAGGTATTGGCGATGATATGGACCTGGCGTCGCTGGCGGATTCGGTGCCCGAAACCGAAGATCTGCTGGAGCAGGAAGACGACGCCCCGATCATTCGGCTTATCAACGCCATTCTTACCGAGGCGGTCAAAACCAGCGCCTCTGATGTTCATATTGAAACCTACGAAACACGACTTGTAGTTCGCTTCCGGGTGGATGGTGTTCTGCGGGAAGTGGTACAGCCCAAGCGAGCGCTGGCGCCCTTGCTGGTGTCGCGGATCAAGGTTATGGCCAAGCTGGACATCGCGGAGAAACGGGTGCCACAGGATGGTCGTATCGCCCTGCGGGTTGCCGGACGTGAAGTCGACATTCGTGTGTCCACCATGCCGTCATCCAGCGGTGAACGGGTGGTATTGCGTCTTTTGGACAAACAGGCCGGGAGCATTCGCCTGGAATCCCTTGGTATGGCGGGCGGCGATCTTAAAATACTGCGCCGGCTGATCTATCGGCCCTATGGCATCCTGCTGGTAACCGGTCCCACCGGTTCCGGTAAATCCACAACATTGTATGCGTCGCTGCAGGAAATCAATGATCGCAGCCGGAACATACTGACCGTTGAGGACCCGATCGAGTACAACCTGCCTGGTATCGGCCAGACCCAGGTCAACACCAAGGTGGATATGACCTTCGCCCGTGGGCTCCGGGCCATTCTGCGTCAGGACCCGGATGTGGTCATGATCGGTGAAATCCGTGACCTGGAAACGGCGGAAATCGCTGTTCAGGCCAGTTTGACCGGGCACCTGGTGTTGTCGACTCTCCACACCAACACCGCCGTGGGTGCGATTACCCGCTTGATGGACATGGGCATTGAGCCGTTCCTGATTTCTTCCAGTCTGGTGGGCATCGTGGCCCAGCGATTGGTGCGCGTGCTCTGCAAGGACTGTTGTGAACCCTACACACCGAGCGAAGAGCATTGCGAATTCCTGCAGCAGGACCCGGCCAATCCGCCGACGATTCATCGCGCCAAGGGCTGCGAACATTGCAACCAGTTGGGGTATCGGGGCCGTATTGGTATCTATGAGGTGGTCGAGGTCAACGAGGAGATCAGCTCATTGATCCATAAGCGGGCAGGGGAGCTGGATCTCGAACACGAAGCCAGACTTCATGGCCCGAGCATCCATGCCGATGGCGTCCAGAAAATCCTGGATGGGGTGACCACGGTTGAAGAGGTCCTTCGCGTGACCCACCGGAGCAGGTAACTCCATGCCAGCATTCGATTACAAGGCACTCGACAGTCGCGGCAAACAGAAACAGGGCGTTGTCGAGGCCGATGCACCAAGGGCGGTTCGCCAGCAATTACGGGAACGGGGCCTGACGCCCCTGGCGGTGGAGCCGGCCTCGGAGAAACAGGCGCGGAGCAACCCACTGAGCAGCCGGGGCAGCCTGGCAACGGCGGACCTGGCTCTGGTGACCCGTCAGTTGGCGACGCTTATCCAGTCCGGCATCCCCATTGAACAGGCGCTTTCGGCGGCCGCCCAGCAGTCTTCCAAGCCGCGCATTCGCAGCATGTTGATTGCCATACGTGCAAAAGTCATGGAGGGCTACAGCCTGGCGGACAGCCTGGGTGAATTCCCACGGGCATTTCCACGGCTCTATCGCTCCACTGTCGCGGCGGGTGAGCACGCCGGCCACCTGGATTTGGTGCTCAACCGGCTGGCGGACTATACCGAGGCCCGGCAGGAGGCCCGTCAGAAAATCCAGTTGGCCGCCATTTACCCGATTATTCTCAGCGTTGTGGCCGTCGCCATTGTGGTGTTCCTGTTGACCTATGTTGTGCCGGACATCATCGAGGTGTTTGTAAAGCAGGGGCAGGAGCTTCCGGCGCTGACGGCCGCCATGCTGGCAGTCTCTGATTTCCTGGGCAACTACGGTATCTATCTGCTGATACTGATCATTATGGCACTGGTTATTTTTCGGTGGTCATTGAAGAAACCCTCGTTCCGGCTCCGCTTCCATAAAAGCCTGCTGAATATGCCGCTGTTTTCAGGCATGGTTCGCGGTGTCAACACCGCACGCTATGCCAGTACACTGAGCATTCTGACCACTAGCGGTGTACCGTTGGTGGAAGCCATGCGTATTGCCGGTGAGGTGCTCTCAAATGACCACCTGCGTCAGGAGCTGCGGGATGCAGCAAGAAAGGTGAGTGAAGGCGGTTCCCTTCATCGCTCGCTGGACCAGACGGGGTACTTCCCACCGATGATGCTGCACATGATCGCCAGCGGTGAAGCCAGCGGCGAGCTGGACAGCATGCTGGAGCGGACTGCGACGATGCAGGAGAACACCCTGCAATCCAAGATTGCCGCCATCGTGGGCCTGTTCGAGCCGATGATGCTGCTGCTGATGGGCGTGGTTGTGTTGATTATCGTGCTGGCAATCATGCTTCCGATCCTGAATATGAGCAACCTGGTTGGTTAGGCCAGGACCGGCAGGCCAACCCCATTTCCAAACCCAGAGATAGGGACAGATGAAGAGCGAAACAATGAAACATCAAATGGCACAACGGGGTTTTACCCTGATCGAAATCATGGTGGTCATGGTTATTCTGGGCTTGCTGGTAGCCATTGTGGCTCCCAACATCATGGGGCGAAGTGACCAGGCCCGCGTGACCGTCGCCGAAACCCAGATGAGCAACATCGCTAACGCGTTGGACCTCTACCGCCTTGATAACAGCCATTACCCGTCAACCCAGCAGGGCCTTGAGGCACTGGTGTCCAAGCCCAGTGGCAGCCCCGAGCCTCGGAACTGGAATCCGGAAGGGTACCTGAACAGCGTTCCCGAAGATCCCTGGGGTGCGCCATACCAGTATGTGAACCCAGGCACGGAAGGCCCTTATGATCTCTACTCGTACGGTGCCGATGGCCGAGAGGGCGGTGACGGTGATAACGCCGATATCAGCGTATGGAAGGTCAGGGACTGATAGTGCTCTCCAGGACGCGACAGTCGGGCTTCACACTGATCGAAATACTCGTTGTCCTGGTGGTGGTTGGGCTGCTCGCGGCGCTTGCGGTTATGTCGATGGGTGGTAGCTCGCGTGATCGCGAGATGGAAAATGAAGTACGCGAGCTCTACCTGCTGATGCAGACCGCCTCGGAGCAGGCGATACTGAACAATACTGAGCTGGGCCTAATCCTCGAGGAAGACAGCTATCGTTTCGTCGCCTGGGAAGAGTTGAGTGGCGAATGGAAACAGCCAGCCGAGCGGATGTTCCGGACACGGAGTTTTCCGGAATGGATCACGGTGACTGAATACATCGAAAGCGATACCCCACGCCTGGCGTCTGACGAAGATGAACTGAGGCCGGATGTGGTGTTTTTCTCCAGCGGTGAAACCACGCCCTTTGAGATTGAGTTCCTTGTTGGCCGCGACGATTCCCGGATGCATACCATTGCGTCTGATGGCGTTTCTCCCTTGGAATGGCGCCATCCCGGAAGCGAGGAGGTCGAGGAAGAATGAAGGGCCAGCGCGGTTTCACACTGATTGAGGTCCTGGTGGCTCTGCTGGTTTTCGGCCTGATTGCCACCGCAGCCGCTGAGGTGGGTAGTCAGTATATTTCCAGCTATGAGCGGATTCGGGACAAAACACTGGCTGGCTGGGTGGCGGACAATCGCATCAACGAAATCCGGCTTCAGGAAAACCTGCCCTCTATTTCAGAGAACTCGGAAGACATCGAATACGGCTCGTATCAATGGCAGGTAACCACTGCTGTCCTTGCCACCGAAGACCCGTCCATTCTCCGTGTTGAGGTCACCGTGGCTCAGTATCGCGGCAACAGACCTGAGCCCGCCCCGATCCACACGCTGTCTGCGTTTATTGGTGAGAACTGATGTCGGCCCCCATGATCATTGCTCAACACAGGTCGCGTCCCTCCGCCCAAGCTGGCTTTACCCTGATGGAAGTGCTGATCGCGGTTACCATCACCGCTGTTATCGGCCTAGGGGTATGGCAGGTGTTGGGCAATGTGGTCTCGTCCAGGGACCGGGTCAACGAAGTCGCGGAACAGTTTGATAATATTCAACGCACCATGCTCTTGCTGGAGCGGGACATTACCCAGGTGGTGAACCGGTCCGCCCGTGACATTTACGGCGATTTCCGTCCTGCTCTGACCAGCCGTGAGGAAGAGTTTTCATTGATTCTCACCCGCCAGGGCTGGCGCAACCCACTGGGCACTCGCCGCAGCAGTCTGCAGCGGGTGGGCTGGGAATACACCGGGGATGAATTGCGCCGGCGGTACTGGGTAACCGTCGACAGGGGGCAGGAAGACAACAGCCAGGACCTTCTTCTGCTGTCGAACGTCACTGAGTTCACGGTTCGTTTTCTCGATGATCAGCGAAACTGGCGGGATGAATGGCCTGATGAAGAGAGTATGGCCAATATGACACCAGGTACGCGCCCCGACATTCCCTTACCGCTGGGTATTGAGGTCACCATTGAGCATGAACGTTTTGGAGAGCTGGTAAGAACCTTCACGCTTCCTGATTTTGACAACGACGTTGCCCAGGGTGTGGTGAATAGCGTCAACGATGCCGCAGACGATCAGGACGATGATCAACAACAGGATCAGGATCAGAACCCAAACCCTGGCCAGGACTCATCGGGGACAGGAGTGACGGGTGGCTAAACATCCATTCATCGGTAGGCACGGTGGTCGCCAGAGTGGCGTTGCACTGATTATGGTGCTCCTCGCCATGGCGCTGGTGGTCATGCTGGCAACAGGCATGACCCAGCAGCAAAGCGTGCGGGTATTCCGAGCCAGCCACTACCTTGCCCAGCAGCAGGGGCACAGCGTGGCCCTGGGTGCGGAAGCCTTTGCCCGCCAGATTCTGGTGCGCGACTTTGAGGACGACAAGGAGAACAACCTCATGGTCGACAGCCTGGACGAATTCTGGGCAAAGAATGCCGCCATCCTCCCGCTGGACGACAACGGCGTGGCGGAGGTTCAGATTGATGATCTCGGTGGCAGGATCAACCTCAACGACCTGGTAAGCGCCAACGGGCAGGTCGACCCCATTGTTCGTGATCGAATCGCCCGTTTGCTCCAGGTGCTCGAAATCACCACTGTCAATGTCGATGCGCTGGTGGATTGGATCGACCCGAACGACCAGACCGTCAGCGCGTATGGGGCCGAGGACGGTCAGTACCTTTCTGCGGATCCGGCCTACCGGGCCGGCAATCAACCCTTTGTTGATGTTTCCGAGCTTCGCATGATTGATGGTATGACCGAGGAAGCTTATCGGGCACTGAGACCACACGTAACGGCGTTACCGGTGACGGGGTTGGGCATCAACGTCAACACTGCGACGGCACCAGTGCTCAGGTCTCTCCATGAGGAACTGACACAGGCTCAGGCAGACGCTATTCTGGAAAGACGCACAGAAGAGCGCTTCGAGAATGTACAGGACTTCCTGGCAATAGATGAATTTGCGGGGAGGGGGATGAAACCCACGGGCCTCGGTCTGCAAACCCGTTTTTTTGAAGTAGTATCGCGGATTACCTACGATAACCGGGTTGCCAACCTGGTCAGCACGGTTTATCGAAGCCCGGAAGGCGAGATGCAAACCGTGTCTCGTGACACCGGGCAAAAGAATCGTATTACCAAGGAACCGTTCACGATCTCCGGGGAATAGGGAAGTCCGGAGCCGGAAAACCGTTACAAAAAGAACCGATAACCCCCCAGAGGGTTTCGAAAAAGGAAACTGTTCAGAATGTCATATCGCCTCTACGTCAGGCCACGGCCACCGTTCGCGGACCTCGACGCCAACCCGGAAGCCCAGTTGTACAATTGGGTGCTGGTGGATGCCAGTGGAGATGCCCAGGCCCGGGGAACCGCGGATTCACGAGACACCATCGAGCAGACTCTGACCCAGAACGATCTTGAGAATGTGCTGTTGGTGGGTCTCATTCCCGGCGATGAGGCGCTCTTCTGCGTAGCGGACATTCCCGCCAAACAAACGCGATTTGTTCATCAGGCGCTCCCTTACGCGGTTGAGGAGCAGGTTGCCCAGGACATCGAAAGTGTTCATCTAGCCCTGGGTAACCGCACGGAGAAAGGTTTTCGGGTGGCGGCCATAGACCACGGGCAAATGGCCGAATGGGTGGTGATGTTCAGTGGTTGGAATCATCTTAAGCTGGATGCGATCTACCCGGATTCAAGCTTGCTGCCGTTGACTGAAGGCGGCTGGTCGGTGTGCCTGGATGGCGATTCCGCCATGCTTTCCAGTGATCAGGGGGAGTGGCTCAGTGTTCATGCGCGAAATCTCGCGATGTTTGCGCAGACGCTGGCGCTTCCACCGTCTGATGAGGTGGTCGCCGAGGTGCCGGTGACCGTTTACGGCACTGAGCAGGAATTTGAGCACCAGCAGGCGGACCTGAGCGAGCTGAAATCGTCAGGGCGCCTGGTAGTTCGCGAGGAAACGCTGGAACTGATGCCACTGGAACTGCTGGCACACTCCCACCATCATCACCTTTGCCAGCCGATCAACCTGTGCCAGGGGGCCTACAGCATCCGCACGGGCAAATCGAGTGCGCTGGGCGCATGGAAACCGCTGGTTGCCGTGGCCTGCGTATGGTTTGTGATCCAGATTGGCGTGGAAGTCGGCATGGGATTCTACTACCAGCAGCAAGCCGATGATATCCGGGAGCAGGCGATGGCAGTTTATCGTGAGGCCTTCCCGGGAGACGCCAGGACCCATTCCGGTAACGTGCGCCGGGTTGTTGAGGGGCAGTTGCGTCAACTTCAGGCGGAAGGGCCAAACGCCGGTTTTCTCACGTTGATGAAGTACACGGGTGAACAGTACTCGAAGATTCCCGATTCACGCGCTGTCACCTTCAATTCGGTGAACTACAGCCAGAATCGCGGGGAACTTGTGGTCGATGTGCGTGCAGACAGCTATGACAAGCTCAGCACCCTGAGAAATGGCCTGACCAGTCGCGGATTGGAAGCGAAGATCGGCTCGGTGGTTAACGAATCCAATGGCGCCCGCGGGCGTCTGACGGTTTCCGGAGGATAATGGCATGTTAAACAGGATCAAGGAGCAGCCAGCCGTCGGAAAGCTCATCGCCCAGTATGACCAGTTGCCTCGCAGGGACCAGCAGGCTCTGTCTGTTCTTGCGGTGGCCGTTCTCCTCGGCATTCTCTACTTCGGAGTCTGGCGCCCTGCCACGGGTTTTCACAACGAAGCTGTCGAGTCTAGGGAGCGTGCCACTGAACTCTTGGCGTGGCTTGAGGCTAATCGTCAGTCATTGGAGCGTCTGTCCAGTGCCAACTCGTCTTCGGGGGGCGCAGGTTCTGATACGCCGGTAGACGGTAGAGCACTTATGGCGCTGGTGACGCGCAGTGCCAGCGAATCAGGCCTTTCGCTTCAGCGCTTCGAGCCCAGTGGTGAGAACGCCATTCGCGTCTGGCTCGAGGGTGCACCGTTCACCGAGGTGGCCAACTGGTTGGAACGTCTGAACACTAGCCACGGTGTTCAGATAGATCAAGCGTCCATGGACCGACAGAACGATCCAGGGATCGTATCCGTACGTCTGACGTTAACGATTTGAGGCAGACACTGGAGAACATGTGATGAGTGACGGCACACAGAACAAGAATAGCCAGGAGCCAGTCATTGTTCGACTCGATGGAAGTGCCCGAAATGAGGCGATTTCCATATTAGTCCATGCGTACCGGGATGAACCGACGTTCCAGTACCTGTTTGATCATCGTCGGCCTGGCTATCAGCAGCGCGTGCGGGCCACGGTGCGGGAACTGATTGATCTCTATTTTGGTCTGAATCAGGATGCGGTGGGTGTGCTGGTGAACGATACACTTGTTGCCGTTGCCTTCATTGGCGAGCCGGAGCTCCGGCTGAACCTTGCGGAGCAGCTTAGCTGGCGCATTCGCATGGTTCTGACAGCCGGGTTTGCCTCTACCCGTCGTTACCTGGATTACCATGAGAAAATTCGGGAAATGCTACCCCAGCCTCTGGCTCACCAGTTGCCATTGATGGGAGTGAATCCGAACTATCAGAACAAGGGGTATGGGCGACTGCTGTTATCCACGGTTGAGAAGCTCTGTGCGGAAAATCCCCGGGGAAGCGGGCTTGTCCTGGATACAGGCAACAGCCGCTACCTTCCGTTCTACGAGTCCGAAGGGTTCCGGAGCCTTGGCACCATTCGCCTGGGAAGCTTTGAGGATCACATACTATTCCGTGAGGTCCGCCCCGACGAACAGGCGGCGGTCTCCGGTTGAACGAACAGATTGTCGAAAAAGACAGGAGACGCTGTGTCTGACAGACAGGATTTTGATCTTATTGTTGTGGGTGCCGGTTCCGGTGGTGTCAGGCTGGCACGCATGTCCGCGGCCAAGGGCGCTCGTGTGGCTGTGGTGGAATCGCGCTATCTTGGTGGAACCTGTGTGAATGTTGGCTGCGTCCCCAAGAAACTGTTTGTCTATGGTTCCCACGCGGGTGAAGACATCGAGGACGCTGCGGGCTATGGCTGGAACGTGCCAGGAGATCAGGTCAGTTTTGACTGGACCAGGCTGGTTGCCAACAAAAACGCCGAAATCGAACGTCTTAACGGTATCTATGGGCGCATGCTTGCCAATGCCGGCGTTACGGTTATCGAAGGCACCGCGACACTGACCGATGCTCACACGGTGGTAGTGGGAGAGCGGTCCTATACCGCGAAGCATATCACTATTGCCACCGGCAGTTGGCCCGTGGTCCCGGATGTGCCAGGCAAGGAATGTGTTCTTACCTCGAACGAGATGTTCTATCTGCCGCAACTGCCGAGGCAGGCAGTGGTCTGGGGTGGTGGCTACATAGCGGTGGAGTTTGCCGGTATTCTTGCCGGGCTTGGCGTCGAGACAACACTTCTCTATCGCGGTGATCTGTTCCTTCGGGGCTTCGATGACGACGTTCGTGAGTTTACCGCTCAGGAAATGCGGAAAAAGGGCGTGGACCTGCGCTTTGGCGTCAATATCGAATCCATCGAGAGCGAGGACACTCACTACAACGTCAACCTGACCGATGGCTCCCGGCTGAATACCGGTCTTGTGATGGCGGCGACCGGGCGCCGTGCGTTGGTGGACGGCCTGGGACTTGAGGCGCTTGGGGTTCAGCTCAGTGCCTCGGGCCATGTGGTTGTGGACGATCACTTTCAGTCCGCCGTACCCTCGATTACAGCTCTTGGCGATGTTATCGGCACCCCGCAACTGACGCCGGTGGCGCTTGCCCAAGGCATGGTACTGTCCCGCCGACTGTTCGGAGACGGCCAGGGCGAGATGGACTATACCTGCATTCCTACGGCGGTCTTCTGCCAGCCCAATATCGGAACGGTCGGCCTGACGGAAGCAGAGGCGAGGGAAGCCGGGCATAAGCTCCGTATCTACCAGTCGGAGTTTAAACCGATGAAACATACCTTGAGTGGGCGGGATGAGCGGTCACTGATGAAACTGGTGGTGGATGCTGACACTGACCGGGTGCTGGGTGCTCACATGGTTGGGCCCGATGCCGGAGAAATAACCCAGGGGATAGCGGTTGCCCTGAAAGCTGGCGCGACCAAAGCGCAGTTCGACAGCACTATTGGTATTCATCCGACCTCCGCTGAAGAGTTCGTCACCATGCGCGAGCCCGTCGCGTAATCTTGCTAAAAGCCGCTGGTTACACCCGTATCCAGCGGCTGAGTACCGTTCTCAGGTTTTCTTTTCTCACTGGCTTGGCGAGGTAATCGTTCATGCCTGCCTCTCGACAGCTGGTCTCGGTTCCCGGAAGGGCGTCCGCTGTCAGTGCGATAATGGGAGTTCCGCCCTGGCCGTTGCTCTTTTCCCATTCCCGGATGCAGCGGGTGGTTTCATAGCCGTCCATCACCGGCATCTGGCAATCCATCAGGATAACGTCGTAGCCGGAGTGATTGGTTCGAACCAGTTCCAGTGCCTCCTCACCATTGGCTGCAGCGTCTGTCTCAAAGCCCAGCCGCCGGAGCAGGGCAGTGGCGACCCTTTGGTTCACCATGTTGTCCTCCACCACAAGAGCACGGGCTTGCTCGCCTCCGGTTTTGATGGGGCCCTGATCTGCGGCCTCAACATGATCGACCCGGTTTGCCAATTCAAAGGGCAGCTCGAAGCGGAACTGCGACCCTTTCCCAATGTCGGTCTCGACTTTGACGTGACCGCCCATCAGCTCAACCAGTCTCTGGACCAGCGAAAGCCCCATGCCGGTTCCACCATAACTGCGTGAATCACCCGTATCGAGTTGCTCAAATGAGTTAAAGATGTCGTGAATCCGTTCGACAGGAATGCCACAGCCGGAATCGCTGACGGTGCAGTTGAGCACCAGGCAGTTATCCTCAACAGAGAAAAAGTTTGCCTGTACTTTGATGAAGCCGTCGCCTGTGAATTTGATGGCATTATCGATAAGACCCGCCAGGATCTGGCGCAGGCGTGGTGAGTCTCCCAGCACAAGCAGGCGATCCGGCCAGTCTCCGATAAACTTGGTGGACAGCGCCAAACCTTGCTGCTCGGCGACATGACGGTAGCTGGCGGTGCAGTTGGTGATGAGTTCTTTCAGGTCAAACTCGCGGTTATCCAGTTCCAGCGTACCCCGGTCAATATGGGAATAGTCCAGGATGTCATTGATGACCGTCAGCAAGTCCTCAGTGGACTGCCGCGCCGTTTGGAGATAGTCCTTTTGCCGAGCACTCAGGGCCTCGTCGGTCACAAGTTCGATCATTCCCAGAACACCATTGAGCGGTGTGCGTAACTCATGGCTCATGGTGGCAAGAAATTCGGATTTGGCTCGATTCGCCATCTCCGCGCGTTCCCGGGCTTTTTCAGAAGAAGCCAGGGTTTCGTCCCGGGATGCCTTAAGGTTCCTCAGATGCCTGGAGAGAGCATTGAGGCTTTCCTCCAGTTCCCGGGTTTCGCGGGTGGCGCCGGCAAGGCCGACCTCAACTTCCTCGTATTCCCGATTGGTCAGTTTTGCAACTCGGCGGGACAGGCCATGGATCGGTGAGACGATACTGTTCAGCGAGTGTTTGACGATTAGTAGCGTAAACAGCAGCAGTGAAAATCCAACCGCCAGTGATGTCCAGAGTATATCCTGCCGGCGTGCTGCGAGTTGGGCTTTGTTGACGCCCACCTGAACAGTACCGACGCGAAGCGCTCCTGACCCGAAACCGTAGTTGGGCTCAAACCATTCGGTCTGGCGATCCTCCCCCAGATCAAGTGGTTGCTGCAATATCTCAGATTCGAAGACGTCGAAGGTCTCCTCAGCACTGATATTGCCTGGGTCGTCCGTGGACACAAAGCCAACCTCTTCGCCCACCACGTTGGAGACGCGTATCCATTGGGCGCGGCTGCGCCGCAGCGATTGCGACAGTATCTGTTCCAGGGACGCCGTGTTCCCCGAAACGACGGCGTATTCAACCGCCGGCGCCAGGCTGTCAGCCAGCATCTGACTGCTGTCAGCCAGGTCCTTGCGGGCGTCATCAAGCCGAGCAGACGTAAAGAACACCATCAATACGATAAACATGACGATCGCTGGTGCGGCACCCAGTAGCAGAAGCTTCCGCGTGAGGGAGACTGGCCTGCCCATACGCTTACTCATCAGACGCCTCCTCAGAACCGGCTAACCGCTCGCTAATAGAGTTGATGATCTCCTGACGGTCGGGCAGCGGAATGTTCAGGGAACGCGCAACCTGGTCGTTGAGCTCAATCCTGAAGACATCGGGATAGGCGGGCGGGGGGAACTGACCATCGCGGCGGTATTGTTCTATGTAATTCGCTGCCAGTTTGGCAATCTCGGTTAAAGGGGTATAGGTAGACGCCAGCGATCCCGCTTTGACATAAGCCTGACTCGGGCCGATGACAATCCGGTTACGACGATAGGCCGTCAACAAGATGTGCTTGATGGTTCGGGGGTTGTATATACCACTGTCCGGTGCGGCCAGAATAAAGTCGCCGTAGTTCAGCGCGTGAATGAGCGTTGGTATCAGGTCGTTGTCGGAACTGACGACAAATACTCGTGCCTGGAGCCCGTAAGCTGGAAGTTTTTCAACCAGGGATTCGTAGATTTCGACGGTCTCGGGGCGGGCAAGCATCGCCACCCGGGTGGCATGAGGCAGGATTTCCTGTCCAGCGACGGCCTGCCTGATTAAAGGGGGATTGTACAATATGCCGGAAACCGAACCTTCAGAGCGCTCTGCATAACCTTTGATAAATGATTGATCCACAAGCAGAGCCAGGATGGGTACGTCACGATTCCCTTGCCGGACTCGGGTAAAGGCTTCTGGTCCGAGCGTAATAACGGGTGTGGTTTTGTCCTGAGACGCCTGACCGCTATTGAAGGAGCGAATGTTGATGCCACTGCCCAGGGCCTCCTTAAGAAGGGAGAGCATGCGGCGATTCAGTGCGGAGTTCTCGGAACCGGCCAGGTACACCTGGGCCCCCGAAGAGGATTGCGCGTAAACAGGCTGCAAAGGCATGGACAACACGAAAAGCAGGAACAGTACGGCACTGGCCAGGACGCACCGACTGGCATGGCCGCCTGATTTATTCCCCACTTTGGTGTTGTACGTTGGTTTCATACCGTCCAGGGTCGGGTATCGTCCGTGTGGTGCCTTTAGAATCTTACGCCGACTTCAGCGAAGAACTGGTTATGGTCCTTGATGACGTTATCTGGACTCAGATCCACGTCGCGGTCCAGGTAGTGCTGCATGGTAACGGCAAACTCATAGCTGTAGCCGGTTTTGAAAATGTGCCTTGCCAGCCTCAGGTCCAGACGTTCGAAATGTGAGCGCCGGAACTCATCCGCAAAATAGAACGCCGCTGACGAGGTCAGGTTGAAAGGCAGATCCTGTATCCACGCAAAACTTCCTGAATGCCTGACCGACAACCGCCCCAACAGGTCAATGGCGTATTGTTTGTCGCCGGCATCGCGATCATTGGCGCCGGTATAGCGGCCATCCTGATCCAGATAAGCATAGCTCATCCTCAGTTTTGTACCGGGAAAGTCCAGTGACGCCTCTACCTCAAAGCCTTTCTGATCGAGCGCGACATTGTTGTCGATGGTCCAGTCTTCTTCGTTGATGATACCGCTGATCATGTCCCGAAGCTTGTCGTTGAAATAGCGAACTTCCAGTGACAAGGTGGAACTATCCAGATAATACTGGCCAAAATAGCTTATTTCCCGAGAGGTTATGCGCTCTTCTTCAAGTGTTTTGCCATACGTCGACGTGGCTGGGTCGACCAGATTTTCGACCAGGAATCGTTGTCCTTCAAGAAAGGCGTATGGTGGCTGAACATTCCTGGGGCGATAGGACCAGTCCGGGTTCTGTTCGAACGCATCTGGTGTGCGTACCGCCTCGGAGTATACAAATCGGAGCGTGTGGTTGTTAGCCAGGATGAAGTTGGCAGCCACCCTTGGTGAAAAGTAGCCTTCATCCGTGGTGGTGGTTTTTTCCCAGTTGCCGCCGGCATTCAGGGTAAGCCAGCGTAGAGGTGTGTACTCAAGGTTCGCAAAAACCTGTGACTGGTAGTTGTTGCCGCGGCCATTGAAATAGGTTTCAGACCGATAGGTATCCTTACGATAACCAAGACCCGATACCAGCTTCAGGTCCCGACTGAACAACAGGGTATCCTGGATTTCGAACTCCAGGCGGGATTCCTCGATGTCTTCATTCAGGTATGCCCTGAAAGGGTCTACTTCGTTGGCCGTACAGGACTCGAGATCAAAGCTGTTTCCCTGAAGAATATTGTCAAAAGTATCCCCGGGAATGCATATGCTCCAGCGCTGCCGTCGATCATAGTTCTGGAAGCTGGCCTGTACATGATAGAAATGGCTTTCGGAGGTCGTCACGTTCAGGCGGGTTTGCAGATAGTAGTCGTCGACGATGATATCAGGATGGTCATCGGCGCCGAGCTTGCCGTTCTTGATCTGGTCCTCCTCGTTAACGCCATCCACCACACCACCGCGCAGGTCCAAACTGTATTGGCTGTTCAGGAACAAACTGCTGTCGTAGTTAAAGGTGTTGATGTCATAGCCATCATGAAAAGGGTAGTAGATGTCATCGTCTTCCTGCTCATCAAAGCCGTCCGATTTACGCTTCTCGTAGGCCAGGCGCCAGTTGTAGTCGCCAGAGGCATTACCGGCAGAACCAAACACCCGCTTATAGCCTCTGGAACCTGTAATAGCGCGAGCTTCAACACCAGCCGTATCCTCAGGCGCGCGGGTTATGATGTTGATGGTTCCGAGGAAGGCATTGATACCATACGCGGCGCTGTTCGGGCCGCGGCTGACCTCAATTCGTTCTATCAGTTCCAGCGGTACTGGCATGGTATTCCAGTCCATGTCGGAAAGGTTAGGGCGGTATGACGTACGGCCATCAACCTGAACCTGCAATCGACGCTGCTCATAATGTACAGTGCCGTGGTAGCTGGTTACCGGGTTGTTGCTCCCGACTTCGGCGACGGTCATGCCAGGAACCAGACGAAACACCTCTACCAGGTTCATGATACCGAGATCCCGGATCATTTCGCCGGTGATGATGGTGGTTGTGCCGGGCACACGTGACTTCGGTTGCCTGAGGCGGGTTGTGGTCAGCACCTCTGGAATTCTGGAATCCATTTCAAAGGCTTCCGGTGAATCGCCAAGCGCTGCCAGCTCGAAGGTTTGTTCGTTGTTTTCCTCCGCCACCGCCGCTACCACCGGAACAACGGCGATGAACGTGCCCGCAAACACCGACATCAGGCGATTGCGATAGGTGTCAGGACGAACAAGCCCCGGAATTTTAATGAGATAGGTCGTAACGGACATGAGTGTCGTTTTATACTTTGCCGAGTGTGGGATTTTTTTATGATGAACGCTTTTTTCATATCCTAGGTGACCAGATTACATTTGTCTCTCTAAAATTTAATGAAAGTCTGATGAATGAGTTACAACTCTATGAATTGTTGGGAAGTATTGGGTATCGAGCCCACTGGTGATCATGCCCGTATCCGGGCGGCTTATGAGCGGCAGGAAAAGTTCGCCTCCGGTGAGGAGCTTGAACGACTGCGGCGGGCTTTCAAGGAAGCAACGGGCGGGGAACCGCAAACGGACAACAGTCCATCCGATGCCGGTAATGAAAGACAGCCTCAGGTTGCTGAGCCCCCTGCGGCAGTGAGGCAGGAGAACCAGGAGTTGGATGCCTCGGAACGACAGGTGGTACGAGAGGTGGTTATCCAGGTCCGAGCCTTGCTGAATGATTCAAGTCGCAGCAAGGACGCGCAGATCTGGAAAGCCATTCTTGGAGAGCCTCCTGCAGATCAGCCTCATGTTCGCAAGGAAATTGCCGACGCGCTGGAACCTCAGGTTCGGCCGATGGCGGAAAACGGCAGCTTCCCGGCGCCGGTTGTGCAGTTTCTGGCGGGGTGGTTCGACTGGTATAGCTTGCGGGATGCACATGCCCACGACGCTGACGAGGACGACATGGAGGCGGAAAAGTCAGCGGGGGATCAAGAGCCGCAGGAAGAACTGCCGCCCCAGATGGTTAACTTCTGGCCAGCGGTCATCGGCTGGATCGTCGGCCTGGCTGTATTGGCTACCTTATTCAGTGGTATGGGGGGCGGCGGCTGACGCGGCCTCAATCCTGCGGCGATACGCCTGAGCCAGCATGGCTCCCACAATGACCTGAATCTGGTTGTAGCACATGATCGGCAGCACGATCATGCCAAACCCGGGGTGCCCGGAGAACAGCACCTTGGCCATGGGCAGGCCGGACGCCAGACTCTTCTTTGAGCCGCAGAATACCACGGCGGCCTCGTCCTCCAGGCTGAATCCAAGCCGGCGAACCACAAACATCGCCAGTACCATAAAAAATCCCAGCAGCGCGAAGCACAGCACGATGGCCAGCAGAATCGCCTTCAACGGCAGGTTCTGCCACAGGCCACTCGCGACCGAATGGGAAAAGGCGGAATACACGATCAGCCAGATCACACACTGGTCATAGCGGGAGGTGAGCGTTTCATTCCGAGCCAGGAAACCACCCAACAAGGGGCGCAGGCCGTGGCCAACCGCAAACGGAAGAAGCAGTTGTAGCACAATGTCTTTGAGCGCCTCCGCCACCGAAAAGCCACCGTCGCCCGACGTGCTCACCAACAGTAACAGCAGAAATGGTGTCAGCATCATGCCAAAGACATTGGATGCAGCAGCGCTGCAGATGGCGGCAGGCACATTGCCCTTGGCCATGGCGGTATAGGCAATCGAGGAAGAAACGGCCGACGGCAGCACACCCAGATAGAGGAATCCCAGCCCCAGATCAGGCGGCATCCACTGAGGCGCAAAACGACTGATTTCATTGATGGGTAATGCCACGAGGGGAAAGAAAACAAAGGTGAAAGCGGTAATGATGATGTGCAGGCGCCAATGGGTAGCCCCGGCTACGATCTGTTCACGTGAAAGCGCCGCGCCATGAAGGAAAAACAGGAGTGCCACGGCCACAGTGCCTGCAGTTGCCAGGGCGTTGGCGGCATCACCACGCACCGGCAGGAACGTGGCAAGGACAATCGCACCTAACAGCAATAGCGTGAAGGTATCGAGCCTGAATTTCATGGATGCTTCTTCCCCAAGGCTTTAAGGCTCGGCTGGAGCAGCGCCCTCGACAGAGTTTCCGCCTTAACGGAGTCCTGTCGTCGGATCGCGGCGAGTAGCAGTTCATGATCCTCCTGGGAAGGTTCAGGAAGTCCTGAATCGAGCTCGGTCAGTTCAATGGTCTGTGCCACCGAATTGGCAAAATAGTCGTACAGCTCCGACAGGGCAGGGTTGTGTGACGCTGCGACCAGGGATGTATGAAACGCATGATCGTGACGGATTCGGCTTTCAACATCGTCACCGGCTTTCGCCCGCTCATCCAGGGCGAGCGTCATTCTCTCCAGGTCCTTGGCGTCCCGGCGTTCCGCAGCGAGCTTCGCAGCCTCGGTTTCCAGCATGATCCGTACTTCGAGCTTGTCTCTTAACTGGGCCCGGTTGATTCTCCGCAGGGTTTCTCCTGCATCCTTTGTGGCTCGAACGTAGGTGCCATCCCCCTGACGTGTCTCCAGCATGCCGACATGCACCAGGACCCTGACCGCTTCACGAACGGTGTTACGGCTCACGCCGAGGGACTCCGACAGTTGCGCTTCAACGGGCAGCCGTTCGCCAATCGCCCAGTGGCCTTTTTCAATGGCCTGGCGCAGGCTTTCTATGGCGGTTTCGACGAGAGAGCCCTTGGAGATTCTGGCGAGCTGCATGTTTAAGATCCTGATAAATGATGACCCAATCATCCTATGAATATGTCTGGGCTGTCAAATGGACAAGCCTGGAGGGAGCAAAGAGAGGCTAAACGGAAGGTTGCAGGAACTCGTAGTCGTCCGGGTTCACCTCCCGCGTGGCCTTGCGGTAAGTGAAGGTGAAACCGGGCCAGTTCACCGTGTTCTTGCCATCGCTGTCCAGGTACCAGGAATGGCAACCGGATTCCCAAACGCTGTCTTTAAGCTTTGTCTGAACGCCCTCCGAGAACGTTTTAAGCCGATCTGGTTTTACATCCATAGCCGTGCCGGGTGTTGCGCTCAATGTATTGATACAATCCAGCACATACCGGACCTGGGACTCCAGCATGTACACAATGCTGTTGTGGGCGAGGTTTGTGTTGGGCCCGTAGAGCATGAAAAGGTTAGGGAATCCGGACACCGTAATGCCCTTGTAGGCCTCCGATCCAGTGGCCCAGGCCTGGTTGAGCGACGCGCCGTTGCTGCCGGTGATCTCCATCGGTGACAGGAAATCCGAAGCCGCAAATCCGGTCCCCAGGACTATCGTGTCCAACCGGTGCAGAGCGCCGTCTATGGTAATCACGCCTTCCTCCACGACACGCTCGATACCAGTAGTGACGAGCTCGACGTGAGACTGATCAACGGCTGAATACCAGTCGTTGGAAATCAGTATCCGCTTGCAGCCGATCTTATAGTCCGGAATCAGGTGCCTGAACTTCTCGGGATCGCGCACCTGATGTTTGGCAAAGCGCTTTGCCTGCCAGGCAAAAAGCTCGAGCAAGCTGTTAAAGCGGGTGAACGCCAGGGCGCGGCTTTCATTCTTCCAATAGATCAGGGAGCGGTAGATGCGGTCCCAGGCCGGAATCTTCTGGAACAGTGCCTGCTCCCATTTATAGAACGGTCGGTCGGGTTTCGGCAGCACCCAGGCAGCGGAGCGCTGGAAAAGGCTGAGAGCTCTTACCTTTGGCACTATTTCCGGCACGAATTGAATGGCGCTGGCACCGGTGCCAATCACGCCAACATTCTTGCCGCTCAGGTCGTAGTTATGGTCCCAACGGGCGGAATGGAACGTCGTGCCTGCAAAGGTATCCAGGCCGGGAATATTTGGCCATGCTGGCTGATTCAACTGGCCGGTAGCGGTGACAATGATATCGGCTGTCTGAGACTCTCCGTCAGTAGTGGTGACGGTCCAGGTGTTGGTGGCTTCGTTGAAAACCGCGCTGGCGACTTCCTTATTAAACTGAATATGCCCCGCCAAATCATATTTCTCAACGCAGTGCTGCATATAATCAAGAATTTCCGGCTGCAATCCGAACTTTCTTGACCAGTCGTGTTTGGGCTCAAAGGAGAAGGAGTACAAGTGAGACTGAACATCACAGGCCGCACCGGGGTAGGTATTATCTCGCCAGGTGCCTCCAACCCCGGACGCCTTTTCCAGGAGGGTAAAGGTTTCTATTCCGGCATTCCGGAGCTGGATGGCCATGCACAGGCCGCCAAAACCGGTGCCAATGATGATCACAGACGGTGTGGTACTGCGGACACTCTCGTTCACGGAATCTTCCCTTTGACGTTATTTTGGGAATTCGGATACCGGGTAGAGTATACGTCTGACGCGACTTGCGGTAGATGGTCAGAACCGGATTAACGCAGAACCCCATGTAAACCCGCCGCCAAAGGCTTCCAGCAGAAGCACCTCATTTTTCTGGATGCGACCATCGCGAACGGCAACGTCCAGCGCCAGCGGAATTGACGCAGCAGAGGTGTTACCGTGCTTGTTGACGGTCACCACCACCTGGTCCATGGACATGTTCAGCTTGCGAGCCGTGGCCGCGATAATCCTCAAATTCGCCTGGTGCGGTACCAGCCAGTCCACATCGGATTTCTTCATCTGGTTGGCTTCCAGGGTTTCGTCCACAATTCTGCCCAGGGTGTTCACGGCAATCTTGAACACTTCATTGCCCTTCATGTGGACATGGCCTTTGCCGGCCCGAACCTGGTCGAAGCCATCGCCAATACCAAAGGGTACGTGGAGCAGGTCTTCGTATTTGCCGTCAGCATGGATGTGGGTCGAGAGAATGCCGGTTTCCTCGCTGGCCTCCAACACTACGGCGCCGGCACCGTCACCGAACAGCACACAGGTGCCTCGGTCTTCCCAGTCCAGAATGCGGGAGAACAGCTCTGCGCCAACCACCAGAACCTTCTTGCTGCTGCCGGTTTTAATGAACTTGTCAGCAACCGATAACGCATAGACAAACCCGCTGCAAACAGCCTGGATATCGAAAGCCGGGCAGCCATGGATATCGAGTCTCGCCTGTAGAATGCACGCCGAGCTGGGAAAGATCTTGTCAGGGGTGGATGTGGCGAACACAATCAGGTCAATGTCGGCAGGCTGAAGTCCGGCGGCTTCAATGGCCCTGCGGGATGCTTTTTCAGCAAGATCGACGGTGGTTTCACCTTCTACAGCGATGTGTCGCTGCTCAATGCCGGTACGCTCACGAATCCACTGGTCGCTGGTGTCGACGATTTTCTCCATGTCTTCGTTTGTCATGACATTCTCGGGCAGATAGGAGCCCGTGCCGACAATTCGCGCGTACGTCATGTGCTAGTTTCCTCAGGTGAACGGATCAATACTCAGATTCTTTCAATCATCCTATACCCTATTGATCGCCCCCAGCTATTAGCGTTTTGTCAAAGATGAGCGGGAGATACCCCGGAAAAGCTGGTACTCAGCCTGTAATCAGCTATACCTGTAGACAGGAACTCTTGTTGTGAAGGAGTGCTGCTGATGACAGACCTTCCCCTCGGTATGAAGTATTACCTGCTTATTCTCACCTCAAGCCTGATTGAAGACCTCAATGACTATGGCGTCAAATGGATTGCGAACGAACCGGGCATTGCGATTCGTGACGTTGAAAAGGCGTTTTTCTGCGCCCGGGCCCTCGAAAGCAGGATGCCGGACGAACCTGGCCAGGCGGACCCGCGCCTGTGGCCGGAGCTTATGAAATCTATCCATACCATTCGGCGCGTCCTGGATGTGGTCGAGAAAACCACGTTCGATGCCGTGATCGCCGAGGCCCTGGAAACCACGTCCGATATCGCGCGAGCAGATATCAAGCACGTCTTCGAACAAAAACGGGAAGCAGGGGAGGTGGATTTCCGTCTTCATGGACTTCTCAACACCAAACCAGATTCCGGCAAACCGGACCCTGCAGTGCGCGAGGCCTTCATGCTGAAGCGGGCACGTCGCTATCAAAGCTTTATGGCGTTCGACGGCGCCACACTGAACGCCGACGAGAAGGTGATATTGAACGATGCGCAATCGGTCGCCCGCCACATAATGGATGGCGACCGTGATAACCGTCGAATTGATGCACTGCTCGTTATGGGCGCCGTGCTGATTGAAACGGCCAGCGTGAGACCAAAAGCCAGGATCCCACGACTGATCCGGGAGAGCTTTGATCGCATGGCCACCAAGGCTGCGATGGCTCTCGGTGCCATTGTCTATCGTGACGAGTATCTTGAGTTTAAAGCTACTCTCGGATTGGAGCGGCTTGATTCGGATTTATAGGGAGCTGCTTTATAACGTTTTAACGGTTCACAACTCCCGATGATGAATGGCATCCTGACTAACCACTCTGCGAAAAGAAGGAGACGAGGTAATGGGCATTTCCAACCACGAACTTCATAACGAATTCCCCCAGTTTGGCGAATTGATCGACGAACTGAGAAAGAACGACCCGACGTTCCAGCACCATTTTCGGCAGTACGCAGAGCTGGACCAGGAGATCGAAGGCCTGGAACGCAGGGATGCCCCGATCGGAGACGATCAGTTGCACCAGATGAAACAACAGCGACTGCAACTGAAAGATGATCTGTATAAGACGCTTGTAAAGAAGTCGAACGGGGCGGCATAGGTACAAGTTGCTAGGCTCAAAGGCCCCAAAACAAGGCCTCGTAGTGGTTTCCAAGTATGGGGCCGGACAGGAATCATCCATAAAATAGGTAACTACTTAAAACCGATTACGGTTTAACCCTTTGTTGTTATCGATAGATGGATGATTGAAATGAAAAGAGCCGCATCACTGTACAAAGGGTGGAGAATGAAGCGTAACTTCCTCCACCTGGTCCTGACCATGGAACCCCGTCTTCTGAAGGACGTTGGTTACCCACCTGAGCTTGTTGCACAGCGTCTGGATACACCGTTCTGGAAGTTCTGAAAAGCGAGTTGAGGCGGTTATTTCAGCACGGCTGCCTGTAGGAATCGCAGTAGTTTGTGGTTGTTCGCATGGGCAATGTTAATTCGCAGAGCGGACTCCCCGTTTTGGTCAGCCAACTCAAAAAGTTGGCTGGGCGCCAGAAAAATACCCTCTCCTGCAGCCCGCCTGCTTAGTGCCATGACGTCCACACCGTGTGGAAGCGGGCACCATAGGTAATACCCACCCGCCGGGCTTTCGATGTTGTCCAGGCCGATGCCTCTCAACGCAGACACCGCGTCGACACTCGCATTGGCCACCCGATCCCGTAGCCTCTTCAAATGACGACGATACCGACCTTTAACGATCATCTCGTGAACAATGCGTTCCGTGGTGCTGGAGCTGTTAACCACCGTTAGCATCTTGATGTCCGTCAGCGACGTAATCAACGCGGGATTCGCCGCGATATACCCGCAACGCAGGCTGGCCGACAAGGTTTTCGAAAACGTTCCCACGTAGATTACTCGGTTCAGCGCATCCAGTGACGCGAGGTGGGGTGTTGCCTTTGGCAGTATATCGGCAAAGGGATCGTCTTCGATTAAAACCAGATCATGCCGTTCCGCTATAGTAAGTAGTCGATGCATCTTCTGGAGCGACATGGATGTGCCCGTTGGATTGTGAGCCATCGGTTGCACGAAAAACAGCTTTGGCCTGAACTGCCGTATCTTTTCCTCCAGCATTTCCAGGTCCGGCCCGTCCGATTCCCGCTTTACGCCAATGACGTTGGCTTTCTGAAGTTTGAGTTTGCCAAACATTGGGTAATATCCTGGCGTTTCGACCAGAACAGGGTCGTTGGGCCGCACGAAATGCCGAACGATCAGGTCGAGCGCATGGTTGGCGCCAAACGTCATCAGAATCTGGTCGGGGCTTGCGCTGATTGCTCGGTCTGTCAAAGCACGGGCAATGTCTTCCCGCAAAGCCTGAAGGCCTTGTGGTCTGCCATACTCGAAGTCGTCGGCAAGGCCGGAAGCACTGGCGTTGCGCTTGAGGTATCTGCCGATCTCCGAACTCTCCATCCAGGTCGCGGGTAGGCGGCCGTCACCTGCACGGATTTCATAGTGTTGGTTCAATTGCTCGCGCAAGAGTGACACAAGATCCAGGGCTTCTGTGACGTGTTCGGAATAGGGGACAGGTTGTGTCGGGTTAGCTGCCTGCACGTAGAATCCGGAACCCCGCCGAGGGCTGATATAACCGGTTGCCACCAGGCGATCGTAGGCATCCGTTACCGTGTTCTTTGAAACCCCATGGCTTTCGGCCGCCACCCGGATGGACGGCAGCCGAGACCCGGGCATTAGCTGTCCTGAGTCGATCTGTTGAATCAATGTGTCCGCGATGTGTTGCGCCCGGGATACTTCACTTGCCATATCAACTCCAAATTGTACCAGTAAATAGACTGGTACAGTCCGTGGTACACATGCATTAAGTGTCACTTGTCCATTTTAGTCAGCTGTCCTAGTTTGTACAGGTGCGCCATGCAGGTGTACGCGGCAATAATAAACACAATAACCACCAGTACGATGGAGAACACTATGAACGAATCGATACGCCAGAAGACCGTTGTCGGTCTTCGTCATGCCTGCAAAGGTTTGGTTGCTGCCGCCGCGATGTTTACCGGTGTGACGTTGGCCGCAGAGCTGCCTGAGGTGAACTGGCGAATGCAGGCATTGTGGGATGCAGGAACCACTCCCTACGAATTTGAGAAACGATTTGTCAGCCGTGTTTCGGAACTGACCGAAGGTCAATTTACTATCCGGCTTTTTGCTGGCGGCCAACTGGCTCCTTCGGCGCAGGCCTTTGAAGCCGTGAGGGGTGGTGCCTTTGAAATGATGAAAACGTTTGATGGTTACGAGGCAGGCTCGATTCCCGCGTTTGCATTCACAAGCACGATTCCGTTCGGGTTTCCTGAGTCGGACCAATATGAAGCCTGGTTCTATGAGCGTGGCGGCCTTGAGTTTGCCCGCGAAGCTTATGCAAAGGCAGGGCTTTTTTATATCGCACCCACCGTTTACGGCCAGGAACCCATTCACTCCAAGTTTCCGATAAACACACTGGACGACGTTGAAGGCAAAAAAGGTCGTTTTGTCGGCCTGGCCAGCACTGTAATGGCGGAATTCGGTGTATCGACCACGCCGTTGCCGACCGCTGAAGTCTATCAAGCACTTGAAAAAGGCGTGATCGACTTTGCTGACAGGGGGGATCTGACTGCCAACCTGGAAGCAGGCCTTGGCGAAGTGGCCAAGTACGTTATCGTGCCGGGGTTTCACCAACCTACCACTGCTACCAGCTATGTTGCCAACCAGCGTGCCTACGATAAATTGCCGGATTCCTACAAGGCTGCGCTGGAAAGTGCTGCCCGTGAAGTATCCGCAGCCCTTCGCCAGCACAACGTGGCTCAGGACGCAGTTGCTCTGAAGAAATTCGAAGAGCAGGGAGCCGAAATCATCCACCTGGACGCCAATACCGTGGCGCAAGGCCGCCCAACCGCCATGAAAGCCTGGGAAAAAGCGGCTGGCGACGATGAACTGGCCAACAAGGTCCTGGACAGTCAGGTCGAGTTCATGAAGGAATTGGGACTGCTGGAATAATACCCACCCTGCCATTAATCAGAACCAGCCCGGTTCGCCGGGCTGATACCGCAGAGTGAGGAGTAGTTATGTCTATTGTTCAGGGCTACTGCAAGGCCGTCACTGGTCTGAATCGGTGGCTGGCAGTGTTGGCATCGTTGTTGGTGTTCATCATGGTTGCCGTCATCTCCTATGAGGTGGTTGCCCGTTACTTTTTCGATGCGCCCACTGTCTGGGCGCTGGAGTTGTCCACGTTGTTGCTTGGCCCCTACTTTATGTTGGCTGGCCCTTATCTTCTGCACACAGCCGGACACGTCAATGTCGATATTGTTTATGGCAAATTGTCTGCAAGGGCAGCTGCCATCGTGGATACGGGCATCTACCCCGTCATCGGGTTGATTGCCTGTGTGCTGATCTACCAGAGCATTCCGGTTGCGGTTAACTCAATTGAATCCGGTGAAACGTCGTTCTCGTCATGGAATCCGGCGATATGGCCGGCAAAAACCTTGATACCGGTCGCCTTTACGCTGCTCTTGCTTCAGTCGATTGCGGAAACGTTGCAGGCAATCGTCCGAATCCGGACGGGCGGGGGGAGCGCGTCATGAGCTCGACCTTTGTTCTGTCCGCGATGTTTATCTCCCTGCTGGTGCTGCTGCTCAGCGGGATGCCACTTGCGTTCGTTCTTATATCTCTGGCTGTGCTTTTTACCGTAACGCTCTGGGGAACAGATGCTCTTGTTCTTTCGGTTTTGCAAACGTTCGATGTCATGACATCCGATGTGCTCCTCGCAATACCACTTTACGTGCTCATGGCCAGTATCCTGCAGCGGTCGGGAATCATTGAAGCCTTGTACAAGGCCATGGAACTCTGGTTCCGACGGCTACCCGGTGGGCTAGCGGTGGGCACCATCGCAATATGCACTGTGATGGCGGCGATGACCGGCATCGTTGGGGCGGCCGTTGCGGCAATGGGTATTCTGGCACTGCCATCCATGCTCCGCCGAGGCTACGACGAAAAACTCGCACTGGGCACCATTTGTGCCGGTGGCACCTTGGGCATTCTGATCCCACCGTCAATCATCACCATTGTTTACGCGGCAACCGCGCAGGTGTCCGTGGGCAAAATGTTTGCGGCGGGGATCATTCCGGGCATGGTGTTGGCAGGGCTGTACATTGCCTATGTAGTGATCCGCACCCTGTTGAAGCCGAGTGTGGCGCCACGTCCGGAGCAGGTGGAAGTATCGGTACGTGACATGTTTGCGTCGCTTAAGTCCCTGATTCTTCCGACGCTGATTGTCTTCAGTGTGCTTGGGAGTATTTATGCGGGTATTGCTACACCGACCGAGGCAGCCGCCGTTGGCGTGGTGGGCGCCATGGTTTCAGCGGCTTTGCAGCGTACCTTCACGCCCGCCAACCTGAGTGCCGCTGCAATGGATACGCTGCGCGTGACCACCATGATCATGTGGATCACCATCGGCGCCAAAATATTTGTATCGATCTTCACCGGTACTGGTGGCGCGGACTCCTTGTTGACGTTTATCCAGGATCTGGAACTGAACCGTTGGCTGGTGTTACTTGCAATGATGGGCATCCTGGTGCTGCTAGGACTATTCCTGGATGAGATCGGCATCATTCTGCTTTGTGTGCCGGTGTTCCTTCCCATTATTAACGCCTTCGATTTTGACCCGATCTGGTTTGGCGTGTTGTTCCTGATCACCGCGCAGATGGCTTATATCACCCCGCCGTTCGGATACACCCTGTTCTACATCAAAGGGGTGCTTCCTGACGGTATCGGGATGGAAACGGTCTATCGCGCCATTGTTCCTTTCCTGTTGCTTCAGATGATAGCGCTGGTCCTGTTTATGGTATTCCCGGATTTGGTGACCTGGTTGCCTAACCAGCTATCCCAACGCCTGGCTTCCTGACAAATGTAATGGAGATTCTTTAAATGCACACTCAAAACTCCCGTATATCCGGCTTTCACAAGCTTTCAATGTCAGAAAGGCTCAACAAGGTCATGGAGGTTGCTGGCCTTGATCGGAGTGTAGAGGCACAACTCTCGAATACCGGTAATCTCGAAGCGTCTGTTGTGGACTCAATGATCGAGAACGCTGTCGGTACCATGAATATTCCTCTGGGCGTTGCGACGAACATGATTGTTGACGGTGAGGACGTCCTCATTCCGATGGCAACTGAGGAATCATCCGTCGTTGCCGCCGTTTGCAACGCGGCAAGGCAATGTCGCGATTCCGGTGGGTTTACTACATCCCTGTCAGGCTCGTTAATGATTGCCCAGGTACAGCTTATTGATGTCAGTAATCCCGAATTCGCGCGACTTCAGATTCTTGAGAACAAAGAGAGGATTCGAGAAATCTGTGACCAGACCGACCCGGTATTGCTGAAACATGGCGGCGGCTATCGAGATCTGGAGGTACGGGTGCTCGAAGGGGGGCGCAACGGACCCATGGTCATTACCCATCTGATCGTCGACACCCGCGATGCGATGGGCGCAAATGCCGTTAATTCCATGGCCGAAGCGGTGGCCCCTCTGATTGCGGAATGGACCGGCGGCAAGACGTATCTCCGGATTCTGTCTAACCTCGCCGATCGTCGCCTCGCAAGGGCCAGAGCCACTTGGTCGCTGGACGCCATTGGTGGGAAGTCGGTTCGAGAGGGAATTCTGTCGGCGTTTGATTTTGCGGATATTGATCCGTACCGGGCTGCAACGCACAACAAAGGGGTTATGAATGGGGTGAGTTCCGTTGTGTTGGCTACCGGTAATGATACGCGTGCGGTTGAAGCAGGTGCTCACGCGTATGCCGCGCGGTCGGGGCAGTATCGTTCGCTGACCCGGTGGGAAGTCGATCAGGACGGTAATCTGACCGGAATGATAGAGATGCCGATGGCTGTCGGGCTGATTGGTGGGGCGACCAAATCCCATCCGACTGCCCGCATTGCATTGGAGATTATGAATACCACAACCGCTGAAAAATTGGCCAGAGTGATTGCGGCTGTCGGGCTCGCACAAAATTTCTCGGCATTGAAAGCGCTCGCTACCACGGGAATTCAGAAGGGGCACATGGCCCTTCATGCCAAGAATATCGCCGTCATGGCCGGTGCGAAAGGCCCGGAAATTGACACCGTGGCGAGAGAGCTGGTTGAGGGCGGAAAAGTACGGGTGGATATCGCTGAGGAGATCCTGCTACGTATGCGGGCTAAAGGCGTGTCATCCTGATTCGAGGCTGGCTCGTAGAAAGTCGATAAACAACCTGGCTCGACGCGGCAGGTAGTGGCGGTCTGAGTATACTGCATAGATGGAGCGCCGGGCAGGCAACGCGTCCAGTTCGAGCTTCCGCAGTTTGTCGTCCGCAAGCTCCTGCCTGATGTATGCGCGTGGGACCAGTGCGATTCCAAGGCCAGCCACAGCCGCATCAACCAATACAAGCGAATTATCGGCCACCAAGGGCCCGGATACGGCAACGCTAAAGGGGGCGTGACTTCTACCTGCAGCGCCAGCTGGAACAAATTCCCAGCTCTTCGCATCGGTGCTGAGGCTGTAAATAAGGCACTGGTGCTGTCGGAGATCTTCTACGGTTAACGGTGTGCCGGCGGACGCCAGATACATTGGAGAAGCAACAAGAACCCTTTCGAGCGCTCCCAGTCTAACCGCAATGAGCGAAGAATCCTCGGGGGATCCGATTCCGCGAATGGCAAGATCAACACCCGAGCCGACCAGGCTGGTCAACTGGTCGCTCATCTGTAATCGAATCGTCAGCTGCGGATATGCCTGCCGAAACTGGAAAATTAACGGGGCCATCACTTTCATCGACAGAGAAACCGGGCTGGCAATAACCAACTCGCCCGACAGATCGCCGGTATCAGCAACGGAATCGAGCATTTCGCTGGTCTGCTCAATGATAGAAAGGCAATAGGTGTAGAATCGCTCGCCTTCGTCCGTAAAGCTGATCGTACGGGTATTGCGGTTGATCAGCTTCGAGCCCGTCCAGGATTCGAGGAACCGGACATACTTGGATATAACTGCATTCGAGCAGTGGAACTCGTCGGCAGCAGCCGTAAACGAGCCCAGCTCGTAAATTCGCTTGAAATACTCCACACCCTTGAGGCGGTCCATGCCGGCGCTCCACATCAGATCTTGATTGATGAGGGAATTATACAGGCAAGCGCCGGTGTGTGGCTGAATTCTATCGGGCCTGTTGATCAGACCCTTTGAATCAGTTGGGACAGGGGTCTGCGCACCTTTGGCATGTTCGCCATCCGGTCCTCCGCCGTATCACGGTACCCCAATGCTGCAATGACCACGCTGCTCAGATTATCCTCGTTCAATCGCAGGACGCGATCGAGGGCGGCTGGATCAAAGCCTTCCATCGGCGAGGCATCGACACGCTCTATAGCGGCGGCGGCAAGGGTAAAGCCCAGGGCAATGTATGCCTGTTTTGCGGCCCAGGCCTGCTTGTCAGCGGCCGTTTCCAAACCCTTGATGGTACCTTTGATAGCGTCAGCGAACCCGTTCAGATCGGCAATCGCAACCCCTCTCTCGGTCGCCGCCAACTCGATGTAATGATCAACCGTTGAGTCATCCAGGTCCGTCTTGGTCGCAAACACCAACAGGTGGGAGCATTCCTTGACCTGTGGTTGCGGTGCAGCGTCTTCATGGATGCGCTCAAGCAGCGAGCGGTCGCTGATGACTTTGATGGTGTAGGGTTGCAACCCATAAGAGGACGGCGCCAATCGTGTGGCCTCCAGTATTCTCTCCAGTGTGCCTTCCGGGAGAGATTTGCCATTCATGCGTTTTGTGGCGTAACGCCATTCCAGGGCTTCCAGAAAATCCATAACAGTCTTCCTGTGTCAGTTTTGGTGGTTGGTTGACTGCTGACACTAAACGATGAGTTTCGGGGAATCGACGCGCATATCGGCAAAGGAGTTTTCACGAAACGTGTAGTGATCCGTGGTCGCCGCATCGGGATGATAGGGCTCGCAACCAACGGAGAAAAAACCATGGAACAACATGCGAGTACCGCATCTCATCAACCCGATGTAACGTCCATGCTTCTGTTATTGGGCGTTGGCGTACTGATTGCCCTGATGCTGCCGCTTTCCAGGGCCGCCATGGACATCGGCATGACACCACTGGCGTACGCCTTCTGGCAGGCTTTGGGTGGCGGTATCCTGCTGGTTCTCTGCGGTCGCCGGGGTTCTCCGGTGCGATTCAGCAGGCCCCTGTTTCAATACTTTGGCATCAGCGGACTGACCGCCATTGCCGTACCCAATGCGCTGGCCTTCATTGTTGTTGCCAATATTGGGTCCGGCCTGACGGCGACTCTCTATGCGCTGCCATCCCTTGCCACCTACGGGATCTCCGTCATTCTGGGCATGGAAACACTGAGCAGGAAAAAGTCCGTTGGGCTGAGCCTGGGCGTTGCCGGTTGTGTCTGGATTCTGTCGCCCAATCCCGCGGGCATCAAACCGGACTCGCTGCCATGGCTGCTGTTAGGTATGTTGGTTCCGCTGTCCCTCGCTATTGGCAATGTGTATCGCACGTCTCACTGGCCGAAAGGGGCTACTCCAGAGCAGTTGGCCCCTGGAATGCTTCTGGCCGGTGCCGTACTGATTTTACTGGTGGTCGTGGTGACTGGGGGCGCACATTCGCTGCTTGTTAGCGGGATGGATCTCTGGACCATTGTGGCCGTTCAGTCTGTCCTGACTGCGATCAGTTATCGCGGCTTCTTTCACTTACAGAAGCGGACATCGCCAACATTTCTCAGCCAACTGGGGTTCGTGATTACACCCGCTGGCCTATTGTTCGGGATCGTTTTCTTTGGTGAGTCTTATGGTTGGGCCGTGTGGGGTGGCGTGGTGCTGCTCTTGATAGGTGTTGTACTGGCAAACGGCGCCACCCGTGAACGCAAAACCTGCAACGCGGTCAGGAATCCTGGCTAAGCGCAACGTCGTCGTCGACACGCTCTGGGCCGGACTGCTGACGCCATGCCAACAGAAATATCGCGAGCCCGGCAACGGCGGTTGTGGCACCAACATACCCTGTGGACTGCCATCCAAGGCCGGCACTGATAGCCATCCCGCCCAGCCAGGGTCCAAGAGCATTGGCCACGTTGAACGCTGCGTGGTGAGAGGCGGCGGCCAGTGTCTGGGCACCGTGCGCCACGTCCATCAGGTGGGTTTGCAGCGCGGGCCCAAGGCCAACCATCAAGGCGACCAGGAAGCACATCACCAGCATGGTCCAGATGGTTTCTGTGGCGTAGGGATACAGAAGCAGCATGCTGATGCTCCACAACAACATCCAGCCAACGCTGCGGAACTGGAGGCGATCAAACAGCCAACCTCCGAGGATGTTGCCAACGAATCCTCCGAGCCCGAAGACCGCGAGTGCGATTGGAATCCAGAAGGGATTGACCCCGGTGACTTCCAACAATGTTGGAGCCATATAGCTGAATACACAAAACATGCCGGCAAACCCGATGGAGCCGATGGCGAGCGGATACCAGATTTCCGGGCGATTGAACGCCCGGATTTCCGAGAATGGGCTTTGCCGTTCCTCTTGTCGATTGAGAGGCAGGAAAAGAACAATCATCAATCCGGTAAGGGCTGCGATAGCACCCACAAACCCAAAGGCATACCGCCAATCCAGATGTTGCCCAAGAATCGTTGCCAGTGGGTTTCCGATCAACAGCGCGAGGGTAAGCCCCATCATGACCAGGCTCACGACCTTGGCGCGTTTGTTAAAAGGTACGAGTGAGGCGGCAACCAGGGCGGCAACACCGAAATAGGCGCCATGGGGGAGGCCGGCGATGAACCGGAACACCAGAAGTGATCCGTACCCCGGCGCCAGGGCACTGGCAATATTTCCCAGCGCGTAGAACGACATCAACAGAATCAGCAGGTGCCGCCGATAAAGCCTGGCACCGCCAATGGCCAGGAGCGGCGCTCCCACGACAACGCCCAGAGCGTAGGCACTGATCAAGTGGCCAACCTGTGGTTCCGTAACGCCCAGATCCGCAGCAACGCCGGGCATCAGCCCCATGATGGCAAATTCTCCCGTACCTATCCCAAACCCGCCCATGGCGAGTGAGAATATGATCAGTGTAATCCTGGCGGGAGAGTAGGGAGCTTCCTGCAATTGAGAGGGCATGGGGTGGTTGGCCTTGGCTGCAAGTCAGTAAATTTGAAACAAGGCCACCCAGTGTGAGCTAATCCAAGGCATTTCGGAATACGCGTATGTCCTCAGATCAGCCAGCCGAAGAGGAAGTCGAATAACGAGCTGAAAAAACCGCCACTGCTCTTCGCGACGGTGGTGGATTCCGAAGTGTTGTCTGAGGTCGAACTCGTTGCCTGCGATGACTCCGAAATCTCCGGATTGCCAGAAGCCGTCGGTTCTTCTGGCAACTGGTAGTCAACATCCGTTGATGTCTCTTCGGTCGCCTCGGAAGGCACATTGAGAGCCACGGAAGGTTCTGCATCAACGGTTGAGAGCTCTTCGACCGTTGATGTCTCTTCAACAATTGAGGGCTCGTCAATGGTTTGGGGCTTCTCCATGGCTGAGGGCTCTTCAACAGCCGCAACTGCAACGGGTTCGCTTTCAGGTTCCTCTGCGATTTGAGGTTCAGGCTTTGGATCTTGAGCTAATTCCGTTTCGGGCTGAATCACAGGCTTATCGTTTGTTGCTACGATGGTCTCCGGAGCAAGTGCTGATTCTTCTTCCAAGGTTGGCGCTTCAGTCGATACTGGCACTGGCTCCGGCTTAACCTCCGGTTCAGGCGCAGCTGCAATGGGTTGTTTTGCACTGGGTGACCCGAAACGCTGCTTGCTGATTCCCGCGTCAGCCATCGCCCCCTCACGGCTTCGCGCGCTGTTGCCAGTCACGGCATCGCCATCCTTAACGGCGATTCCCAGGGCAGACAACGTTTGTGGGTCCAGATCGCCAGTGGCCTGCAACCCCTCTCGACCGGATTGATACTTCCGGATGGCCGAGCGCAGGGTGTCGTCCATCCACCCATCGGCCTTGCCAATATCATAGCCAGCACCGTAGAGGGCATTTTCAGCAGCAAAGATGGTGTCGGCAGGATCGGCCTGAGCGACTGCACAAAAGGACACCGTCAGCGCCGCAAGAAAGCCGGGCATCCTGGTAAAACGTGAATGGCTCATGGGTGAATCTCTCCCTGATACGCTGTATTTATAGCTATTGTTTGAGTATTGAAAGTATCAGTAATTGAACATGTCGCCCATGACGCAGTTAACACAAGCGGAAAAGGGTCCTAGTTTGACGTTTTAAAGCGACGCACCAGGCCGTTAAGGTCTTCCGCCATCTCCGCCAGGGAATTGCTGGATTGGTTAACGTGGGCAATATCGTCGGTGAGCTTGTCGATGGCACTACTACTGGCCTCCACGTTCTGAGTCATCTCAGCAGCGGTCGCCCGCTGTTGCTCAGTGGCACTTGCAACCTGCGTTGTCATATCCACAATCCGGTTTACGGCCGCCATGATTTCTGACAGAGCAGCGCCAGACTTGCCGGCTTCTTCACTGGCTTCAGAGGCCATCTGTTTGGCCTTGCTCATATCAACCACCGCGCCGGCGGCACCGCTTTGCAGATTCGAGACGATTCGCTCGATATCGACCGTTGAATCCTGAACCCGCTTGGCAAGCCCCCGGACCTCATCAGCAACCACCGAAAACCCACGGCCTGCGTCTCCCGCACGTGCTGCTTCGATGGCGGCATTGAGGGCGAGGAGGTTGGTTTGTTCTGCGATAGCCTGAATAACGTCCAGTACGTTACCGATCTCACCGGATTCCTGCTCAAGCCGTTGGATGCGCTTTGACCCTGCCTCGACCTGTTCTGCGAGTCGGGAAACGGATTTAACTGCGGTCGACACCGTTTCCTGGCCGGTTCCTGCCAGCTCGGCGGCCTGGCGTGCGGATTCATCTGTGTCACTGGTGTTGGACGCGATTTCGTCGGAGGTGGAGACCATTTCCTGCATCGCCGCCGAAACTTGAGTCACCTGGTCCCGTTGTTGTTCGGCATTGGCAGTGGTGCTGTTTGTAATGCCAGACAACGACTCGGATTCCGTACTGAGACGCCGGGACGACGCGACAATCCGGGAAATGATGTCTTCCAGGGTTTCCAGGAAGGCATTGACCGCTGAGATGAAATCGCCAATTTCGTCAGGGCGGCCCTTGGTCAGCCGGGTAGAAACGTCGCCTTCGTTATTTCCAATGTTTTCCAGGTAACCCAGAATTTCTGACCGGGCACGCTTGACGCTGTTACCCATCATACGGCTCATCAGCAGGGCGACCACCAGGCCCAGAACGACAGACGCAACGAATGCGGCGAGTGTCAGGTTGAGTGCCGTCTCGGTCTCTGCTTCCGCTTCGTCGGCCACGGTTTCGAGGGAGGCAAAAACCTCTTTCTCAAGATTCCTCGCCATGTCAGTGATTTGGGGGCCGAGTACGTCAAGCCTGTCTTCCTTTGTTCGGATCATCGCCTTTTGCTGAACCAGCAGCTCGTTGACCGAAGCCTGGTATTTCTCGAGTGCCGCTATCGCGGTATCGAAATACTGCCTGACGTAGTCGGGGACCGAATCCATGTCCAGAAACTCGAGCGCATCGGAAATATCCTCCATGGCATAACCCAATGCAGTTTCCGAGGATTCGTCGCCATCGGCAAAGAAGCGCTGTGAGGCCATTCGCATCATAAGGGTATCGTGGATCAGCTGTTCCAGAACGACGCGCAACCGGCTGTCCGGTTCTCTGTTGGTAACGCCATCAATGGCCCTGCGCAGTGCCTCTGATGCTGTGGGGCCGTATTGGTCCAGTTCGTCGGCAATGATATTTTTTACTTGCTGCTTGGCGGGCACCAGTTCGCTTTTGAAGACATTCGCGTACTGCAATGTCGCCTCTTCGATCTCTGCAACCAGTTGCACACGGTCGGCACTTTTGATCGTCTGTTGCGCTGCCGACAACTCCCTGAAGAAATCTGTCTCCAACTGCTCGAAGCGGGCCAGGATGTCTTCGTTACCGGTGGCGTAGTAGTCGAAGACTCTCAGTCTCATGGTGTAAAGGTTGATAAGCACACCGGTCGCAACGGCGGTTTCCGGTGCCAGATCCCTTGCCACCGTATCCATTCGCGCATCAAGGCTCTGAAATTCCCGGATGCTGTAAAAGGTGACGAGGGCGAACAAAAGCAGAATGAAAACAGGTGCTATCAGGAGTTTTCCGCTTACACCAAGCCGGCGTTCAATGAATTCTAGTTTTTCTACAGCCACTGGTCTGCCCCTCTATGCGTGTATGCGTGCGAGATCTCTTGGTTAACGGCTGTTCCGGCATAATCTGGAGCCGCCCAACCAATTTATTCAACGAAGTTTGCTTGGGTCGCAATCATGGGGGAAAGCTCCAGGTTCCAATGAGCCATGCCGCTTCGGCTATAGATGTAGTGCCCGCTCAGGGAATTCATTTTCGGAATGCGGGCGGGCTTGACTCCATTAAGGATGAGGGATGCCAAGCGAGCGGCAGTAATGCCCTCCTGGTGAGCTGAAATGGTGAAGCCGCCAATGGCTTGCTGCTTACCAATGTTGATATCCCAAAAGGAAAAGATGGGAACCCGGCTTTGATTGAACGCTCTGGTAATGAGTTCGTCCGGTGCGATGTAGGTGCCCTCTGCATCCCGGATGGTGTGGTGGGTGCCAACGATGATTGCATCGTACAGTTCGTGAGCCCGAACAACCGACTGCAACCAGGTGTCTTTGTCGTTGGTAAGGACGATGTCCAGTTTGGAGCCATATATTTCGGCACTTCTCTTGTCGCCGAAGTATTCATTGACTGCGTTTCGCATGGTGGGTGAGTCGTCCATTAATACAAGAAAGTGTTTATCCACTTTCAATACTTTCTGAAGATGACGGATGCTCTCCTCAAAAAATGGCCGTTCAAGCAAACCGGCGACCAAATCGTGTTCCAGGGTAGGGTGCTGCGCGGGACCGCCATTGACACCCAGGAATACAACCGGAATCTTCCGCTCAACCAAGTGGTTGGCCATGAGGGAGAATGCATTGTCGTCACCCAGAATGGCAATGTCAGGCTGGATATCGGTAATGGATTGCTGGAGGCTGGCTACTTTTTGGGGCCATTCTGATTTCGGCAATCTTTTAGTGTCGAGGGCAAGTACGTGAATGTCGTGGTCGTCGCCCAGCACTGATTGGACGGCGGCGATATAATCAGCGTCCCATTTATAGCCTTGATGATAGCTCTCGATAATCACCACGGTTTTGCTGAAACACAGGGGGCTTACTAGCAGAAGAGCCAGGAGGAGCGTACGCATTGGGTGTTCCTTATTATTGTCCGAGTGAAGTCTGCACCCGTTCTTTCTTGTTGAAAGCGCTTGTTTTTATCGTTATTCCGTTGAACCAAACAGGAACCGTGCCAGCTTTCTAAGTCATTGTTTTATAGGAGCATTTTCGAATGAGTAGGCGTTGGGATTGGGATCATCGGTTCTGAGTGTCTGGTTTTAGCGACACAATGTTCAGAATGGGGATAAAGCTGTCTGATTTATCGGACAGTGCTGTCCTGATATCCGGACTTCGGTAGGGGAAGTTGGGACGGTCTCCGTGGCTCAGGCGTCTGTTTCGAACGTCGAGGCTCGGCAGGATGCCCAGGCGAACCCCAGTAATCCGACAATTGGGCCGGGAACCAGCAGCCAGGCCGCGTCCAGACCGATACGATCGAACAGCGCGGTGGTTGCAGCGATCGATACCACGGTAATCGCAAAGCCGATGGAATTTTGAATCGCCAGCGCGGCACCAACTACTTCCTTTGGGCAAGCTTGCGCGGACAGGGCGGAGAACTGGGGGGAATCCGCAATCACGGTCGCGCCCCAGGCGAGTAGGAGTATTCCCAGCCACATGGCAGGCAAGTCACGCCAGAAGAGAGCAAACACCACTGCGCAAACACAAGAGGAGGCCAGTGCACCGACCGCAACTTTTGCACTCCCAATACGACGTGACAGGAATCCCCCAACAAGACACCCCAAAGCGCCGATGCCAATGATACTGAACGCCATACCGGATAATCCGACGGCCGAGTATTCACTGATGAGTGCCGTATTGGCCACAAGCAGTGGTACGACCGTCCAGAACGCGTAAAGCTCCCACATATGCCCGAAATAGCCCAGGGCTGCAGCACGAAATCGATTGACCTTGAAGGCGTCAAAGACCGTCAGCGGGCGCGCGGAGGCGGTGCCCGATGATTGTTTTTTCTGGCCTGCCCCTGGTAAATGAGGGCCATCTCCAAGCAGATGGATAAGAACGGCGCCAAATAGCGCAAGTAGCGATGATGCCAGGATGACGTACTGCCATGGCAGGTCCGCACCGGCTTCTCGCAATGCATGGGGCAGTGCGGTGCCGAGCGTCAGCATGGCGACAAGCTGGGCGAGGGCCTGCCCGGTCCGCTCGGGAGCCCAGCTGACGATCAACTTCATGCCCACGGGGTAGATGCCCGCCAAACTCAGGCCAACCAGGAAGCGGAACACAATGCCACTGGCCAGTCCCTCCGAAAACCAGGCGAAGCAGGCATTGAACAAAGCACCGCAAGCCGCACTCACCACAAAAATAAGACTGGCACGATACCGCTCTGCCAAGCCTCCCAAAGCCATGATCATTGTGCCCAGGATAAAGCCGCCCTGAACTGCGTTGGTCAGCCAGCCAATATCAGCAGCACTGATTTGCCAACTGATCATCAGGGTATCCGTAGCACTATTGGCGCTGAACCACAGCGATGTTCCGAACAGTTGGGCGAGGGCGATTGTCGCAACGGGGCCAAGCCTGCGCAAAAACCTTGAAGGGATGGGGGTAGCCCCCTCAAATTGTCCAGACGTCATAAATGCGCTCCATATCCGTCGCGGCCATCAGTGTAGACTGACCGGCTGGCACAGTATACTGATGCACCATTCGGCATTTGGCGTAGAAACTGGGCGCCAGATGAAGTACCCAGATGGAAAAACAGGAATGTGGCAGGTTTTCAGTGTTCGCTGTAAGCGTGGTACCTTCGGGCAAGCAGACTTTATCGTTGGATATCAGAAAACTAAAGCGGGTGGATAGACTCTATGGACGTAATGATCATCGGCGCGGGGATTATGGGAACCACGTTTGCCACCTTGGCAAAAGAGCTGGCTCCTGAGTTGAATATCACCATCCTGGAGAGATTGGAGAGCGCTGGAGAGGGTAACTCGTGGGTGTTCAACAACGCCGGCACGGGACATGAGGCGAACTGCGAGCTGAATTACACGCCGGTGGACGAAGAGGTTATCTCGGTCGAAAAGGCCTTGAAGATCCATGCGCAATTCAACGTGGCCAAGCAGTTCTGGGCGCACCTGATCAAAAAAGGCGCGATCAAGGACCCCAAGACGTTCATCAATCAGACCAAGCACTGCACCATCGTCTCTGAATCCTCAGTCGACGAATTGCGACTGCGGTTCAAGGAAATGTCTGCTCATCATTTTTTTGAGAGCATGCGTTTCTCAGAGGATTTCGACGAAATCAAGAGCTGGATCCCCTATTTGATGGAAGGGCGTCCTCGCCATGAAAAGATGGCTGCGACCGTCATAGAAACAGGCACGGACGTGAATTTCGGTGCTCTGACCCATCAAATGGCTGAACACGCTGCTCAGGACCTGGGTGTGAAGATTGAGTACGGCACCCATGTTAAACGCGTACACAAGAGCCCCGCGGGGAGTTGGCTTATAGAAACCGAACGCCATGGAGCCCACGCTCGTTACAAGGCTGATGTACTGTTTGTTGGTGCGGGTGGGGGTGCATTCCCGATCCTGAAGAAAAGCCACCTGCCGTTTGCGAAACGGTTTACAGGCTTTCCCGTCGGCGGGCGGTTCCTGCAGGCCCCGATCAGCGCAGAGCAGGCCGATCATTACCGGGCTAAAACCTATGGCAAAGCAAAAGTAGGCGCGCCCCCCATGTCGGTACCGCATCTGGATTTGCGAGTGGCGGATGGCCAGCACTACCTGTTGTTCGGCCCGTTTGCCTCTTTCAAGCCCGTTCTGGAGAAAGGACGTGGATTTTTTGACTACCTCCGGGCAATGCGCCTGCATGATATCCCAGGATTGCTGAACGTCACCCTGGAGCACTTCCCATTGGTGAAATACCTGGTTTCAGAAACCTTCAAGGGCGAGAAGAGCATGTTCGAGGAGCTTGAAAGCTTTGCGCCCGGCCTGAGCAAAAAATTTGACTGGAAACCGGTTCACGCCGGCCAACGGGTCCAGATTATCAAGGACGGCGATCTGCAGATGGGTACGGAAATCCTCGTGTCCAAGGACAAAACCTACGGAACCTTGTTGGGAGCATCGCCAGGGGCATCGGTTTCGCCGGAGGTAATGCTGAGGTGCCTGGAACAGCTGCTACCGGCCATTTTTACCAAAGAGGAAACCAGGAAAGCGAAGAAAGAGATTTTTCCTGAAGATGATCTGGATACCCTGGCCACGAATCCTGATCGTTATCGGGAAATTCGTGATGCCGTTAATAAGCAGTTGGGAATAGTTTGAAGTAGGGGCGTTCCATGATTCCGGAGTTGCAGGTCAGAATCATGGAACGCTATCCGAATAGCACCTGAATGGGTGGTGACTAACCTAGACATAAAAGTCCAGGTCCTCCTGGGCTTTCAACAGGTCCCGCATCTTGATGGGGTCATCACCATAGAAGAAGACCAGGCCCCAGTGAGTACCGAAGGCGGACCGGTCAGGAACCGTTTCTTCCGTCGGTGCGACGAGTTCATGTGACTCGAAATAGGGGTGATCAACACATTCCGGAGGCATTTCCAGCTTGCTGACCACGCGGCGGCGCGGATAAACACCGAAGCAACCGGCATAGCCCTTGGCATCGACCACTTCGCGTGGGAAGAATTTTTCCACTTCCTCTTTGGTGCTCTTGGGGTCAAATACCAGCATTGACGCCTGGTACGCGTTAAACCCATACGCACGTTCAATCAGCTCAAACGCCTTGAAGCCGGGTGGGCGGTAAGCAACCTCACCAAAGTACATTTCACCATCAGCAGTAACGAAGTACTCAGGGTGAATCAAGCCAAACTTAATATCGAACGTTTTGATCAGCAACTCGATCTGCTTGGTGATGGCATTACGCCAGCTTTCGAGTTGCTCGGTCGCCGGAACGAAAACGGAATAGCCCAGCGTTACGTACTCAGAGATATTGAGAAATTTGATCTTGCCGTCGTGAATCCATGCCTCAACGGCAAACTCCCAGCCGCTCAGATGGCTTTCCATGAGCAACGGATATTCTTCCGCTGGAATGTTGTCAATTTCCTCAAGCGTACGGATCATTCGATGGCCGAGGCAACCAGCCTTGTCAAACGCCTTGACGTGAATGGGGTCGTCCGGGTCGCCATCCAGTTTCAACAGGGTCTGGTTGACACGCTTCATGAAACGGACGATGTCGTCTTTCTCGTGGGCCTCCTCGAAGATCCCGACTCGAATGCCGCCAAGCTGGGCACGGCGCTTCATCAAAGCCTTGTCACGGAACAGAATCGACTGCCCGTACATGCGAGGGCTGTCCAGGAGCACTGAGTTGATCGCCCCAGACCACTCAACGGTCTCTTCGAACAGCGGTATCGCAACATCAACGCCTTCCTCTTTCAGCCTTTCAGCAATCTGCAGGGACCGATCATTCAAACGGATAAAATCCCATGGGATAAAGGGGATCTTGTTAGCGGTACAAAAATCCGCAGCCCATTCCGGAGCAACAACGATGTAGCGGCGGTCGAACTTCTGTGCGGCCTTGATGGCATTGACGCTCCAGCCAAGCAGAGCGATATAGCCTTTGTTCGGATCCTTTGGGGTCTCCGTACCTTTAACAGAGTCCATTTCCGGATCAAGCCAGGCGGCCACATCATTTGATAAGGGCGCTTCTTGTGTTGTCGACATGTGTCGTTCTCCTTGCAACCTGCCCGATAGGAGCATGTAAGTAGTTGAAATTATTGCGGGGCAAGTTTCGTGAGTTAATACATCCTCTCTATCAACATAGTCGCTATCACCCCAAAATGAAAAGATTGCGCCGGAATTAGCCGTTCCTCCATACCAACTATTTTCCAATAACTAATATTGAATGAGTGCTCAAGAATGCCTAGAGTGTAAGTTCCTGAAACAGACCACCGGAGGCCCTCAATGATCAGATTCTATTTCCACCCCAGACCCAACCCGATGAAAGTGGCCCTGTATCTCGAAGAGACAGGTACGCCTTATGAACTGGTTCCCGTCGATACCCTCAAGGGCGAGCAGCATAAGCCGGAGTTCAGGGCCATTAACCCCAACGGTAAAACCCCTGCGATCGACGATGATGGAATACGGGTATTCGACTCCAATGCCATTTTGCTTTATCTGTCGGAGAAGAGCGGTAAGCTGGGCGGAACGCCTGAAAACCGGGCTGAACTGCTGTCCTGGATGATGTTTGTGGCGTCTGGGCTGGGGCCGTACTCCGGTCAGTCAGTGCATTTCCGGCATGCAGCGCCGGAACAGATTCCTTATGCCGCTAATCGCTATCAGCGCGAAGCACAGCGCCACTATGAAGTGCTGGATACGCATCTGGCAGATCGCACGTATCTGGTGGGAGAGGAATTCAGCATTGCGGATATTGCAGCCTGGGGCTGGGTTGATAAAGCTGGAGTTGTGCTCGGTGATGCTGAGCTGGCCGGTTTCCCGAACCTGAAGCGGTGGTTTGACAGCATCAACAATCGTCCGGCAGTCGCGCGTGCCAGGGCCGTCGGCCAGGACGTTCCGTTCCAAACCGAAATGGATGATGCAGCACGCCGAGCCCTTTTCCCGCAAAACTACCCTGAGCAGGCGTAAACATGATTGATCTTCACTACTGGCCAACGCCCAATGGCCACAAGATCACGATCTTTCTTGAAGAAGCGGGGCTTGAATATGATATCCACCCAGTGGATATCAGTGCTGGGGACCAATTCAAGCCATCGTTTTTGGCAATTTCACCCAATAACCGGATGCCGGCGATCGTTGATCACTCGCCGGCATCCGGCGAGGGGCCGCTTTCCGTTTTCGAGTCGGGCGCCATTCTGCTGTACCTGGCAGAAAAAACAGGCCGCTTTCTGCCCGCGGATCCCCGGGCTCGTATCACGGTCATACAGTGGCTGATGTGGCAGATGGGTGGACTTGGCCCAATGGCGGGACAGAACCACCACTTCGTAAAATACGCGCCGGAAGAAGTTCCTTATGCCATTCAGCGTTACGTGAATGAGACCAATCGGCTTTATGGCGTACTCAACAAACAGTTGGAAGGACGCGACTGGATTGCAGGTGACTACTCCATTGCTGACATGGCGACCTATCCCTGGGTTGTGCCGCATGAAACTCAACAGCAGAACCTTGATGATTTCCCGAATCTCAAGCGGTGGTTCAATGCCATGCAGGCGCGACCGGCGGTGGTCAGAGCGTATGAAAAGGGAGCCCCGTGGTCCAGTCGGCCAGCCGTGACGGAAGAGGGTAAGAGTCTGCTGTTTGGTCAGACGGCCAATCGATAGACGTCAAGCACGACTGATCTCCCTACTTGCTGACTTATTGGTTACACTGGTTCTACGCATCAGGAGAAAGCCGAAGAGAACGCAATGGGCGCTGAGAAGCAACGTATCCAACCAGAGTTCGAGTGGGTAGATCAGCGGGGTGACGAGTCGATCCGGTACCTCGATCACGGTTACCCGAGCCCACTTGTGCGCTGGCATTATCACGAGGAGTATGAACTCCATCTGATCACCGAGACCTCCGGAAAGGTTTTCGTGGGTGATTATATCGGCAATTTTGCCCCCAACAGCCTGATCCTTGTGGGGCCCAACCTTCCTCACAACTGGATCAGTCAGCTAGAAAAGGGCGAGCATGTTGAGCTTCGTGACCGCGTCATCAATTTTTCCCACGATCTGATTACCGCCTCTGAATCGGTGTTTCCTGAAACGCGGGCCCTTGCTCCGTTCTGGCAACGTGCTCAATACGGCATTGAATTCCGGAATCGCGAGGGAATTGACAAAGCGATAGGGTTGTTTGAAGAAGTTGCCACTTCGAATGGCTTTCGACGCTTGACGCGTTTTTGGGCAATGGTTGAGATCCTGGCGGCGATGGATGACTATCGCGTGCTGTCTTCGTCGACTTACCTTCCGATTACCGATGAAAAGATCCTCAACCGATTGAACCAGGCGTTGAACCATATTTTCGAGCACTATCGGTCAAGTATTTCCCTGGAAGATGTTGCGGCGCATGTGAACATGAGCCCAACCTATTTTTCCAAGTTCTTCAAGAAGGCCACCGGCCATCGATTCATTGAATTCGTTAATACCCTTCGGGTCAACAAAGCCTGTGAACGCCTGGCGCATACGGATGATCCAATTACGGAGATCTGCTTTCAGGTTGGCTTCAACAACATCGCCAATTTCAATCGCCGGTTTTCCGATGTGAAGGGCATGACGCCGTCTGAATACCGCCGAACCTCCATGGACGCGTTGTATCAGCGGTAATCAGTACCTCATCTGTTTCATCCCTCTCTCTGCACATCCTCTTTTCTCTCAGAATGATACTTTCTGGTGACGTCCATGGGTTCCGTTCAACCTTACTTTGTCGCCAATAGCCCACACAGCCTGTACTTGTAGCCACCTTTAGCTAAATGAGCGGGGGAGGCATCCCCATTCGTGATGGCATAAAAGTACAGAAAAATGACAGGGTATGTATTTGTTCAGTTCTGACATTAAGCGTGTAATAGCACCATTGATTCACTTTCCTGACGAGAGGTGATCCGTCAGATCAAAGTACCCGGAATGCACCGGCCAATCCGGACATTCTGAACGACCTACTCCAAAAACAAACAGAGGTTGGAACATGAACAACAAACGATATCTGTCCGCTGTTATGGCCGTTGGCATGACGGCCGTCGCGTCCTCCGTAATGGCTGCCACCAAAGTGACTATTGGTACTGTGAACAATGGCGACATGGTTCGCATGCAGGGCCTTTCCGATGAATTCGAAAAGCTTCATCCAGACATCGATCTGAACTGGGTAGTGCTTGAGGAAAATGTCCTGCGCCAGCGCCTGACTACCGATATTGCGACGGACGGCGGTCAATTCGATGTGATGACGATTGGAATGTACGAGGCACCGATCTGGGGAGAGAAGGGGTGGCTGACCCCGATGGAGGATCTGCCTTCGGATTACGATCTGGCCGATATTTTTCCATCAGTTCTCGGCGGCCTGTCCTCCGACGGTACCTTGTACGCACTGCCGTTTTACGCCGAAAGTTCGATGACGTTCTATCGCAAGGACCTTTTTGAAGCCAATGGGCTGAGCATGCCGCAACAGCCTTCCTGGGATCAAATGAAAACCTTCGCAGAAAAGCTCCATAAACCGGAAGATGAGCAATACGGTATCTGCCTGCGTGGAAAAGCAGGGTGGGGCGAGAATATGGCTCTGATCACAACCATGGCTAACGCCTTTGGCGCACGCTGGTTTGATGAAAACTGGAAGCCTGAATTCACTGGCGAAGAGTGGAACAACGCCGTCAGTTTCTACGTCGACCTTCTCGGGAACTACGGCCCTCCGGGCGCTTCATCCAACGGGTTTAACGAGAACCTGGCGCTGTTCAACAGTGGCAAGTGTGCCTTGTGGGTAGACGCGACTGTCGCAGGATCCTTTCTTACCGATGAGTCTCAAAGCAGGGTAGCGGAACACATCGGCTTTGCCCTGGCGCCAGAACAGGTAACGTCAAAAGGTTCGGGATGGTTGTGGTCCTGGGCCCTCGCCGTTCCGGTAAGCTCAGACGCCAAGGAAGCGGCGAAAACCTTTGTCACCTGGGCAACCTCGCGGGCTTATAGCCAACTGGTTGAGGAAACCTATGGCATTGCCAACGTGCCCCCCGGCACACGCACCTCCACCTACGACAACGCTGAATACCTGGAAGCTGCGCCGTTCGCGACCCGAACCCTGGAAGCAATTGGCAACGCCGACCCCAACGATTCCACGTTGAATCCTTCCCCCTATGTGGGCGTTCAGTTTGCGGCCATCCCTGAGTTTCAGTCGATCGCAACCCAGGTCGGCAAGCTGATCTCGGGCGCCCTGGCAGGGTCGATGTCGGTTGATCATGCCCTGAAGGCAGCACAATCGATCACCCTTCGTGAGATGACTCGCGCCCGCTATTACTCCAACTGAATACCCGGCCAAGACGAAACAACAATGACCTGATTCAGGGTCCGCTTCGGCGGAGCCTGCTTGGGGGTCACCGGAGAACCGATATGAAGACAACCGCTCTGAATGCCGGTCCCGCGAGCTCCGCCGCGGAACCCAAACAGGACAGCCGCCAGGGAGGTAATAGAAAGACCTCCCGCATCAATCGTTTCATGGTGTCGCCGTCGGTGCTCGTCCTGGCGTTGTGGATGGTGATTCCGCTGTCCATGACCATCTACTTTTCAGTGATTCGCTATAACCTGCTGTACCCCGGCGATAACGAATTTGTGGGGCTGGAAAATTTCCAGTTCTTTGTCACCGATTTCGGTTTTATGGCCGGAATGAGCAACACCCTGCTGCTGGTCGGTTCGGTGCTGTTAATTACGGTGGTTCTGGGCGTGCTGATTTCGCTGCTTGTTAACCAGGCGTTCTGGGGGCGGGGCATCGTCCGGATTCTCCTCATATCCCCGTTCTTTATTATGCCGACTGTGAACGCGCTGATCTGGAAGAACCTTCTGTTGCATCCGGTATCCGGTGTCTTTGCGGCCATCTGGAAGTTTTTCGGCGCCACGCCGATCGACTGGTTTTCCGAGTTTCCGTTGTTTTCGATCATCATGATCGTGTCATGGCAGTGGCTGCCGTTCGCCATCCTGCTGCTTATGACCGCATTGCAGTCGCTGGATCAGGAACAACAGGAAGCGGCCCGACTTGATGGCGCCGGTCCCTTGGCTCTGTTCTTCCATCTCACCTTGCCGCACCTTGCTCGCCCGATCGCGGTGGTGGTGATGATCGAAACCATCTTCCTGCTGTCGATTTTTGCGGAGATCTTCACCACCACGGGCGGTGGCCCGGGTTACGAGACCACCAACCTTGCGTACCTCATCTACAGCCAGGCGTTGCTGCAGTTCGACGTTGGACTGGCCTCAGCCGGTGGCCTGATTGCCGTCGTGCTGGCCAACATTGCCGCCTTCTTCCTGGTGCGGCTGATCGGCAAAAGCCTGACCGAAAAACAATGATTCCCGGAGGTTACAACATGATTAGCCTGAAACAACGACGTAGCCTGAACACCCTGCTTATGGGGGTGTTGGCGTGGGGTGTGGCCCTGGCCATATTCTTCCCGATTTTCTGGATGCTGCTGACCAGCTTCAAGACAGAAATCGATGCCTTTGCCACACCTCCACAATTGTTCTTCTCGCCGACCCTCGAGAACTACACGCTGGTTAATGAACGCAGTGACTATCTGCACTTTGCCTGGAATTCGGTGGTGGTGTCTTTCGGCTCCACGATCATCGGAATGATGCTCGCCGTACCCGCCGCCTATTCCATGGCCTTTTTCGAGACCAAGCGTACCAAAGGGACACTACTGTGGATGCTATCCACCAAAATGCTGCCGCCGGTTGGCGTGCTGGTGCCGATTTACCTGATCTTCAAAGACACGGGTTTGCTCGATACCAAAACCGGACTGGTCATCATCTACACACTGATCAACCTGCCGATCATGATCTGGATGGCCTATACCTATTTCAAAGAGATACCCAAAGAGGTGCTCGAGGCAGCTCGAATGGATGGCTCCACACTGTTCCAGGAGATCTGGCGAGTGCTGCTGCCTATGAGTAAGGGTGGTCTCGCCGCGACGGTGCTTCTGTCACTGATTCTCAGTTGGAACGAGGCGTTCTGGTCACTCAACCTCACGGCCTCGGAAGCGGCCCCGTTGACGGCTCTGATCGCCTCATATTCAAGTCCTGAAGGCTTGTTCTGGGCCAAGTTGTCAGCCGTATCGACCCTGGCTTGTGCCCCCATTCTTATCTTTGGCTGGATCAGCCAAAAACAGCTGGTTCGCGGCTTGTCCTTTGGCGCCGTCAAATAACGGAGATTTCCCATGGCTAACTTAACAATAAAGAACCTCAAGAAATCCTTCGGGGAAACAGAAATTCTCAAAGGCATCAATCTTGAGATTAAAGACAATGAATTTGTGGTGTTTGTCGGACCATCAGGGTGTGGCAAGTCGACCCTGCTGCGCTCCATCGCGGGCCTGGAAGAGGTGACCGGCGGCCACATTCTGCTGGATACGAAAGAGATCACCGATTTGGCCCCGGCCAAACGGGATCTGGCAATGGTGTTCCAGAGCTACGCCCTGTATCCCCATATGTCCGTACGCAAAAACATGTCGTTTGCACTGGAACTCGCTAAAGAGAAAAAAGAGGTTATCCATAACAAGGTAGCCGAAGCGGCCCGAATTCTGGAGCTGGACCCGTTGCTGGAACGCAAACCCAAAGAGCTGTCCGGTGGCCAGCGCCAGCGGGTTGCCATTGGTCGTGCAATTGTACGCCAGCCCAAAGTATTCCTGTTCGATGAGCCGCTCTCTAACCTGGACGCTGCACTGCGGGTACAGATGAGACTCGAGCTGGCCAGACTTCACCATGACCTTAACGCGACCATGATTTACGTTACCCACGACCAGGTCGAGGCTATGACTCTGGCGGATAAAGTGGTCGTGTTGAATCAGGGCCGGATTGAGCAGGTAGGCACCCCCCTCGACCTGTACCGTAACCCGGCCAATCGATTTGTCGCAGGTTTCCTGGGGATGCCCAAGATGAGCTTCCTGCCGGGCAACGTAACCGCACTTGATGCCTCAAGCGTCACGGTTGAACTGACTTCCGGTACTACAGTGACCTTGCCCGCGGCCAGCGAACACCTGAGTCAGGGCAGTGCTGTCACCGTTGGCGTTCGGCCGGAAAACATCGATGTGGTTGAACCCAGCGAGAGCTCACTGACCGGCCACATGGACATCGCCGAAAGCCTGGGTAGCGATACCTATTGCTATGTAAAGACCGATGGCCAGGAAACGCTGACTGTCCGCATGCCCGGCAACTTTGCCTGCAACTACGGTGATCGCATCGGTTTACGCCTGCATGTGGATGAGTGCCACTTGTTCGACGAGCAAGGCAATGCCGTTCAGAAACCCAGCCGATTGGCAGCGTGACATCTTATGAAACTGAATAACTCAGCATTGGACCAACTGAGTCCAGAGATGTCCGTGCCTGCTTACGAACGAAGCAACCTCGGACACGGTATCGTTCATATTGGCGTGGGCGGATTCCACCGTGCCCATGAAGCGGTCTATACCCACCAGCTGTTGCAGGCAGGTGGCAACCCGGACTGGTCGATTTGTGGTGTTGGGCTGCGTGAAGGTGATCGGGCCATGCAGCAGGTGTTGTCTGATCAGGACCACCTCTACACCTTGATCGAGCTCGGCGCCGACCGCACCAATACCCTCAGTGTCATTGGCTCTATCACCGGTTTCATGTTCGCGCCTGAGGAGCAGGACGCTGTCATTGAGAAAATGGCGAGCTCCGAAGTGAAGATCGTCTCGCTGACGATTACCGAGGGTGGCTACAACGTGGACGACAACACCGGGAGGTTCAATGAAAACCACCCGGACGTTCTTCACGACCTGGAAAACCCGCAGCAACCGCGCACGGTCTTTGGCTATCTGACTGAGGCCCTATGCCGCCGACGCGAACGTAATCTGCCGCCATTTACCGTCCTGTCGTGTGACAACCTCCCCGAGAACGGCCAGGTGGCCCGCGGTGCCCTGTTGAGCTTTGCCCGCCTGAGGGATGCCGAGCTTGCGGGCTGGATCGGCGAAAAGGTGAGTTTCCCTAGCAGCATGGTTGACCGCATTACACCGGGAACCCATGACAAACATCGCCGGTGGCTGAAAGATAACTACGACCTGGAAGATGGCTGGCCAGTGATCTGCGAGCCTTTTTACCAGTGGGTGCTGGAGGATGATTTCTGTAACGGTCGACCGGAATGGGAAGCGGTGGGTGTTCAGTTCACGGACGACGTCGCCCCTTACGAGCGCATGAAAATCCGCCTGTTGAATGCCAGCCATTCCGCTATGGCCTACCTCGGGTATCTTTCCGGTTATCGATATACCCACGAGGTCATGGCGGATGATCGGTTCAGCCGTTTTATTCGCAGCTTCATGGATGAAGACGTGACACCGATACTGGGAGAAATTTCAGGTATCGATGTGCCCGCGTACAAGCAGACCCTGATCGAACGCTTCTCCAACCCTCAAATGGGCGACGAGTTGGCCAGGCTGTGTATGGACGGCTCCAGCAAGATACCGAAGTTCCTGGTGCCGACGGTGCAGACACTAGTGAACGAAGGACGACCGCTGTCTCGTGTTGCCATGATCATTGCCAGCTGGGCGCTCTACCTCCGTGGCAAAGATGAGCAGGGACAACCGCACGAGATCAATGATCCCATGGCCCCCCGGCTGCAGGCGGCCGTTGAAGACAGAGCCAACCTGACCCCGGAGTTTCTGGGGATGGCAGACCTTTTCGGGACCACCCTCGCCAGCTCCAGCGACTTTGAAGAGGCCTTCGATAGGGCACTCGACAAGCTGGAAACAAAAGGGGTTTTTGCAGCCCTCAGCGAGAGCTGACCTGACGAACATTAGGGAGCACAGATATGAATGCACTGGGCAAATCCGAGTCCTGGAGCATGCTGGAACAACTTGCCAACGAGACTCGGAACGACCGGATCGCGGATTATTTCAAAGCGGATCCGGACCGTTTCGATAAGATGAGCCTCCGGTTAGGCGAGCTGTTTCTGGACTATTCCAAGAACAAGGTATCGCCGCAGGTGATGGATGCGCTGTTCGAGATGGCCAAACAGTCGCCGTTGGCGTCGCGCCGGGAACAGATGTTCTCTGGGGAAACCATTAACGTCACCGAACAGCGTCCGGTTCTGCATACCGCCTTGCGCAACCTGAGTGATGCACCGATTGTCGTGAATGGCCAGGACGTCATGCCAGAGGTTCGGGCCAGCCTGGAAAAACTCAGGGCCTTCACCGAGCAGGTCAGGAACGGACAATGGCTGGGCTATACCGGAAAGCGAATTCGCGACGTTGTAAATATCGGCATCGGCGGTTCAGACCTTGGGCCCAGCATGGTGTGTCGCGCCTTGATTGATTACCAGCATCAGGAAATGAACGTCCACTTCATTTCCAACGTCGACGGCCGTCACCTCAAGAAAGTGCTGAAAGGGCTGGATCCGGAAACCACTTTGTTCGTTGTGTCGACCAAGACCTTCTCTACCCAGGAAACCCTGTTGAATGCGAACAGTGCCAAGCGCTGGTTCCAGGCGCAGACGCAAAGCACCACAACCGACATGGGCCAGCACTTTGTCGCGGTGTCCACCAACATCAACGCAGCAACGGAATTTGGCATCCGCGAGGACAGCATCTTTGAATTCTGGGATTGGGTAGGTGGCCGCTATTCGCTCTGGTCCAGCATTGGCTTGCCCATTGCCTTGAGTATCGGGTTCGATGCGTTTATCGAGTTGCTTGAGGGCGCTTTCATAATGGACCAGCACTTCCGGGAGGCACCTTTTGAGGCCAATATGCCGGTCGTGCTGGCTCTTATCGGCATCTGGAACATCAATTTCTTGAGTGCCGAAACCCAGGCGATTATTCCTTACGATCAGGCTCTGCACCAATTACCGGCGTTCCTCCAGCAACTGGATATGGAAAGTAACGGCAAGTCAGTGGACATCGATGGCAACCCGGTCAGCCACGCCACCGGTCCCATTGTGTGGGGGCAAACCGGCTCCAACGGTCAACATGCGTTCTTTCAGTTACTGCATCAGGGCACACGCTTCGTACCCATCGACTTTATTGCGACGCTGAAACCAGAGGACGACACCAAGGACCACCATTTTGCCTTGCTGACTAACATGCTGGCTCAGGCCAACGCCTTTATGAATGGCGACACCCAGAACGACCAATACGCCAGTTGCCCAGGCAATCGCCCAAGCAACGTGCTGCTGATGGACGAATTGACGCCCCGAAATCTGGGCGCCTTGATTGCTCTGTATGAACACAAGGTCTTTGTGCAGGGTGCTATCTGGAACATCAACTCCTTTGACCAGTGGGGCGTGCAGTTGGGCAAGCGGCTGGCCAACGAAATCAGCCGTGATATTGAACAGCAGAGCGACAAGTATGATCCGTCAACCCAGGGGCTGATGGAGATTGTCAAACAGCACCTGAACACGGGTACAACCAATTCGGATCCAGCGGTGGAAAAGATGGAAGAGGGGAGCAGTCGATGATCAAGGTTATTTCATTCGGTGAAGCCCTGGTGGACATGCTCTCAAGCAGGGTGAGCGAAGACCAGGCTGAAAACTCTGATTCGGTCAACGAGCGCTTCACGAAGTTTCCAGGCGGTGCACCTGCCAACGTCGCCGCTGCGATTGGTAAACTCGGCGGAGACAGTTATTTCGCCGGCAAAGTGGGCGCTGACATGTTCGGTGATTTTCTCGTCAAGTCGCTGGAAGCCATGCATGTGCGAACAGACTATCTGCTGCAAACCAGTGAAGCGAAAACTGCCTTGGCCTTTGTGTCACTGGATAAGACCGGAGAGCGAAGTTTCGAGTTCTACCGGGGACCATCGGCTGACCTGTTATTCGCCCCACACGAATTCCAGCCAGAATGGTTCGATGACCGCGGCATTTTCCATTTCTGCTCCAACACACTGACTGAACCGGACATTCTGGATGCAACCCAGGCGGGACTGGAAAAGGCCAGATCAGCCGGATGGCTGGTGAGCTTTGATATGAACCTCAGAAATAACCTCTGGCCCAAAGGCACAGATCCATATGCTCCGGTGTGGGCCTGTGTGGAGCAAGCGGATCTTGTGAAGCTATCCGCAGAAGAACTGGCCTTCTTGTGCAGACACCAGAACGAAACCGAGGTGTTGCAGAAAATCTTGAAGGCAGGCGCTTCTTTGGTGTTGGTTACAGACGGCGGAAAGCCATTGCGTTACTTCACCTCATCTCATTACGGCTCCATCGAGCCACGAAACGTGCAGATGGTTGATAGCACCGCCGCCGGCGATGCGTTCGTTGGTGGGTTGCTCTATCGGCTGTCGGACCTGGATATAACCGCTGCCAGTCTTAAGGCGTTGGGCGAAGACCCCGAGCAACTTGAAGACATACTGACCTTTGCCAGTGCCTGTGGTGCGCATGCGGTCACTCATGCAGGCGCTTTCACCTCTTTGCCAGGCCTGGAGGAAGTTTCGGCTTACCTACCCAGATAGGGGCCTGCCCGACGTAGCCCTCGCCAGCTCTACCCACCTGCGCACACTCTCCTACAGATCCCCTCCGACAGGTGCCATGAATCCATCGTGGTAGCGAGCGTTACCTTTCGGTCGGTGTCTGTCACAATTGTCTATACTTATCAGACTATAGAAACGGTGACGCCCGCCGTTCTCAAACCCAAAGCGCAGTGGGGCGCCTCTCATGCAGCGTGCAGTATCAGTTGTCATACATTACGGGGTTATCGCGGTGTTGCTGGTGCTTTATGGAACCCTCAGCCATGCAGCCGCACCATCCTCGACGATAAAGATCTGTTATGAACCCTGGGCCCCATACATCTTTAAGGATCATCAGGGAGAGATGCGCGGCATTGCCGTGGAATTGATGAATGCCGCGCTCAATGATCTGGGGCTGATCGCTGCCTACGAGGAATTGCCGTTTAAACGCTGTATTTCAGAGGTTCAGTCAGGCGCCTCAGACATCGCCGTACCAATAACAGAGGGGCGGGACAAGCTTCTGCACTCGCGAACGATATTTGCTCACTGGACATTGGCTGCGATCGTACCTGAGAGCCTATCCATTGAGGGGCCGGTGACGCTTGAGAAGCTGGATGACCTTAGCGTGCTGATCATCAGCGGGTATGTTTACCCGGACAATATCACGCGCTGGGCAGAGACCCATCAGGATATTGTCGAGATCACCTATTCCGCTGATGGCGAGGGAATGGTGCCTTTCCGCATGCTCGAATTCGGGCGGGCCGATGCATTCATTGAAGACAACTTCTGGAGCGCCAATCTGATCCAGGATCACGATCTGGCGCTTCGCGTTCTGGAACCAGCGCTTGGTTCTTCGGTCAGTGTGGCCGGTTATCGCAATGAACTTGCCGGTCTGCGCGATGACATTGATCGAGTCCTTGCATCAAGGGGGCAGGCTTTCAGAGACGAGCTGTTTAAGAAATATACCGGTTATGCCGAGTCGTTTTTCTCCGGTCAGTGAGCTCAAGCTTCCCCAGCAACGTAAATCGTGCAACACAGTGCGTGGAACACAGTGAAGGGAGAGACCAATGATTAACCTGACCATAAACGGACAGCTGCATGAACTGGACGTCCCCGACAATATGCCATTGCTTTGGGCCATTCGGGACGTTGTCGGCATGAAAGGCACCAAGTTCGGGTGCGGTATCGCCCAATGCGGTGCTTGTACGGTTCATCTCGATGGGGTCGCCACCCGATCATGCATAACGCCGGTCTCCGCAGCTCAGGGAGAGATTACGACCATAGAGGCCATGGCCGACGACCCGGTTGGCAGCAAAGTCCAGCAGGCGTGGCTGGACCTGGGTGTGGCCCAGTGTGGCTACTGCCAGGGTGGCCAGATCATGAATGCCACAGCTCTGCTGAAGAAAACATCGGAACCGGAAACCCAGGAAATCATCGATGCCATGGCGGGCAACCTCTGCCGGTGTGGCACCTACAATCGCATTCTGGCGGCCATTGAGCGGGCTGCGGACAAGGAGGTGAGCTCATGAGCCAATCCGACGACACACTGCTGCTTGCGAATGTCAGCCGCCGCGGTCTTCTCAAAGGGTTGGCCGGAGCCTCTGCGCTCCTGCTCGCAGCCCGATGGGATATTGGGCTGGCCAATGAACAGGCTCAATTCGGGGCCGGGGCCATGCCGGGGGGCTGGGTAGACAACCCGAATGTGTTTATCCATATCGACGCCAACGGCCTTGTCACCATCGTCAACAACCGTGCCGAAATGGGGCAGGGTATTCGCACCAGCCTGGTTATGGTGGCCGCGGATGAACTGGGCGCAGACTGGGACCGGGTTCGCGCGGAACAGGCAGACGGCGATCAGGATAAGTTTGGCAACCAGAATACCGATGGTTCCCGCAGCATGCGTCACTGGTACGACCCCATGCGCCGTGCGGCCGCTGCTGCCAGGCTGATGCTTGAGCAGGCAGCGGCCAATCAATGGGGTGTATCGGTCGACCAAGTAAGGGCGGATGTTCATAAGGTTGTTCATCCTGCCACTGGACGTGAACTCGGCTTTGGCCAGCTTGCAGAAGCCGCACGGGAGCTGGACGTTCCTGGCCGGGACGGGTTGGTTCTGAAATCCGATAGTGAGCTGCGTTTCATTGGCAAGGAATCCGGCCTGATCAATGGCGAGCTGAAGTCCACGCACCCCAAAGCAATCGATGGTGAAGACATTGTCACCGGCAAGGCGATTTTTGGCGCCGATGTGGATCTGGAAAACACCCTCTATGCAGTGGTGGCCAGACCACCGGTTTATGGTGCGACGGTGAAAAGCGTCGATGACAGTGAGGCCCTGAAGGTCAGAGGTGTTAAGAAAACTGTACGCATTGATGGCACGGGCCAGCCTGCGGCATTTAATCCGCTCGGGGGTGTTGCAGTAGTAGCCACCAACACCTGGGCTGCCATGGAAGGCCGCAGAGCTTTGAAGATAGAGTGGGACAATACTCCGGCCGGTAACAACGCCGATTACACATCGGATACTTACCGTGAATCTCTGGAAAAAGCGGCGCAATCGCCGGGCAAGGTTATACGCCAGTCCGGTGATGTTGAGGCCGCTTTGAAAGAAGCCAATAAGCGGGTGTCAGCCACCTACTACATGCCCCATATGGCTCAGGCTCCCATGGAGCCCCCCGTCGCCGTGGTTCGCGTAAGCGGGGGCAAAGCCGAGGCCTGGGCGCCAGTGCAGAACCCCAGGGCGACGCGAGAAGGCATCGCCGGGCTTCTGGAGATCGACCTGGAAAACGTGACCGTTCATCAAACCCTGCTGGGTGGCGGTTTTGGCCGTAAATCGAAGCCAGACTTCGTGATTGAGGCCGCTCAAGTGGCCAAGGCCTTTGAAGGGCAGCCCATCAAACTGCAGTGGTCCCGTGAGGACGACATTCAGCATGCCTACTTCCATGCGGTTTCTGTGGATCACCTGGAAGCGGGGCTCGACGGTAATGGCAAAGCGACCAGTTGGCGCCACCGTACTCTGTCTCCCAGCATTGCATCGCTGTTCGCGCCGGATCCCAAACACAAGGCGGGCTTTGAGCTGGGAATGGGGTTTAACACCATGCCATTCAGCATCCCTGCTATCCGTTTGGAGAACCCGCCGGCACCGGCTCATGTCCGCATCGGGTGGTTCCGCTCGGTGTACAACCTGCCGCATGCGTGGGCCATCCAGAGCTTTGCCCACGAGATGGCGGTAGCCGCCGGCAAGGACCATCGCGATTACGTACTGGACCTGCTGGGGCCAGGGCGTGAGGTTCACAATCTCACGGTGGGCGATGGCTGGAACTACGGTGAAGATCCTGAGATGTACCCGATCGATGTGGGCCGTATGCGCCGGGTTATTGAGCGTGCCACCGAAGAAGCGGGCTGGGGAAAGGAAAGAGCAAAGGGGCGTGGCCTTGGGCTTGCCTTCCACCACAGCTTTGTTTCCTACACCGCCGTCGTCTTTGACGTGGAAGTGGATGACGGCGGGCAAGTGACCATTCACCGCGCCGACATTGCCTTTGATTGCGGGCCGCAGGCCAACCCGGAGCGAATCCGGTCACAGATGGAGGGTTCCTGCGTGATGGGAATCGGCATTGCCCTTCAAAATGAGGTGACGTTCCAGGATGGTGTCGCTCAACAAAGTAACTTCGACAGATATCTGTTGCCGCGAATGCCAAACGCGCCGAAAGTGGTCCGGGTGCACCTGATTGATAATCCCGATGACGCCATGGGCGGTGTGGGCGAGCCGGGGTTGCCACCGGTCGCGCCGGCACTGTGCAACGCCATCTATGCAGCCACGGGGAAACGCATCCGGCGTCTTCCTGTTGGTGATCAGTTGAGTGCATGACCATGCAAAGTCTGGATGCTCGGGTAGTGGAGCAGGCGATCGAATGGCTGGGGAGTGGCCGGACGATCTGGTTGTGCACGGTGTTGTCTACCTTCGGATCATCGCCCAGGGAGCCGGGCTCACTGATGGTTGCCACCTCGGATGGACATCATGTGGGCTCGCTCTCGGGTGGTTGCGTCGAGGAAGACTTCCTCGAGCGCGTTGCCGCCGGAGAGTACGAACAACCTGCTGTTATTGTTCGTTATGGCGACCCGGGCAGCAACAGCCCGGAGAGCCCCCGTATTCGCTTGCCGTGCGGGGGCATTCTCGACGTCCTGGTGGAACGTATGGTTGCCACCGCAAAGACCCGGGATCACCTTGAGCGGATTCAGCAGGCCCTGTCCGGCCAAAATGAAATCGCACGACATATCAGATTGACGGATGCAGTGTGGTGGCTGTCCGATGCTGAACCCACGGGGCCGCGGGTGTTGCAAAATGAAACCGAAGAGACGGTGACGGTTCGTATTGGCCCCGTCGCCAAGCTAATTCTTGCCGGCTATTCAACGGTATCAGAGGCCTGTGCACAGTTCGCCTTAAGCCTTGGTTATGAGGTGGTGCTGTGTGACCCACGGGAGGAAGTCACCAATGGCATGAGCCTGCCGCCGGGTGTTGAGTTTGTGCCCCAACTGCCGTCGCTGTATATCGCTTCGCCTGGTGCTTGCACGCCCTCCACGGCGATAGTCGCCGCAACCCATGACCCCCGCATTGATGATCTGGCCATGATGGCTGCTGTCAAAACCTCGGCAAGCTACATTGGTGTGATGGGCTCTGTTCGTACTTCCCAGGCCCGATCCGAACGACTTCGTCGGACTGGTGGCCTGTCAAAGGAAGACGTTGAGCGGATCCACATGCCCATCGGACTCAACCTCGGCAGTAAAACCCCTTCTGAAATTGCACTGGCCATCGTTGCGGACATGGTGCGTGTCAGGCGAGGGCGTTCGCGTGTCGAACTGTGAGCGCCCTTGCTCAAACCTAGGTTAACGAAAGGTCGGTGGGTCATTGCCCACCGAATACCGGATTACTCGTAAGCGCCTGCGGAGTAAGTCAGCTCGTAACTGTGGCTGTAGATCTCGAGAATGTTTCCGAACGGATCTTCCATGTAAACCATGCGGTAGGGCTTTTCGCCGGGGAAGTATTCACGAACTGGCATGCGCTGTTTACCGCCTGCCGCAACGATTTTCTCTGCAAGGCCTTCCACGTCCGGGTCCTGGACACAAAAGTGAAACACGCCGGTTTTCCAGTACTCGAAGTTGTCTTCCGGCTTTTCTGCGTTGTTGAATTCAAAGATTTCCACACCAATCCGGTCGCCGGTGGAAAGGTGAGCAATCCGGAAAGAGCCCCAGCCTGCACCAAACACATCGGTACACATAACTCCAATGGGGCTGTCATCTTCCTCAATAGTGGTTTGCGGCATGATCAGGTACCAGCCCATTACTTCTGTATAGAACTTCACAGCGGCATCAAGGTCGGTCACCGAAATCCCGATATGGGAAAAACTGCGTGGGTAAGTGGTGCTCATGGTTCTTCTCCTCTGGAAAGTGTAGAACCAGAGTAAGCGGCAATTGCTATAATATAAACAGGTCATTGCTTATCAAATCAATAAGAGTTTCTTATGCTTAATCCCCAATGGTTACGTTCGTTCGTTGTACTTGCAGACGTCGGCAGTTTTACCCGGACAGCCGACCAGCTCGGCTTGACCCAGGCAGCCGTCAGTCAGCATGTAAGACATCTTGAAGCACAGCTGGGGACCCTGGTGATACGGCAACCTCGACGGATGGATTTAACACCGGCCGGCCACGCACTCCTGGCGTATTGTGATGAGATGGAACAGGCCGATATGCGCTTACGCCTGCGAATGTCGGAAGGCGATAAAACAAGAGGTGAGCTCAGTCTTATCACGCCGGGGAGCTGCGGCTTGCTGCTATACCCACTGTTGCTCGATCTGCAGGAGCAGCATCCTGACTTGGTGGTCCGTCATCAATTTGCACCGGATACGGAAATATTGGATGCGGTCTTGGGTAAACGCTATGAGATCGGCTTGGTTACGGCAAAGCCTGACGATCCCCACTTGACGTCCTCCCACTTCGCCGGAGAGCCACTGGAACTGATTGTGCCGGCAGGGCAATCGGTATCGAGCTGGGCGGATTTGGAGCGATTAGGCTATATCGACCACCCTGATGGCCGGGCCATGGCAACGCGCCTGTTGAGCCGCTGCTTTCCGGGGGAGCCTGGAATCCGCAATATTCCGGTGCGCGGTTTTGTTAATCAGGTAGGCTTAATTCTCGAACCCGTAGCCAGGGGCATGGGCTTTACCGTACTACCGCAGTACGCGAGGCAGGCCTTTGCCCGACACAGCGAAATCAAGGTTATGACGCTTGAAAGGGACGTGGTGGATTCGCTCTGGATGATCTCCCGGGCGGAATGGCCCCTGTCTGCGCGCGCTCGCTATGCCATGGAATATCTGAGGCAACAATTGGGAGATCGGTGACGACAACCAAGAAAGCCAAAAGACGTAACCATTGGTTGTGATTGGCATACATTTAATCGATTTTAGCTACGCTATTAGGTGGGATACGTTTTTACCAGCATCACAACGGAATAAGGGGAAGGAACATGGGCACGACCGACAAACCCATTGCGCTGGTGGTTGGGGCTGGTGATCATTTAGGGTCGGCGATCGCACGCCGATTTGCCAGGGAAGGATTCCATCTCGTGGTAACCCGTCGCCGGGGAGATCTGGAAAAGCTCAGTCGTGAAATCAGCGACATCGGATCCACGGCAACGGCAATTCATTCCGACGCCCGTGATGAGACGCAAGTAACGGAGCTGATCAATCGGGTGGAATCAGAGTTGGGCCCTATACGGGTTGCCATCTTCAACGTGGGTGGAAACGTTCGGTTCGATCTCTGCGAAACAACCACCCGGGTGTACCAGAAAGTCTGGGAGATGTGTGCGCTGGCGGGCTTTCTGATGGGCCGGGAGGTGGCAGCGAAGATGCTGACCCGTAGCGAGGGAACCATCCTATTCACCGGTGCATCGGCAAGCCTGAGAGGTGGGGCCGGTTTTTCTGCCTTTGCGGGCGGCAAGCACGCGTTACGGGCCCTGGCTCAAAGCATGGCGCGGGAGCTTGGACCAAAAGGAATCCACGTAGGTCACGTTATTGTTGATGGACTGATACGAAACGAGGCGACCGCTGAGTTTCTGCCTGATCTTTATGCCAGTAAGGGGGAGGGTGGCATCATCGAGCCCGATGATCTTGCCGACATTTACTGGCATCTCCATACACAGCCTCGGTCAGCCTGGACATTCGAGCAGGATGCGCGGCCATTTTCTGAGCCCTGGTAAACCCTTCCCATCAAGAGGTAATGATGATGAGTACGAATGTCGACTTTTACTATGATTTCATAAGCCCCGCGTCCTATTTCGCATGGATGCGGTTGAAGGAACTCACTGAGGGGACGGGCGCCAATATCAATTACAAGCCGATTCTTCTCGGGGGCATCCTCAAGGCCACAGGCAATACGTCTCCGGTGACCGTCCCAGCCAAATGGGAATGGATCAAAACCGACTTTCAACGCCATGCCGATCACTATGGCATTCCGTTCCAGTTGAATCCTCACTTTATTTTCAGCACGGTCAATACAATGAGAGGCGCCCTCTGGGCGCTATCGAACGGACAGATCGAATTCTACAACCAGGCGATGTTCTCAGCCGCATGGGCCCAGGGTGAGGACCTTTCATCCCCGGAGGCATTGAGGGCGATCCTAACCAACGCTGGTTTTGATCCGGAACAGGTAGCGGACGCAATGGCTCAACCGCAGATAAAAACAGCGCTGATCGAGGCGACGGATGCCGCCGCCAAGAGGGGCGTGTTCGGAGCCCCCACCTTCTTCGTCAACAACGAAATGTTCTTCGGCCAGGACCGTATGGACTGGGTTAAGCGGGCGCTTGGATAACGTGGGCCGCCCTCAGCACCAACACACACCTATTGATTAGCGTCCGCAATCGGAATGCCGTGATAGGCGCATGGAGGTGCAGATTCAGCGTCTGCTCTCATCCCTTACGGATCGATTGTAAGGCACTGGCCCATTTCTCCAACTCCTCGAGCATCGCTTTCCCGGAACCTTCGTGATGCTCGCTCGCCTGGAACACCTTATTCTCATCGAGGAGGTTCCAGGGCATCTGAACCATCACGCCCTCCATCATTGGCATCATTTTCAATGTGGTTACCAGCTGTTTCGCGAGTTGCGCCGAGCGCAGACCACCGGATACGCCACCGTAGCTCACAAACCCGCACGGCTTGTAGTTCCACTCGGTGTACACGTAATCCAGCGCGTTTGTGAAGGAGGGGGGAGGGCAATAGTTATACTCGGGGATAACGTAAACGTACGCATCAGCTGCATCGACGCTTTTTGACCACGCCTTGGTATGATCATGCTCGTATTTCTGTAAACGCGGATGGTTTGGTTCGTTGTAGACCGGTAGTTCAAAATCTGCCAAGTCGACAAGCTCCGACCCAAATCGTCCGTCGGCATTGGCGAATTCGTTGAACCATTTAGCGATCGATGGACCAACCCTTCCAGGACGCGTGCTGCAAATGATTGTTTGAAGTTTCAGCGTCATAGTAATTTCCCTCAGTGTTGTGTTCCCTAGTGTCCAAACAAGTGCGAAAGGCCGCAGGTCTTTACCATATCTTCCCGCCGGTCGTACGGCAAAACTGCCATAGAAAATCGATCTGTACCTCTGCCCCTAGCGCTGTCGACTAACGAAACAGCCAGTTTGCAACGAGTCGAACCACTCGGGGCATGATCAAATAGACCACTAGTGCGACGACAGTGGCTGCCACCAAACCATGACGCACACCCCATAACGCAAGCGCTGGAAGTTGATCAAATATGGGCTGAAAGACCATTGGTACGATCAACGTGAGTGGCCAAATAACCGCTGTTGTAATAAGCCATTGTTTCCAGCGAGTAGGCTGTTTGGCTTTTGACGTGGGTGGGGTGAACCAGTAATCGATGCCGGTCTGAATCTCTACCTGTTCTTCAGAGGCCAGCGCCGGAACGATGTCGGATACCAATTCCCGCCGAACATCGGAGTTCAGCCAAGTATCGGCTTCTTCGGGTTGAGAAAAGCGCACCGCGATTTCAAAGGTGTCATGCCCTTCGGGCGGTCGTACCACATGAACGCCTTGGTGCCCGGAAAACTGGGCTGCGGCGGCAATAATCTGCCTGAGCCAGGTTTCATAGTGGTCACGGTGTCCGGGTTTCACGGTGTGCCGGATTATGATGGATCGACCAGAGTCATAGTGGATGCTTGGGGCGGCGTCTGCCTCTTGTTCGTTCATAGCGTGCTTCCCAATCTTTGATTGATTGGGGGCGACGTCCTGTCAGCCCCTCAAAAACAGTTCATGCTCTTTACCCTTGCTAGAGAGCGCCGAATTTTCCTGATTGAAAGTCGAGCATGGCCTGTTTGATTTCTCCCTCTGTATTCATCACAAAGGGTCCATAGCCCACGACCGGCTCATCAATGGGTTCTCCACTCAACACAAGCAGCCGAGCGTCATTATTGGACTCCAGCACAATCTCTTGACCTTCTCTGTCCAGGTTCGCAAGCTCTGCCTCACGCAACACATCAGTGTCATTGATCTGAACTGAACCGTTCAGCACTGCCACCAAGGTGGTGTGGCCTTTGGGCACCGGCAAATTCACACGGGCACCAGGCTCCAGCTTAAGATCCCACACATTGATTGGCGTGAATGTGTTGGCAGGTCCTTTATGCTCAAGATACTCACCAGCAATGACTCGCAGCGCTCCACCATCATCTTCCAGGGACACACGAGGGATATCCTTATTGAGCAACGTCTGGTAAGCCGCCGGCGTGTCCTTTGCCGATGCAGGTAAGTTGACCCAGAGCTGCACCATGTTCAGCAAACCACCTTGTTCAGTGAATTGCTGTGAATGGAACTCCTCGTGCACGATTCCCGCGCCAGCGGTCATCCATTGGACGTCTCCCTCGCCAATGAGCCCACCTGCACCCGAGGTATCCCGGTGTTCCAGCTCACCGCTGTAGACCACTGTCACGGTCTCAAAGCCTCGGTGTGGATGTTGACCAACCCCCCGGGGACGTTGAGCCGGAGGAAATTCCGATGGCCCGGCGTAATCCAGTAGCAGAAACGGCGAGATATTCGATGCGCCCATCCGATCGTAGGAGAAGAGCGAGCGAACCGGAAAGCCATCACCCACCCAATGACCGCGAGGGGGACCATACGTTGTCAGAATCTTTTTCACTTTGACCTCCTAACGGGTCCATCGACCCAACGTTTTTACTGCATCATTGTGACGATAAAACAGCGTACGGGCCCTGAATAGATAGCAATATTCGCACTCAGTGTTCTATACCTAGAACGCTCGCCGCCCGACAGAACCTGACCGGACGACGCCGTTTGACTGAATCAGTCAATCATTATCGGATTGAGTCCAGCGCCTCATTGTTCTGGACTACCTCTTGCGCTCTGGCGTAGCTTTCGATGAGCAATTGGTAGGCAGGGAAGATATAGGTATAGGCTTCCGCCCATGCCTGAGCATCATCACGATGCCAGGTTTTTTGCAGCTCTGAGGCGACCGCAGCGGTGTCCATCGGAACCACACCGGCCTGGACAACTCGAGCCATCGTGATCTCTTGAGCCATTTTGCTGTAGGTGCCGGATGCATCGACGACCGTGAATACCTTATAGCCGTCAGCTACGGCGCTAATAGCAGGGAAGGCCATGCACACGCTAGTGATTGTCCCTGCAATGATTAGCGTTTTGCGACCGGTTGCTTCTACCGCCGCAACGAAATCCGGGTTATCCCAGGCATTGATTTCACCTTTGCGTGCCACGTATTGCGCATGGGGCGCGTTTTCGTGAATCTCCGGTATCAGTGGGCCGTTAGGGCCCTGGGGGACAGATGCCGTGGTGATCACGGGAAGCTTGGATAGTGTGGCAATTTTAGCCAGTGCAGTGGCACGAGCTCGAAGTTCGGTCATGGGCATGTCACCGATGGTCTGAAACAGACCGCTTTGGTGATCAATCAGAAGCAATACGGCGTCGTCTGGATCAATAACCGGGCGCTGACCATTAAAATTTGCGGGAGAAGTCATGATGATATTCCCTGTATAAAGATACTATGGGTTGGGGGAGGTATTCGCTGGAAGGACACGAATACCCCGTCATTACGCTACTGCTTCTCAGGCAGAGTGTTGTAACTGGTAATCAAGTTTCGGTAGTCAGGAATGTGGTTTGAGAACAGGGCTCCCAGGCCTTCAATATCGTTGCGCCAGTCACGGTGCAGCTCACACGCCAGCCCAAACCAGGTCATCAATTGGGCACCGGCCTGCGACATCCGGTCCCAGGCCGAATGCCGGGTCAGCTCGTTGAACGTGCCGGAGGCGTCCGTCACCACGAATACGTCGTAGCCTTCGGCCAGCGCAGAGAGCGCCGGAAAAGCAACACACACTTCTGTCACGACGCCGGCGATGATCAGTTGTTTCTTTCCCGTATCCTTAACGGCCTTAACAAAATCCTCATTGTCCCAAGCGTTAATCTGCCCTGGGCGGGCGATGTAAGGGGCAGAGGGAAACTGTTCTTTCAGCTCCGGAACCAATGGGCCGTTAGGGCCAGTCTCAAAACTGGTTGTCAGAATGGTCGGAAGCCCAAAGTATTGAGCCAGGTCACCCATCGCCAATACGTTGTTCTTGAACTTGTCCGGGTCAATATCGCGGACCAAGGAGAGCAGGCCAGTCTGATGATCTACCATCAGTACCGCAGCATCGTTTTTATCGAGTCGAACATAGGGTTTGCTCATGACGTTCTCCTTTCTGGGCTTAGACGGCGCAGTGCACCGTCGTCGTTGGCCCCCTCTCCTTTGGCACTGGAAAAGGGAATAAATTTAACGATAGTTCAGCCAGGGTGGCCTGAGTAGGCACTAATTCTTATACTCAGAGTTCTATATATAGGACGATCGTATATGCAGGATCTGAACGATCTTTTTTACTTCGTGAAGGTGGTAGATCACGGCGGATTTGCGCCAGCGGGCAGGGCACTTGGATTACCCAAATCCAAGTTGAGCCGGCGCGTGGCAGAGCTCGAGAGTCGGCTTGATACCCGACTGATTAATCGCTCACCGCGTGTCTTCACTGTTACGGAGTTGGGGAAAGAGTATTATCGCCACTGCGTGGCAATGCTGGTGGAGGCCGATGCGGCACAGGAAGTCATCGATCATTCCCGCTCCGAGCCAGTGGGTTCGATACGGGTGAGCTGCCCGCCGGGAATCATCTACTTTCTGGTGGCCCCGTTGATTGTCCGGTTTATGCAGCAGTACCCGAAAGTAAAAATCGAAATGGAGGCTACGAGCCGACGGATCGACGTTGTCAGGGAGGGGTTCGATGTTGCCTTGCGAGTGAGATACCCGCCGCTCGAAGACAGTGACTTAACGATGAAAGTGCTGTCTAAAAGCCCTCAGTGCTTGATGGCCGCGCCAGAGGTGGTTGCGCAGTATCCGAAACCAATAACTCCCGATGATTTATCAAAACTTCCCAGTATCGATTTTGAGCAATGGGATGGACAGCATGTCTGGTGCCTGGATGGGCCCGCTGGTGCGTCCGTTAAAATCCATCACCAGCCACGCCTGGTCACCGATGATGTCTTTACGTTACTCAAAGCTGCTGTGGGTGGTTTAGGTGTGGTAAAAATGCCGCTCATCGTCGGTGGGCAGGACCTGATTGACGGCAATCTCGTCAGTATTTTACCGGACTGGCGACCACGCGGAGGGATTTTCCACGCTGTTTTCCCGTCGCGCCGCGGGCTGCTTCCTGCGGTAAGAGCATTTTTGGACTTCCTGGCAGACTCACTCGAGGAAATCGATTTCAGGTTACCGGATAACGACTGATTAAAAACCGTCATGACACACGTCAATGACCTCCCCTTCGGGAGGCCATTCAGAGATCAGGCGGTAGCCGTTTCGTGGTTGTCCAAGGTGGCGGAAATGCGGGTCAGAAGCAGCGCACTGAGAACAATCACGCCGCCAATCCAGGGCGTGTTCATCAGCCCCATGTCGGCCACCACATGGCCTCCGAGCCAGGCGCCGACGGCAATCCCAATGTTGAAGGCCGCGATGTTCAGGCCGGAAGCAACATCCACGGAATGCGGAGTGTAACGTTCAGCCAGTTGGACCACATACACCTGCAAGCCTGGTACATTGCCGAAGGCAAATGCACCCCAAACCAGAAGGGTGATCACGGCTGTAACCGGGTTGTAAGCGCTGAAGGTCAGTACAAACAGGATGGCCGCCAGGCCGCCAAAAACGATGTACAGCGCTGAGGTTGGCCCAAAACGATCGGCCAGCTTACCACCCCAGATATTTCCAGCGGCCACAGACACACCGTAAACGAGCAGCAGAAGGCCGACCATGCCGGAGGCAAAACCGGTGACGTCTTCGAGGATCGGGGTCAGGTAGGTGAATGCCGTGAACGTACCGCCATACCCAACGGCGGTCATCGCGTACACCAGCAGCAGTCTCGGGTGAGTAATGACCTCAAGCTGCTGACGCAGGGTTGCCGGCTTCGACTGTTTCAGGTTCCTGGGCACCAAAAAGGCACTGCCGATCAACGCGATGGTCCCCATTACGGCAACGGTCAGAAAGGTGGCTCGCCACCCGAACGTCTGTCCGATAAAGGTTCCCAGAGGAACGCCCGTTACCAGGGCAACGGTAAGCCCGGTGAACATGATGGCAATGGCACTGGCCTCTTTCTCTTTCGGTACCAGGCTAGTGGCGATGGTCGAACCGATTGAGAAGAACACACCGTGTGCAAGGCCGGTGAGAATTCGGGCGGTAATCAGTGAGCTGTAATTCGGCGCCATCCAGGCCAGGATGTTACCGATGATGAACAGCCCCATCAGCGAAAGCAGCACCAACTTACGATTCCAACGGCCGGTCAGGGCGGTGAGTACCGGTGCACCTATAGCAACACCGAGCGCGTACAAACTGACCAGAAGGCCAGCAGACGGGAGAGTAACGCCCAGATCCTGGGCAATGGTGGGAACCAGTCCGACAATGACAAACTCGGTGGTCCCAATCGCAAAGGCACTCAAAGTGAGTGCGAAAAGTGCAATGGGCATAGCGGCTCCTTAGCAGTGAGCGGGAATGAATTGACGATGCCTAGTTTGCGGCCGCATACTTTTGCGATAAACAGTGGTTTTTAAAAAATACTTTTGCGGAAAATGAAATGAAAAGCCGATCGGACGACCTTCACTTCCTGCTGTCAGTGGTGGACAGCGGAAGCTTCAGTAGCGCGGCAGAACAACTTGACGTATCTGTGACCCGGGTGTCGCGAGCGGTCTCCCGCCTCGAACAGAGCTTGAATACAACGCTGCTGAACCGAACCACCCGCAAAGTGGGGCTGACCGAGGAAGGGCGGCTGTTTGTAGCGAAGGTAAGAGATGGCCTGGCTTCGCTGGAAGAGGCCGAAGAGCAATTGGCCATACGTAAACAAAGGCCGGCGGGCCGCCTACGGGTGGACGCCGCTAACCCATTCCTGTTGCATCAGATCGTGCCTCATGTCCGGGAGTTTCGAGCCGCCTATCCGCACATTGAACTGGAATTGACGGCAAGTGATCAGATTGTCGACCTGCTGGAGCGCCGGATTGATGTGGCTATCCGAATCGGAAGCCTGGAAGACTCGACGCTCCATGCCAAGGCATTGGGTCGGTCTCCGCTGTCAGTGGTGGCTTCGCCGGAGTACCTGAAGCGGCGTGGTGGCTGCGACTCGCCGGAATCACTCGCTGGCCACGACACCATCGGCTTCACCGCACCGGAAGCTTTGAATGTATGGCATTTTGGCGAAGGGCTACGAATCAGGCCGACGGTACGAGCCAGTAGTGGAGAAGCTGTACGCCAACTCTGCCTCGGCGGAAACGGTCTGGCGTATCTTTCACGGTTCATGATCGACAAGGACCTTGAACGAGGCGACTTGGTGGAACTGATGGGGGATCAACTGGTGCGCCCCAATCCAAGGGAGTTGGTCAACGCCGTGTACTACAGGAACACAACACTGTCTGCGCGCATTCAAGTGTTTCTGGATTTCTTCAGTGCACGCTGGAAAAGCCTGTAACGACGTTACGCTCCCCTTAATGACGAAAGTTCCCCGGGAATTACTTCATTTTTACGAAAACTAAAATCGGAAACTGCCCGTTTTTATCCGATATCGCGGCGACTAGGCTTGTAGCTCTCATCATATTTAAAGTGGAGCTATCAAATGTTTTCCAGCAGGCTGTTTTGTGCACTGATGGTTGCCGGTACCGCGACGGTGGTGAATGCCGACACCGAAAACAGCGGTTCTCTCGTGAAAGTTGTGCCGGCTGATGACGTTGAGTGGGGGTATCTTAATCCTCTTCGCGGCGTACTGAGCCCTGGTGCGGCAGACCTATGGGGAGATCGCACGACCGACAGCGCCACCGGAATGCTCGTTCGGTTCAAGCAGGGTTTTGAGTCTCCTCCCCATATTCACAACATTACGTATCGCGGCGTTGTCATCGAAGGGCTGATGCATAACGACGACCCAGATGCACAAAAAATGTGGATGCCGCCCGGGTCTTTCTGGACACAGCCAGCCGGCGAAGATCATACAACCGCGGCAAATGGCGACACCAATCTGATTTACCTGGAGATAGACTCCGGTCCCTATCTGGTTAAGCCTTCCGACGAGAAATTTGATAACGGCGAACGCCCGCTCAACCTGCATGAAACCAATATTGTCTGGCTCAATAACAGTGAGCTACACAATATTGAAGCGGACAACGTGGAAGCCACGTTCGTATGGGATAGTGATGCCGATGTGGGCGGCTCAATGATCAAGATTGCGTCCGGCTTTGAGGGAGAAATCAGTACGAATGCCAGCGAATTTCGCGCGGTTGTGATCGGTGGCGAGGTTACCTACCAGGCAAAGGGTCTGGATACTGAAAAGCACCTCGAGGCTGGAAGCTATATCGAATCGACAGGGCGCTTCACGCACCGAATAGCAAACGACAGCGATAGGGTAGCGACCCTTTATATCCGTACGAACAGCCGGTACACCGTAAAGTAGAGAAATTACCGTGATCGTGGGTCATGTCGAGATCATCGGCAATGACCCGCTCAGGCTACCTGCGGCTTCGACTACAGGTATTAGCCCAGGAGTATTTTATGACTTTTCGCGGCCAACCAGCTCTTCGATAACCGCTAAAACCGCAGCGCACTTCTCTTCATTCAGTGCGTCGGAATGGGGCGGGCCGAATTGACCTTTGTCGTTGTCAAAATAGTGGCCTGACGCATTGGCAAATTCGTCTGAAAGCGCGGCCCTGGCGAGAACATCGGCGCCAATCGATAGGCTTTTTCCGGCAACGCCAAACCCCTCTTTCACCATCTTTGATGCCAACAGTGAGCCTGGGTTTACGGCGACAAAGACTGGCCCCCGATTGCCGAGCGACGCTGCCATCGCATTGTTCCACATGGTCAACGCCAGCTTGCTTTGAGCATAGGCTGACATGTCGTCCAGAAGCCGGTTTTTTCCCCGTAGGGCGTCAAGTTCCACCGGAGCCTGTGCGGCCGACGACAGGTTTACCACCCGTGAACCGGGCCTCATGATTGGTAACAGGTGTTTTGTCAGTAGGTACGGCGCAACCGTATTCACGGCGAACCGGACATCCAGTCCGTCCTGGGTGATTGTTTCAGGAACACGCATGACTCCGGCGTTGTTGATGATGACGTCCAGTTGGCCATATTCTCTGGTGATGGCATTTGCCAGAGAATCCACTTCCGCCAAACGCGACAGATCCGCCTTATAGGTGTAGATCAGTCCAGCGCCTGTACTGTCTGCCAACTTTTTTTCTGTCGCCTCCAGCTTTTCCGCGTTTCGTCCGTGTAAAAGCAACGTGTGGCCTTCGGAATAGAGACGCTTTGCGGTTTCCAGGCCGATTCCATCAGTGGCGCCGGTGATCAGAATTTTTTTGGTCATGGTTTGTGTCCTTGTGCCGCGAATTCGGGGAGCAGGTCTTCGGCGAGGTACAGGATCGTTTGTTCAGTATCCGCCTGATTGAATCGCAGGTTCAATGCAACATGGTTTACACCAATTTCTTCGAGCGATTTAAGGTAAGTCTTCAGAAACTTTATGCCCGATCTGAAGCCCAGATGAATGGGCTGAGGCGGTGCATCGGGATCTGCCAGCAAATCGATGTACAGGGATTGCATCACGGGCTTTGAGGCTTCTGTTTTACCAGGAATACCGTCACGCCACGACCTCACGGCGTTTGCCTGGTCGTCAATATTCCGCGGGTAAGTAATCAAGCCATCACTGTTGCGCGCCCCCCATTGCGGCTCCTGTTGGCTTCCGCCGGTAATCAACATCGGAATCTTCCCTGCCGCTGGCTTGGGAAGCAGGTCCATCTCACCGTTCGTTTGGCCATAACGGTTTTCGAATGCCGGCGCACTATCGGCCATCCTGCGGATGTACTCGAAACTGTCCCGAAAACGCTGGCCCCGGTTCGCATAGGTCTCGTTGAGAGCAGGGTATTCTTCGGGGCGATCGCCAGATGCGATTCCGAGTATCAACCGACCACCGGAGAGCTGATCGACGCTTGCTGCGGCTTTCGCGACGTGCGCAGGGTGGCGAAGCGGCAATATCAGGCTCGCTACGCCCAAGGCGATCCGCTCGGTTTGCCCCGCCAGAAAACCGAGGTAAACAAACGGATCGAACACCTGGCCGGCATCACCGAACGAGGGCACATTGAAGGGGACATCACGCAACCATACCGCGGAAAAACCGGCCTTCTCGGCCAACCGCACACGTTCAAGGTGACGCTCCATCGTAGGCACAGGTCCGCTGGTATAACTCTCCAGCGGAGCAATGACGCCAATACTCAACCGATTCGGCTGAAACACCTGATTGTAGCCGCGATTGATAGGGGCAAATGTCTTTGTGCTCTCGTTCAGTGCCGGCATTGTCAAACCTCCACGACGACCTTGCCAACCGCCTGGCCACTGGTCAGGCGATCGTAGGCCTGTCCGACCTCAGAAAGACTGAAGCCTTGCTCATCCAGGAGGGGTTTAACGGCACCCTGATCCACGATCTGCGCCAACTGCTCCAGAATGTTGCCGTGCGCTTCCCGATGATGGTTGTGCAGCATGGGAATCAACATGAACACGACATGAATCGACAGCCCTTTGAAGTGCGCGGTGGTCAGATCCAGTTCAACCATGGCGACAGTCGTAGTCACATGGCCATTCAGGGCAGCCGCTTCAAAGCTGTTGGTCATATTGGCGCCACCAACTGTATCGAAAACCACATCGAACCCGGCACCGGATGTGTGGGCTTCGACATAGTCGGCAACGGATTCAGTCATGTAATCGATTGGCGTGGCGTCGTAGCCTTCGATGATGCTGAATGCTTTAGCACCCGTGGCAGTGGAGTAAACATTGGCGCCGAAATGCTTCGCAAGTTGGACCGCTAGATGGCCTACGCCGCCGGTACCGCCATGCACAAGTACGTTCTGCCCGGCTTTGACACCCGCACGTTGAAGACCCTCGAATGCAGTGATGCCAACCAACGGCAACGCCGCCGCTTCACGCATAGACAGGCTCTTGGGCTTATGGGCAATCAGCCGTGCGTCGGCAGGCATAAACTCGGCGAGGGCGCCCTGCAGATCGGCCAGCCCGCCAGCACAGCCATACACTTCATCACCGGGAGCGAAATCGGTCACGCCTTCGCCTACGGCTTCAATCGTTCCTGCGAAGTCCATGCCAAGAACAGCAGGCAGGTCGGGTGACAGCGGAAGATCCTTCCCCATCTGGCGAATCATCGTATCGACGGTATTGATACTCGTTGCCGCAACACGCACGATCACCTGGCCCGGTTGTGCGGAAGGCTTGGCCACCTCTGCCGATTCGAATGCCGACTGTTCACCGTACTGATTAAGAACCATTGCTTTCATCGTGTACCTCCAATTCATTGCTTGGGTTGGTCAAAACTCTATCGACAAGATTAATGGTTCGCATAATCGCAATAAATGGCCAATAATGGTTTTCAGTATTCGTTAAATGGATATAAAACTGTGGATACCGAAGGCATTAAACTGTTCGTTCTGGCGGCGGAAAAACTCAACATCAGCGCTGCGGGCCGGGAATTGGGAATGCCTCCAGCAGTTGCCAGTGCCAGGCTCGCGAAACTTGAGAATGCAGTTGGGGCAGACCTTTTGCGACGCTCAACCCGGAAAGTAGCGCTTTCCACTGAGGGAGCAGAATTTTTACCCTTCGCCAGAGAAATACTGGCGCAGGAGAATGCAGCACTGGCGGCGATGGGGTTCGGCAATGAACATGTGGCTGGGACATTGAGATTGACTGCATCCAGCACGTTTGCCCAGCAGTATGTGTTACCGCTGATGCCGGAGTTTCTGGAGCTTTACCCAGGCATCAATCTGGACTTGCGACTGTCGGATATGGAGCTTGATCTTATCCAGGGAAGTTTTGACCTGGCATTGCGGGACTCGGTGCTTCCAGACAGTAATTTAAAGGCTCGTAAACTGGCAGACGACAGGCGATTGTTGTGCGCCTCCCCGGAGTACCTGGCGAAGTGGGGCACACCGAAGCATCCCGACGACCTTTGTTCCCACCAACTGATTGCGTTTAAATCCCAGGCGACCATCAACCTGATTGGCCCAGATGGTGAACAGGGTAAATTCAACCCGCGTGCGCCTGGTAACCGCCTGATCATTGATGACGGGCTAAGTTATAAGATCGCCACCATGGCAGGCGCTGGCATTGCCATGCATGCTTTATGGAGTGTTCATCGTGAACTTTCGGAGGGCACACTGGTACAGGTTCTTGGAGACTTCCGGATGGACGCAGAGCCGGCGCTCTGGCTGGTTTATCCCAAATCTAATGTTTTAACGGCGAAGGTACGGGTCTTTATTGATTTCCTGTTGGAGCGGATTGGTAACCGTCCACCGTGGTTGGAGGGAGAGGCGGTAACGCCATCCGAAGCGGATTGACAAAAAACGCACCGTCCCTGGTGCCAAGACGCAAAGAAAGACTTCTCGCTCAACCGTGGCTTTCAGGCCGCACTTCACCTCGGATAACGATGTGACCGCTGTAGGGGGCAGGTCCTGCTGAACGGCCTGCTGCATCACGATCCTGTATCTCACCACGTATGACGAGCTGGCCGCTGTACGGGGCCGGTTGAGCGTTTTCAAAATGAGTCTCGTCGGATTTCCGATCAGCCAGGGTCGCGTGTGCAGGCAGCGCAGCAGCGGCCAAGAGTGATGTAAGGGCAACCAGTACAGTTGTACGCATAACATGTTCTCCAGTTTTGATAAGCGAAGGCTGATCTCCGTTTCGCCAATCGGCGCGAGATCAGATGGAGTGGAGTATGAGCTTGAAGAGAGGTCACGAATAATCAGGAGGCCACATGAGTCACATCACCAAAACTGATAAATAGAGCTTTTCGGCGACTTACTTCGATGTTTCCTATCTTGACTGATTTTATCGAAATGCATGGAAATAAATTAAATACAATATGTTAAACGACTAACTTAAATAATTTTATAGAACGCGCCCCGCCGACAATGATGTAAAAATCGCAGTACAAACACCTATTCATCAAAATACATGATGTTTTCAATATTGAGCCCTGATTAGTCGCGCAAGGCGTTCAGTTGAAAAATAGCAGCCAACTTGTTTCCGACCTATCGCCTTTCGGAGTTGGCCATGTCTCATCGTCTGCTTGTACTTTTTCTCACTGTTCTGGTTTTGTCTCCGATGGCTCATGCTGAGAACTCTGATTCTGTCATTGCGCTTTCTACGGACAATGATCTTTTTGCACCCACCCAAACCGATCGGGATTACACCGCAGGTGTGGCCATAACCTATTCCTCAAACTCGGAGGACTTCCTGGAAAATCCGGTTTCCGGAATCAGCCAAAACCTGGACAGGTTCGTGTTGTCGGGTATTGGCGCAGATATTAACGAGCCCGAAAGTGCAGCCCTGGAATTTGGCATCTACGGATTCACCCCTGAGGAAATCAAGGCGAGGGATATCGATCGGGATGATCGTCCCTACAGCAGCCTCGTTTATTTATCGTCAAGCCATAGTTACAGGACCCTGAGTGACGATTCCGGGTGGACCACCTCGATGACCGTCGGAGTGCTGGGCCTGGATGTTTTTAAATCGGGTCAGAATGCGGTTCACAAGGTGGTAGGAAGTGACCGTGCCAACGGCTGGGACCATCAGGTCTCCAATGGCGGGGAACCAACATTCCGATACTCCGCTGCCTATCATCAGTATCTGGATGAAAGCCGGCCGGACCAGCAATTCAAAGTCACGTATTTCGGGTCGGTGGGTTATTTGACTGAGTTTGGTGCCGCGCTTGTTTTTCGGGATGGGCTCATTTCCTCCCCGGACAATCGTTTCAACCCTGAGCTTATGGCCTACGGCGAACGAGCGCCGGGAGTCGCGGCCCCTGGCGGCCGGGAGCACTATTTCTGGGGCGGCGTGTCTGTTAAAGCTCGGGCCTACAATGCGTTCCTTCAAGGCCAATTCAGGCACTCCGACCACGAACTGGGTGCCAACGACCTTAACGTGCTCCTGGCGGAAATCTGGGCGGGCTATACCCACAGTTTCGTCGCTGGCACCGAGTTGAGTTACGTGCTCCGGGTCCAGAGCTCCGAAATTAAGAGCGGGACCGGAAACCGCACGCTTGCGTGGGGTGGGCTGGTATTCAGTAAGCGCCTTTAACGGGCTCTATGCCAACCCATCATTGTGAGAAATGGGATCTATATGGCACTGAAATTAGTGCTATCAGCTTGGAGGACCCAGTATTGAAAGTGAGCAATTCCATTCAGGAGCAGATATTATGACGACCATTGTTCATGTAACCGATGCGAATTTTGAAGAAGCGGTTGTTCAGAGCGACCGGACAGTTCTGGTTGACTTCTGGGCACCCTGGTGTGGCCCTTGCAAGACGGTAGCCCCGCTGCTTGAGGACATCGCCGATGAGTTCAGTGAGCAACTGACCGTTGCCAAGGTCAACGTGGATGATAGCCCGGAGATTACTGCAAAAATGCGTATCCGTGGCATTCCAACATTGGCCCTGTTTCAGGATGGCGATGTGATTGCCCAACATGCCGGGGCAGGGAGCCTCAGCCAGTTGAGAACGTTCGTTAAAGGGCACTTATAGTTACGCCGAGAACTTACTATGAAAACTCAAGAGCTCCAGTTGCTGTACATCTTCGATGCCATTATGACGGAGCGTTCAGTGACTCGTGCGGCGGATCGCCTGGCCATGACACAGCCTGCGGTATCAAATGCGATTTCCAGGATGCGCCAGATCTGGAATGATCCGCTCTTTGTGCGAAAGGGCCGCAACATCGAACCCACCTCCTATGCGCTCAGTCTATGGGATCAGGTGGGTGACCCTATGTTCGCGCTGACAAACGCCGTCAGCGCTACGCAGTTTGACCCGGCCTCCGCCCGGCGGACGTTTCGCATTGCAGTAACCGACGTCATCGTCGAGATGATCTGGCGTCAGCTTATTGACTTGCTTGAGCGTGAGGCGCCGGGCGTGGACGTACACGCCGTTCCCTATACACCTGAAGGGAGCTACGACGACCTGAGATCAGCTCACGTTGACCTCGCGATTGGCGTGCTTAACCAGCACGATTACAGTTTGCGGAGTACCTGGCTTCTTGATAGCGGATTTGTTCTCGCAATGCGGGCAGACCACCCGCTGGCAGGCCGGCAAATCACCATGGAAGAGTTTCTGGAAGCCCGCCATCTGTTGGTTACCATGTCGGGCGACGCCCACGGTTCTGTTGACAGTTATCTTGATCAAAAAGGGCAGAGCAGGCGTATCGCCGCAACAATGAACCATTTTGCGTCCGTTCCTCAAGTGTTAAGGGAGTCCAATCTCATCGCGGCCGTTCCTGAGTTGATCAGCCAGGACTGCGGGTTCGTCGATGGGTTATGGATGGGGGAGCTACCCTTCGATGTGGACCCAACCAGCCTCTACCTCATCTGGCACGCACGCCATGATAGAGAACCGGGGATTATCTGGATCAGGAATCATATCGAAAGACTGCTCCAGACTCGCTGGCACGACATCATGACCAATTCGCCCTGTGGCCGGCACCTGAAGGCGGTCTAGACCTGATATGCACCAGCGCCGAACGACATCGCCGTCGTTGGACGCCCGATTGCCTCTCATTTTCACCCGGTATTTCGATGAGGGAAGGTTCTGAGAAAAATGTTTGAGCGGCCAACAGGCCGCTCATTATCGTTTCGGACGGCTTAGTTGCCAGTGCCCAGTTCGACAGTTTCAACTGCAGGATTATTGCCGCGCTCGATATCACTCTGGCTAACACCTTCGGCTTGCGCGAATGCAGAGAAAACGAGTACAGAAAAAACGAGAAAGAACTTGTTGATTGCGTTCATGGGATATTGCACCTTCTAAGAGAATTAGATTAGACAACGTCGCCTCATTGGCTTGATTGGAATTCTCTCTGTTTCCCGGCTGCAGAAAAAATTGCCTCGCGATATACAGAACATCACACGCGATGATGGGTTCAGAGCCACCAAAGCCAGTAGGGCCCTGGGCGGCCGGCGAGGTGCGAATAAGTATTCCGGGGTCGTTAAATGCACCTACTGGGGTGGATTCACACGGGCAAACCCCTCCTGCCTCGCACGTTTGACCCGGTTCCTGGTTGATGACGACCTCCGCCGGGGAATCACCGTCGGATTAGGCCGAAGCATGTGCGTATGTCATAAAAAAGGCTGCCCCTGTTGAGCAGCCCTTGAGATTCATCCTCCACTACTACAACCGGTCAAGCGGCACGTTTCCGGCTAAACCAGTCCTCGGTGCCGCCTTCATAGTCGTAGACTTCCGTAAAGCCGGCATCTTCCAGCTTCTTGGCAGCCTTGGGAGAAGCATCACATTCGAAGTTCGCGCAGTAGACAACAATTTTCCGATCTTTGCTGCCGGTAACTGCCTCGACCTGCTCCAAAAAGGACGGTTCCTCCACAGGAACACTGATGGATGTGCGGATATGTTCTCGGTTGAAGGCATCCCTCGGCAGGACATTGATGAGCACAAAATCTTCGTGCTCAGTTTCGTTCATCTGTTTGAGGTCGTCACGGCTAATACTCTTCATAGCGTTTCTCCTTCGTTAAGGAAATGGCTACCTCATTATCTGACTGTGATGGTTTGAGACGCGATTTCAAGGTCGTTAGCGGCCATCCTCCCGATAGAAAGCACGGCTTTTCTCGTAAACGGCCGCCATATCAATCAGGACAAAGCCCAGCTCCGATTCATGCAGGAAGAAGGTGTAAGTCACTTCTGAGGGAAGGATCTGCCAATATTCAGGGATACTGCTTTCCCGTTGGTCAATCGCAGGGTAATGCGAATGTTCAAAGTAGCCGGTTTCAGTGTTGTCGTAGGCAACAGTCAGTGGTTCGGGGGATACCACCAACGCGTACCGCTGAAGACCGGGATAGGTGGCGGCGAGGGCGATGACACAGAGCAGGGCAGCAAGGCCGAAGCGCTCTGCTCGGGGAGCACCTTTACCCAGTTGAACCCCCAAAACACCGAGCAGCAGCCCGGTTGAAATGAATGGCCAAAGTGGCAAGTCACCAATCACGAGATAGTTGGTGAGCAGTACGTAGTCAACGAGAGCATAGGTGCCGAGCACAGCCAGCAGAATTAGCTGTAGCACCATGCCTTTGTGTTTCAATAAGTTGAAATGGTTAGCCAATGGCCCGGTTCGATCAGTTTGGGTCGACGTAAACTCCACGTTGCCGGTGATTCCGGACAGAGCTTTGACAAGAGGGGCCTCGGTAATGATGGATTCCAATCTCGCCTTGGGCTTTCCAAAGGCGCTGCCCATGCCGATACGGTGATCCGGGTGGCCCTCTCTCAAAAAATGGTAGGGTTGCAGACGATAGGTCCGCCTGTCGGTAACGAGACTGAGTTTTGACTGCTGAAGTGCCTGAGCCATATTCCGAAATCCCGTAACGGCGGTCAGCTCAACTTTCCGAATAGTATTTAACGGAATGCGGTGGTCTCCGGTGGTGAATCCCATTAGCCCGAGGCCGGTCAACCGCGGGATGTGAATCGTCAGATTCTCGCTGTCCAGTTCCAGCCAGACCCGGCGATTAACAAACGCCACGACGCAACCCAGCAGCAGACACAACGCAATTAGGTGCAGTTCGAAAGGCACGTTACCGTGTTCGTCCAGGTATAGTTGGCTGAAGTCCAGTTCACCGAGGTTGGGCAGTGCCAATAGCAGCAGACTTCCAAGCAAAATCGTCAGCAAGGCTCCGATTGTTGCAAACAGGTGGCTGGGTTTGAGAATGCTGGCAGAGTAACGAAAGCGCTGTTTACCCATGGTTCAATGTCGTCCCTGAATCTGTATCCGTGAGTTAGAAGTGTATGATAGATAAAGAGGAGTCCCTATTATGTTAACGCGACATCATTTGGAAATGCCTACAACGGTCGCGACCCTCGACGATCTCGCACCGCTGGCAGACTATTCACTCATGGACACGCTCAACTGCGACCCTGAGGGGAAAGCAAACGGAGCTGATCACGCGCCAAGACAAGTCTTCTCGGGCCACTATGTTCCGGTTAGCCCCACGCCCATCGAAAACCCCGAATACGTCGCCCATGGGAAAAACCTGTTTCACGAACTGGGTTTCGCCGACAGCATGGCGCAGTCCAGCGACTTCATCCGTATGTTCTCCGGCGACTTGTCGCATGTTCCGGAGCCTCTGCGCAACGTGGGGTGGGCGTGTGGCTACGCACTTTCCATCTACGGCACCGAATTCTACCAACAATGCCCGTTCCAGACTGGCAATGGCTACGGCGACGGCCGCGCGATTTCCGTGCTCGAGGCTGTCATCAACAAGCAGCGCTGGGAAATGCAGTTAAAAGGGGCAGGGCGCACGCCCTACTGCCGCGGCGCAGACGGCCGGGCAGTTCTGCGCTCCAGTGTGCGGGAGTTCCTGGCCCAAGAGCATATGCACGCGCTGGGCGTTCCCACGTCACGGTCTCTGAGTCTGTACGTGTCGACAACCGAGAAAGTCAGGCGCCCCTGGTATTCGGAGGGTTCACGCTCGGTAGATCCCGATATTCTCGTATCCGAGCCAGTGGCCATCTCGACACGTGTTGCACCTTCGTTCATTCGGGTAGGGCAGCTGGAGCTCTTTAGTCGTCGTGCCCGCAAGCAGGAACACCCGCAGGCGATGGAGGAGCTCGAGAGGATCGTATTGCACCTGATTGATCGCGAGTACGATGACGTTATCGATCGGTCGCGGACCACAGCTGAAAAAGTGGTGTCGCTCGCACATGAGTTCCGCAGACGACTGACCTCGCTTGTCGCCAACTGGATCCGTGTTGGCTACTGCCAGGGTAACTTCAACAGCGACAACTGTGCCGCGGGCGGCTTCACGCTCGACTATGGACCCTTCGGGTTCTGCGATGTGTTTGATCCGCAGTACCAGCCATGGACGGGCGGGGGAAATCACTTCGCGTTCCTCAACCAACCAGCAGCAGTCGAACGCAATTTCTACTCGTTCTGTTCGGCGGTTCGGCCTTTGTTGGCAGGGCATCCAGAGTGTCTACAGCAGCTGGAGGACATTCAAAGTGATTTCCCAAAGGTGATGCAGGCGCAAATGGAGACGATGTGGGCGGCCAAACTCGGACTCGACGCGTTTGACGCGGCTTTATTCCGCGAGCTGGCAACACTGATGATGCAGACGCCTGTTGATTACACAATGTTCTTCCGGGAACTCTCATCGTTGCCAGATGACATTGAGCCGCTTAAGAAAAGCTTCTACAAAGGCTCGACCTATGCTGCAGATCCCGAAGGGCTAGACAAGCGTTGGTCAGCGTGGCTCACAAATTGGCAATCGCTGATTCAGCCTGGCACGCCTGAGGAGCTTTCCAGTCAGATGAAGCTCGTTAACCCGAAGTACAGCTTGAGAGAGTGGTTCGTTGTGCCCGCCTATCAGCAAGCGGCAGAGGGTAATTACGCTTTGCTGCGAGAACTGCAGGACGTGATGACGCAGCCGTACGCTGAGCAATCAGAGGCAGTAGAGAAAACATACTACAGGCTGAAGCCGCTGGAGCTCTTTGAGGTTGGCGGTTGTTCGCATTACAGCTGCTCGTCGTGACGGGTTTCCGCGCAGCCGGAAATTTCTTAACTTCGCTGCATCGTTGATGTAAACGCAGCAGCGCCAAACATTGCCATGCCTCCCAGTCTATTGAGCCGTCTTCGGGCCGGGAGGCTTTGAAGCTTATGGCGAACTGCCCCGGCGAAGAGCGCAAATGATGTAATAGATATCGAGACGACGCCCAAAAACGTCACCATTAATATGAGTAGCTGTGGAACAGCCGGTACTTCGGGATTAACAAACTGAGGAAAAAAAGCAACGAAAAAGACAATATCCTTTGGGTTCAGTGCTGTAACGAGAAAAGAGGACTTGAACAGGTTCGCTGATGACATCCCTGGAGCTGATAACGACGGCAAATCACGCTGAGGCACTTCGCGCCAGACTTTTATACCAAGGTAAACCAGATACCCAACCCCAAACCATTTTAGGATCAGGAAAAGCGTCGCTGACGTCGCTAAAACAGCACCTAGACCAATCAAGGACAACGTCATTGCCACCAAGTCACCAATTAAAACGCCAGAAACCAGTGGAATAACAGATTTTTTCCCGTGACTGATAGACTGACCAAGCACCAAGATCACAGTTGGCCCGGGGATGATGGCAAAGATGAAGACCACAGATACAAAGGTTATCCAGATCTCAAGAGTCATAGCGTGTCCTTGTTAGGGGACCCGGCCTTTGGCCGGGTTCTTTTATGATGGTTATTATTCAGGACGCTTTACCGCAGAGAATCGTGACTAGATGTTTGCCCAGCAGCATAACTCATCTAGAGCTGTTTCAACTGGTCATTTGAAAAATGTGGGGAGACACAGGTTGCGGTTGGTGATTCTATATATCGACGATAAGCCTCGATACCGTTAGCGCTCTCTGTGTTACTTAATACGGCACCATTTCGAAGCATGACACTGACCTCCTGTTCATTTGTTACGATCTTAATGCTCACAGGCATGTATAGCTGATCAATCAGGGCCATTTGCGTAACTTTTCCCATTTGAACGACTTTTCCGGTTGATGACCACAGCCTGAAGTTCTCCGGCATCCGGGTTATCCGGTCTATTTTCTGCTCTAGTTTGAATAGACTGGAGTTTACTACGGGTATTTCCCCTTTTGTCCAAGTGCTTATCGTAGGGTGGGCGTTGGGAGCTACAATGTTGTCGAAAGGGGCATGAGTCCAGGCAACCATTCTAAGGGTGGCAGGAAGGGTAAAGTAGTCGTTGAGTGACTCCATACAGCTAACCTCTGATTTTCCATTTTGAATTTCGTGGAAGCTCCAGCTTTCTTTCAGACCTGCCTCAGTTTTTGTTCTTCGATGTATCAGCATGTTGTATCCGCGATGATGCACATCGTATAGAACGAAACCGGAAACAACAGAGCCACTCGAACGTTTCTGTATTAGTGTAAAATCAACATACTCAGTTGAGCCGTTGAGTTGTGTTGCTATTTCTCCATCAGCAATGTACCAGTTCGTATCCGAGCGATCGGTTCCAGCGGTATTGATTTCAATCGATTGGTCGCAGCCTGCGATTCCGATACCTAATGCAACCACTAGCATGGCGAGGATCTTCATAATTTGCTCCTTGAAAGCTTGAACTTCAAATATATGAATCGGAGCAGTACGGAATCCATCTATTAATATACGACTGTTATTAACAAATGTTTGATGCAGCTGATTGGTGGGTTCGTTACGTTTGTTCTGGTGGTTCAACCGATCTTATCTTTTGAGAACACAATTGTGGATGCTTACGCACCGAGATCTGAGGCGAGTGACGCGAATCAAAATTCTGTTGGAAGAGATTGGGGATAGACTTACCCTGAATTGATCGGAGGTAAAATTCCTGCCCGCAACCGATATACCACTGGCTGTGCAGTGGTTCAATGATTCCGGACACTGCTAACTAAATCAGCACACCATCCAACTTCTCCTGGGAGAGGCAGGTGTTGCAGCCTCTGATTGACCAGTGCTCACGAACCAGGTTAAAAAAAAGCGCCAACTCTTCAATACTTTCGTAACGGTCTTTTCTCGCCACCAGGTAAATTGGCAATTTCATTCTGTCCCTGGCGACAATCTGGATATCGCCGCGCGCGGCGGACGCAGTGGCAAGCTGGCGTTCAAGTACGCCTAATCCCATACCGGATCTAACCATAGCCAATGTAGAATATTCGTCGTCGGAAGTGGCAACAACATGTATTTGATCATTATCATCGCCGAGCATTTTCTTCAACATTTGATGGTAAGGGCAATGTTCCGCCGGAAACACCCAGGGCAAGCTCGCCAGCTCTCCCAACCGATCGGGAAGCTGTTCGATGTCGCTGGAGGCCGGCGCAATAACGGTTACGTCAATATGGCCGAGTTCTTCCCGGTACAGTTCGGGATGGTCCCGGCCACCGTATACAAATCCGGCGTCCAATTGTCTTCGGAACACATCTTCCTGAATAGCCAATGAATTACTGGTCTTGATGACTGGAGAGACATCAGGCAACGAAGCTGAAACAGCCTTCAAAATCGAGTCCATTTTCAGCAATTCGGGTAATGCATTCAGACCTAGCAGCAGCCGCTTCCTTGTGCTGGATGCCACCGCCTTAGCCGTGGACTTAAACTCTTCGAGGTCACCAATAACTCGATAGGCCAGCGGCAGCATTCTTTGACCAGCTTCCGTTAGCAACATGCCCTGCGAGGTACGTTCAAAAAGTTTTAACCCGGTGACGTCTTCGAGTTGACGAATCTGAGCGCTGACCGCTGCTGGCGTCGAAAACCGGCGTTCCGCAGCCTTCGTCAGGTTACGTTCTTCGGCGATCAGAACAAAAGATCTAAGTTTGTCGACCTGAATATTCATCACATTCCCCTCTCTGGCAAAGTGCGAACGTCGGGAAAAGGGCTAGCTAAACTAACGCCTTAGTACTACCTGATCCCAACGACTAAAGTGCACCTACACCACGGAGGCAAAAGTGTGTGGTGGTGATGACGAGTAGCCGCCGGCCTCTTAAGTCATAGACCCGCTTCTTTACCGTTACCATAACCGAGCTCGAAAAAAACAACCAGTGAAATCCCGTCAACAAAAACTGAATATGCGTGAAAAATCAATTGATGGACCCGCCGGATCTATGCATTTATTTTGGAAATAAGATAAAAAACAGAAGGACAAAGTCGTGGAAAGATCTGACGCTGAAGGTTCCGATCTGCAACTTAGTAGTGCCTCTGCTTTAACTACTTATATATCTTCAAAAGGGAATTTCATATTGCTTACCGTCAGGTTGTGGGGATCGAGATTCAGAACCAGGCATCAGTTAAGGAATAAAGTTCGAAACATGGATATATCCCTGATTGAGAAAGATGTCGGCCTCGCTCCAGGGACTTTGGTAAATGAAGCCTTTAAGCCTTTTTGGAAACCTTGATACGATAATCAACTCTCTAACAGAACTAACAATTATTTACTTTATTTTTATTGTGGGAAAGAATATCAACCAGCTAATCCAGCCTTTCAACAATTAGATTTTAAGATGAAACTCCATTATCTCGAAACTTCTTAGCGACGAAGTGATTCAGATAAACCATTTCTGAGGACTTGGGTGCTAGATAGGCTAGCGAGAATATCTGTGCGGTAGCGTACGCTGACTGCATGCACTTGGGCGTCACTCACGGTATTTACCATATAGGAAGCAACTCCAATGATCACCGTTATTACTACGTTTCGTTTGTCAACGCCAATTACGCAGGAAGAGGCACGAATTATTTTTCTGAGCACGGCTCCGAAGTATCAGGACGTAGCTGGCCTTTATCGTAAATGCTACGTCTTGTCGCAAGATGGCGGCACGGCCGGTGGTGTCTACCTCTGGAACTCGCAGGAAGAAGCTGAGGCAATGTATACCGAAAGTTGGCGCGCTTTTGTGCGCGAGAAGTACGGCACAGATCCTTTGGTGACGTACTTCGAAACTCCTGTCGTCGTCGACAACGTTACGCAAGAGATTCTGTCAGATGAGCAGGCTGGTTCGGCCGCCTAGTCGTTCCGTTGAGCGGCCAGTCCAAGGTAGTCTGAGAAACAGAAAAGCCGTAAAAGGCGCTATTGCCGGACAACTTTCCAAAGCTTCGCGGCTCCAAGATTGCCGCAAGGCTTTGCGTTAAGAGTAAAGAAAAGGAATCGAGCATGAATGCAGTACGAGAAGGATTTGAACCGCTGTCACGCACGAGCCCGTTCACTGAATTGCTCGGCCCTATTTACCAGAAAGTGGACGCAGCTGGCCTGGTTATTGGGCTGGTCGCAGAGGAGAAACATTGCAACGCTCGGGGCATCGTCCACGGGGGTCTTTTGGGTACTCTCGCTGATATTGCTATGGGGTATAGTGCAGCGTTCTCTACAGAGCCGCCGACGCCAATCGTTACCACGAGCCAGACCGTGGATTATGTGGGCAAAGCAGAAAAAGGAGATTGGATTGAGGTTCATACGGACGTTCAAAAAGTCGGGCGCAATACCGCGTTCGCCAACTGCTATTTCCATGTCGGTTCAAAGCGCATAGCGAGAGCCAGCGCAGTGTTCAGCGTCATAGCCTCATGACAAGTCATCGCAAAGGTTTTTTCAGAGGCGGGCAGGGTGGTTATCAGTCTGGCGCTAGAGGCAATGGTTCAGACATGAGAGCGCGCTCGATAACGGATAAATCCACGAATCGTTGAAAAACTGGCAGGTATTGGCTGAAATGGGCGGGCGCGACAGAGATTCAGGAAGGGCTCGGAATCTGCGCGAAGCACCCCTAAAGTGCTTGTTTGCAAGGATCGCTGCACCGACCGCACGAAAGTCTTCAAGGAGTTCTGCGTCAGAGTACGACAAGCCATAAGCTCCGAAAGTGCCAATGACGTCTCCGGGCTTTCTCTTTTCGATCCAGGAACGATTCCTGTACCGGATCCAGTAGTGAAAATGGCGTGATACATGCCAGCCTAATCATCTGGACAAGGAGGTAGTTCCGTTGCTGAGGCGGGCATGCGCCGGATTTAGTACAACATCGGTGGTCAAATCTCTACCAAGGTTGAAGCACAGTACTGCGCATAATGTATATTATGTTAAATGGTATATGTTGCTCTTTAAAGGTAGAAACAGCAGCCCTGGCCAAATTCCCCTCTCTTCCCATAAGCCACCTTCCAAACCATTGACTCTGCATCTACTACAGGGTTTTTGATACCCACTGACGGCGCAGATTTAATGGGAGCATTTCTGAAATGAAAACTGAACTGAAACAGGCTTATAACGTGGAACTCACCGCGGCGTGTGAAGCTGAAGAGTCGCGTAACTTTTCAAAGGCGTTCGCCCACCTTGAGCGAGCTCATATTCTGAGCCAGAAGTATGTTTGGGCGCACACAAGTACCCACATTCGCATGCTCAAACTCGGCTGGCGTACGCGTGACATGCGGGAAGTCGTTGGGCAGCTTACTCGAACGTTCGCCGCATTGTTGTTTTCTCGCATATGGGTTCCCCTTGGAAATACCGGGCGTGCGAACGTCAGTCCGTTTGCGCCAATGCCTTTGCCAGAAGATCTCGCTCGTGTGCTTTATAAAGAGAGCCATCACCAGGCTGAAAGATAAAAACCGACTACGGCTAGCCGTTAATCGACGTAACCACCCACTGCCTGCAGAATCGTCTGTGAATTGCTGGGTGTTACCCAGGCCGCGATGGCATTTCGTTTCTGCCCTTTTTCGGGGAACTCTGGAAGTGTAACGGTCCAGCTTTTCTCTCCAGGTACTGTTATTAACTTCAACACCACGAAATCGTGTGTGAGTTCCCGGCCGCGGTTTTCTCCAGCTTTCACGGATGTTGTTAACCCCATACCGAGTATGGCTATATGCAACTGGCCAGCCTTCTCGCCATCAAATTCCGCCTTAAAGCGGCGTTTGTCATTAACGCTAGCCCTGAGTACCCCAACCTGTTTGGTGTCGTCTGTCCAGGTTCGTTGCCCTCGAAACCATTGGCGCCATTCTTTGTTGTTGATAACGATTCCCGGAGTATAAGACTGGCTAACGTGCCCTTCACGCACATAATTCCGCTGGCGTTCGCTGTAAGCAGCTTTTGCGAACGGGTCTTTCCAGCCAATGTAATCCCAGTAGTCAACGTGGAACGCCATTGGAACGAATTCTTTGAACAGCTCAGGGCTGCTCTTCAAAGAGCTCAGCCAACGATCAGCGGGAGGACAGCTGCTGCATCCCTCTGAGGTAAACAGCTCAACAACGTCGGTTTTACTCGTTCCACTAGTCCACTCTGCGGCGCTGGCAAACGACAGCAGTAAGAAAAGCAACGCAATAAACCATTTTGTCATGGGAACCTCTCATCGGATTAGCCATCTGTATTAATGGATCAGAGCAAGAGGTGCCGGCTTTGGTTCCTCCCCAAACATAACGTTTCTATAACACTTGGTGACGGTTCTTCGCAGGTTGTCGTTTACATAATGTTGCGAGAAACATGGCTTTGTCATGTTTGCGAGGTTTGATGACGGTATAAAATGTGGATCCTCCAACGCAGGAATTTCGGGATTTTGGACAAATGAAAGGCCAGAAGAGATGCCGGTACTTTCAGTACCTACAGCACCTAATGATTCTGATATTTGTGTCGTTTAGTCCGACGTTGCTTGGAGCGAACACCATCAAAATCAGCACCGGGCACTGGCCGCCGTACCTGAGCGAAGATCTACCTGGTGGCGGTTTTGTCTCCCAGATTATTCGTGAATCCTTTGAAAGCGAAGGTGTCGACGTAGAGTTTGCATTTCTTCCCTGGTCGCGGGCGCTGGCAATGACCAAATCGGGAAAATATCAGGCCTCGGCGATCTGGTCTTGCACCGAATCAAGAAGCCGTGACTTCCTGTTCTCTTCTCCTTTACTGCCCTATCAATACGTTTTCTATCACCGCGCTGCCGAGGCTTTTGACTGGGAAGCCCTTGTAGAGTTGAAAGGAAAGAAAGTTGGTCTGACACAGGATTACAGTTACGGCGAAACACTCAGTGATGTTATTGAGAGTGGTCTCGTCGACGCTGACGTCACCACTTCTGACGCGGCTAATTTCAAGAAGCTGCTCCTTGGTCGCATTGATTTGTTTCCCATGGACCCCGTTGTGGGTGAAGCGATGATAAGAAACCAGTTTGCTTCCCAGGCTTATCAACTGACGTTTCATCCCAAACCACTCCGGAAGGCGTTTTACCACGTGCTGTTTAACGCGGAGTCAGCCGGCCTCAGGCAGGCGTTCAATGATGGATTAGCGACGTTGCGCAACAACGGGAGGTACCAAGCCATTATTGAGAAAGCGGTCGCCGAGAACAGCACACCAGTAACTGCGCAGATACTGGAAGATAAACTGGTCAACTGGGACGCCACGGCGGCGCCCTGCTCCCCTCCTCCTGCCGAGTAATGCGAGTTTGATCGTATCGTTAGGTTCCATGCCGTTTAAGACTTGCTTATACGATGAATGCAGCTAAACTCCTATTCAGCTTGCATTTTTCATCGCTGTTTGGCTAAGAAATGTGCCATCCTTGGCAGTGTGACCGTCAGGTTTGTCAGTAGCAGGCCTCGGAGTGCAATCGTTGACTGAATCGTTTCAAATAATGCTAAGAGCAAAGTGCTGAGATTGCGCATGCAGGAACGTCTATCGCCCCTAAGCAGAGCTTTACGCCCCAAGGTGGTTTCGAGGGTGGTAGCCGCCGTTCTTTGCTATTCAACCTCTTCCATCGTTGTTGCCGCGGATGATTCCCTTTGGGACATTCCCTTGGAAGAGCTTGGTCAAATTCGTGTTGTCTCAATCGCCTCTGGAACCGAAACACCTCTCGATAAGGCCGCTGCAATCACTTCGGTCATTAATGCGGACGATATTGCAGCCATGGGCGCCACGGACTTGGACCAGGTACTTGAAACAGTGCCTGGGCTCCATGTGAATCACTCTGATCAGGCGTTCTCGCCCAAATACGTGTTTCGGGGCATTACTTCCAGCAATAACGCCCAAGCGCTTCTTCTTATCAACGGCATTCCTACAACCACCATGATGTATGGGAACCGTGGCAACGCCTGGGGCGGTATGCCCGTGAAGGCCATTGAGAGAATTGAAGTCATTCGGGGCCCAGGCTCGGCTCTTTATGGGGCCGATGCCTACTCCGGTGTCATTAATATCACTACAAAGAACCATCAATCGATCAACGACCAAACCGTCGGTGGCAGAGTTGGCAGCTTTGATACACAGGGAGCCTGGTTGGAGTCGGGCCACCAAATCGGCGATATGGGGCTCAGCCTAGTACTGGAATATCAAACGACGGATGGTTGGGATGAAACTATAGAACGTGATGCGCAGACCAACTTCGACGAAACGTTTGGTACGTCAGCGTCGTTGGCCCCCGGCCCAGTCAATACAGGTGTCGACCAAGTAGATGCTCGATTCGAATTGAGCGGACAGCAATGGACTTTTCGGGCAGGCCTGCAGGACAGAGGAAATCTCGGCACCGGCCCAGGCGTTGCGCAGGCGTTGGATCCTGAAGGACAGTTCTCGTCTCGACGTGTGAATGCCGATTACAGTTATCGGTGGTCTGATCTGGCCGAAGGCCTTGATGTCGAGGCACGGGTCTCTTACTTCAATATAACGCAGGATCCGGAGAACGACATCGTTCTCTATCCACCAGGTGCGTTTAACGGAAACTTCCCTGAGGGCCTGATTGGAAGTCCCGGCTATAAAGAGAATCAGTTTAGGTTTGATCTGAACGCTATTTATCGGGGCCTCGAAAACCACCGCATACACACCGGGATTGGTACTTTGTGGGCGGATCTTTATGAAGTTACTGAACGCAAGAACTTCAACCCGGATTTCAGCCCCAAAGGCAGTGTAGTGGATGTGTCTGATGACCCAACGGAAGTCTGGATGCCTGAGGAAGACCGCACGAACTACTATGCGTTCATTCAAGATGAATGGCAGTTTGCACAAAACTGGCAATTGGTCAGCGGCATTCGTTTTGACGACTATTCTGACTTCGGCAACACGTTAAACCCAAGAGCTGCCCTGATATGGGCAACTACCGATAACATCACGACCAAGCTGCTCTATGGCCGGGCATTTCGGGCCCCATCACTGAACGAGCTATATGTCGCCAATAACCCGGTGTTCATGGGTAACGACGAGCTTGACGCAGAAACCATCGACACGTTCGAGATAGGCGTTTCTCATCAGATTACAGCCCAACTGCTCTACGGGGTTAACCTGTTCTACTATGAGATTGATGATCTTATTAACGCGGTCCCAATGTCAGGGCTCATTGCCACGCAATATAGAAATGCGGGCCAACGTACCGGGCACGGTGGCGAACTCGAGTTGACGTATCAGGTGTACGAAGACCTGTCATTGCAAGCGAACTACGCTTATCAAACGGCAAAAGACGAAGGCACCGGGCAATCGGTTGGCGAAGCCCCTAATCATCAGATTTACACCCGAGTTGACTGGACGGTATCACCACAATGGTTGCTGAGCTCACAGGTAAACTGGGTGGGCAAGCAAAAAAGGGCCGCTGGCGACCAAAGAGAGCCCGTATCGGACTACACCACCGTCGATATGACCCTTCGTACCCGGGGGCTATGGCAAGGGCTGGATCTTTCACTATCCGTTCGTAACGTTTTCGACGAGGACGTGAGAGACCCCAGCCCGTTTGCTGACCCTGCCCCACCCATTCCAAATGACTTCCCCATGCCGGGGCGCACTGTAGTCGGTGAACTCTCCTATAGCTTTTAGCCGGGCACTGACTGCCTAACCTTCCCAGTCCCTTTTTTCCCTGCCATGGTAAACGATACTTTCACAGCGGATCGGGAAGAAGCTACCTTCGCGGCGACTTTTGGTATCCCGGAAACACGGAGCCATTCCTGCTACGAAGCAAGGGGTTAGGATAAGTTGGTACTCCTCGCAACTAAACCCCATGTCAGCAGCTAACGCCGCGTGCACAGCTGCCACATTCATCGAGTATCCGTACGTCGTGTTCAAGTGTTCGTAGACCGAAAACGCCATCTTGAGGTAGCGTCCCTCAGAGAAGCCGTACTCTTTTGCTTTATCCAATGTGAACGCAATGCGTTCATCTGTTGTCGCGAGCGGACGCCCATAACCATAAAGAATTCGCCCTAAGGATTTTTCGTGGTCAACGAATTCCTCTAACATTCCTCCCTCATCGCACCATCTACCTGCTCTGTAGAAGAAATCAAGGGCTCTAACCTCTGGCCGACGGCCGTATATAGAGGCTTCCGAAATACTTAATCCCGCCATGAGCCCCAAAGACGGTGTTGTTCGAACGGAGCCTGCCAAAGCCGCAACGTGATTGGGCCAGATAGATGGGTCCGGATAGCTGGTGCCAACCCAATAGGAGTTGAGCATCTTAGCGACATTCTCTCCTGGGTCTTTCCCAAGAATGCAGTACAGATATAGATGCAGCCATTCCAGGTGATCCAGTTCATGGTGGAGATCCTTACCATGCATAACCACACGTTCTGTCAGAAAGGCTTTTCCGATACGGGTCAGCCAGTGACTTTCTGTTTCAAGTAGCTGCTCATGGTTCATCGTCCGCCCTCCTCGTCTCGCTGTTTAAACGGCCCTGGATCATCTTCCAGTTCAATGGCGGAGCTATAAAATGGGAATTTCTTCCATCCCATTTTACGTTGTTCCAACGCATGGACCGCTGCACCGGGCAGCCTGAGCATGAGATAAAGCATGCTACCCTGGTCGCGATCCAGACCAAGATCAACGAACGCCGCCGCCGCAACAGATGTTATGGATATCGGGCATCCGAAGAACTCCTCCAAGGCCCCGCGTTGTTTTTGCAGCCAGTGCAACGCTCCGTCTTTCGGCGCGAACTGCACCAAAAGTTCCAGCGACTGCAGGAGCGTGGTTGGAATCTGATCACCGTTAGGATCAAACCCTGGAGGATGTTCTATCGCGGGCCATATGTCGGCTCTTTCATCTTCCTCTGGGGCCTGCAGCCTTGATTTCCAGCGATCCACGTCCTGACCACATTCTTCCCATAAGCGGATACAGATCTCCAATTCCTGGGAACCGCCATACAGACCGGACCCAACAGCAAGTGCTGACATAAGTGCGGAGCTATGGTTAGTGGCAGCCACGCCGCCGTTCATAGCCGCACGAATGCTTGCTTCCTTGGGGCCCTGGTTGGCAAGAACCAGGGCAAGCTTCTCAAGTAGCACAGCTTCATCCGGCCGGGGCCGTTCACCCTTGAACATCAATAGTAAATACTCGAACCAACCAGCCTTGGCGATCACCTGGCCATACACATCATAGCCATGACAGTAGCTGGCCTTAGCGGCAAACGGGTTGGACTCTTCCGGCTCTTCAAACCAGAAATCAGAGTGATAGACGTAATCTGAGGGCACGCGATTTCCCCTAAGTTAATTGTCGTTGGGTATCGAGCCGGTTAACACCTTCATTCTCGATCCTAATGGAGGTACCTGATCACCATCGACGATGATATCCAGAAGGCAAGGGCCGGGGCGTGACAGAATTTCGGGTATGTCCAGGTCTATCAACTGCTCCATGGTCTGTACTGTGTGAGACTCAACACCCAATGCTTTGGCCATCATGGCAAAATCCACACTTGGTAGTTGCGTGGCGACCCGTTCCCCTCCGCTCAATTTCTGTCCATGATTGACCATGCCTAATGAAGCATCGTTCAGAACGAGCATCAATACATTCAGGTTTTCCTGGAGCGCAATCGTCAATTCCTGACCTGACATCAGATAGCTGCCGTCTCCCGTAAAACAAACAACCGGCTTGTCCCGGTTGGCTGCGGCCATCCCGATAGAACTGCCGATCGCCCAGCCCATTGCAGCAAACCCCAACCCGATATTGAACAGATTCCTTTCAGCTGGCATGCCTTTCGGGCGCCGAACATTCCAGTAATGAATCCCCCACAGGAAGCTGTTTCCGGTATCCATAAGGACTCGGGAATCCCGGGGGCATATCGTACTCATGAAATTCATCAGTGCCTGGGCTTTAATGCGCCCCGATCTTTCAAGACAAACCTCAGGTTCATCAAAACGGGTATTTTCCGGCAAGGGAGCATCGCTGGTAACTGGCTGTCTGGACTCTCCAGTAGCGTCACCAATCAATTTATCCGCGATCGCTCCAAATACGAGTTTCGGGGAGCCCAGAACTACCAACCTCGCCATTGTTGAACGGCTGAGATGTGAAGGGTTGCTGGAAATATGAATCAGGCGGTCCGACAGTATGGTGGTCGGGTCCCATCCACACGTGGATACTTCATCGAGGGCTGTGCCGATGGCTACGACACGATCCGCATTCTCCACTTTTAACGCGTCGGTCGCGCTATTGTGGCCGGCGAAACCGAATACGCCCCTGTAGAGTGGATGAAAGCTATCTACGAGCCCTTTTCCTCGCGGCGTGGTAACGAGTAGCCAATTACGTGATTCCGCCAACGCTACCAATATATCATTTGCCCCCGTAGCGCCCTCACCCAACACCAGCGTGACCTTATCGGTGCACTCTAAATCGTCCAGCAGCGCCTGGAGGGACGCCTGGTTGGGAGCAACTTCGTGGTTGAGAAAAGCATTTAGCGCCTGATCCTTTACGTTATCCGGAATCCGATGGCGCATTACATCCAGGGGGATCGCAAGGTGTGCCGGCCCGGGTTGATTACTCACAGCATGGCTTACAGCCTGAAGCAGTTTGGTTTCGAGTTGGGCAGGATGCGATACCAGAGTGTTGTAACGCGTACATTTGGCAAACATCTCTACTGTATGAATTCCTGTGCAAGATGTTTCCTGCAATGAACCCTGGCCAAACTTGTCCAGCCCTGTTTGCGCCGTTATGACGAGAATGGGAATGCCGTCCGCATAGGCTGATGCGACACCGGTTAACAGGTTCGTGGCACCAGGACCAGCAGTTGAACAACAGACGCCTATTTTTCCAGTTTCGCGGGCATACCCTTCTGCCATGAAGGCCGCTCCGGATTCATGACGAGCAGTAATGGTCCGAATGCCTCCCCGGCGTTCACTTCTTGCCAACGCATCATAAAATGGTTCAATGCTCCCGCCAGGAACGCCAAACACATACTCGACACCCAAACGCTCCAGGTAGCGTAATATCAAGTCACCATTTTCGAGCATTGATAATCCTTTTGGAGGTTACGTCCATTATTGAAGTGTGAACAAAGGCGGAGAGGTATCTATTCCAGCGGTCGAGGCATGGAAATTCCATATCCCTGGGCGAAGTCGAGGCCCAGTTCAACCAGACGGGCTCTCACCTCGTCGTTCTCCACGAACTCGGCAACCGTTTTGAGTCCTGCGGAGTGGCCAATCCGGTTGCACGCATCGACTATCGACAAATCGATTGGGTCGTCCAGCAGGTTGCGGACGAAACCACCATCAATTTTCAGGTAGTCCACTGGCAGGGCTTTCAGATAGGAGAACGAACTCATGCCCGCGCCGAAATCATCAAGCGCGAATTTGAACCCTCTTCTTTTGGCGGAATTGATGAACCTCTGAGTCGCGTTCAGATTGGCAATGGCGGAAGTTTCAGTAATTTCAAAGCAGATACGCTCGGGAATCAGCTTGTACCGCTCCGCTAACTGGCTGATGTACAGAAACAGTTCCGGTTCGTTAAACGAGCTTCCAGACAGATTAATAAAGAACGTTCCTGTGCTCTCACGCCCGAGCCCAGTGCGATCAAGGTAGTCAAATGCCAGGTCGATGACCTTGCGATCAACTCGTGTCATCAAGTTGAAGCGTTCCGCCGCAGGAATGAAGGCTCCTGGAGGTACGATGTCATCCCCTTCGTTCAGGCGGACCAGAAATTCGGTGCGATAACCGTCGTTGGCTTCTGGCTGAAGGGCAACCATTTCCTGCTGCCATAGGCAGAAACTGTTATTTTGCAGAGCCTGCTGAATTCGGCTGGTCCAGTTCATATCCCGCTGACGTTGCTGCATATCACTGTCATCGGTTTCGTAAAGCTGGACGTTATTGCGTCCCCGATCCTTGGCGGCGTAGCAGGCCAGGTCGGCGTGGCTCAGAAGCTCACCGGCACTGTTGTAGTTTTCGTTGATCACAACCATACCGATGCTGAGCGACACCGAGAACGGCTTGTTCTGCCAAACAAAGCGGAACTCATGGACCACTTCACACAGCTTTTCAGCGACCTTGTGTGCATGAACCGCGTCGCAACCGCGCAGCAGTACTCCAAATTCGTCGCCGCCGAGGCGAGCCAGGGTATCATCAGAGCGAATTTGAAGTGACAGCAATGCGGCGACCTGCTTAAGCAAGTAATCCCCAGCCACATGACCACAGGTGTCGTTTATGATCTTGAACTGGTCAAGGTCAAGATAGAGCAGTACATGATGACGGCCGGTTTTATGGGTGTCTTCGAGCGCCTGCACCAGCCGCCGCTCGAATTCCCGGCGGTTCACAAGATCAGTCAGGCTGTCATGATAAGCCATATGCTCCAGGGCATTCTCGGCAACACGCTTGGCCTGGCGCATGAATCCTTCACGTACTTCCCGATCAATGGCAGGAATCAACCGGGACAGGTTGTCCTTCATGATGTAATCCTGCGCACCGGCTTTCATGGCGGTAACGGCAACGCCCTCGCCGATCGTTCCGGATACGATGATTACTGGCAGGTCCTTGCAGTACTTCTTGGTCAGCTCCAATACCCTGAACGAAGAGAAGCCGGGCATGTTGTGGTCGGTAATGACGATATCCCACTTACCCCGGCGAAGGGCATAGGACAGACGGTCTTCGCTGTCTACCAACTCATGATAGGGGGCTATGCCTCCTTTGCGCATCTCTCGCAGTAGAAGCAGCGCATCGTCTTCTGAATCTTCGACGATCAACATCCGTAGAGGGCTGGCTGTGTCTGTCAATGGCCTTACCTTTTTAAAACGAGCGAACCGCACCTGCCTTCGGCACTTTATTGACAAAAAGCCAATAGCGGGCAAGCAACTTCATTTGTTCCGTAAACTCCCGATAATTGATCGACTTGGTGATAAAGCTGTTGGCACCCAAACGGTATGCATTCAACAGGTCTGCCGGCTCATCAGAGGATGTAACCATAACGACTGGCAGCCAGTTGGTCAGTGGCGAGGACCGAATACCTTTCAGGACCTCCAGGCCACTGACCTTGGGAAGCTTCACATCAAGCAAAACAAGACCGAGCGAATCCAGATCTTTACACGGCTGCCTGGCATCGTTGCCAAACAGGAAGTCCAGGGCTTCCTGCCCGTCTTCTTTTACGATGACAGGGCTGTTTTCGCTCGCACTCTTGAGGGCTCGCACTGCCAGAACCTGATCATCCGGGTTGTCTTCAACCACAAGGATTGAATGGCCATCCATGATTTTATTTGCCCTTTCAATGAATTGCATTAATAGGTTGAATCTGACTACAGTCTAGCCCTGATCTCCCGAAACAGGCAACTTCACAACAAAACTTGCCCCCTCACCCAGTTGCGACGTAGCGGAAATATCGCCATGGTGCCGGCGAACCACGCGGTATACAGTCGCCAGGCCAATACCTGTGCCGCCGAACTCCGACGGCGTATGAAGTCGATTGAATGCCACAAACAGTTTGTCGATATACCTCATATCGAAGCCGACACCGTTATCACGAACCTCAATAGCAACCCAGCGCCCTTCTCTTCGAGACAACACTTCGACAATTCGTTTTTCTTCTTTGGCGCTGTATTTCCAGGCATTCGCCATCAGGTTCTGGAAGGCAACACGCAGCATTCGGCTGTCGCCTACAACCCACATACCCGGCTGTATGAGAATTTCCGTTGGCACATCATCGCTGATGTCTTGCAGTTCTTCCGCAATTTCTTCCAACATCTGGCTCAAGTCTATTGTCTGATTTTCCATGGACTGTCGGCTGACGCGGGACAGAACAAGCAACCCATCGATCAGCCCCGCCATCCGTACACTGGCCGCGCGGATTCGCTTCAGGTAATCCTTACCGATCTCATTCAACTGATCGCCACAATCCTCTTCCAGGGCTTGCCCAAACCCTTCAACGGCTCTCAGGGGCTGCCTGAGGTCATGGGAGACCGAGTAACTGAACGCCTCCAGTTCACGGTTGGCCATGCTCAGCTCGGAGGTCCTGGCCTCGACGATGCGCTCCAGGCTGTCACGGCTTTCCAGGATCCGGCGGTTCTGTTGCTGGATGGTGCTGATCATCTCGTTGAAGGTGTTACCCAGGCGCCCGAGTTCGTCGGTGCCGGAAACCGGCGCACGAATGGAATAGTCGTGATCCTGGGCGATGCGCTCGGCCGTCTCCGAAAGCTTGAGAATGGGTTCGGATACGATTCTCTGTAACCTGAGCGCCAGGAATACCAGCGCGATGAGGATCACCGCCCCGATACCGGAGGCTACGGATACAAAGGTCCGGATATGGCCCCGCAAAACTTCAAGGTGTGATGAGAGGAAAAACTGCCCGACCACTTCGTTGTCCAGTGTGACCGGCATCAGTAACTGATAGACGTCCCCGACGAACCCTACTTCCAACGACGAACCAACCGACGGGCATTGCCCCTGTGGCCGGCCTGAAAGAGACGTCATCACGTCCCCTTGCTGGTTGTAGACACAGGCCTGCCGAATAGTGTCGATACGCTTGAGGCTGGTGATAATACTGCTCAGCTGCTCGTTGTCCTCGAACACCAGGGCGGCAGCGGACTGCTCCGCCAGGATGCCGGCGATGACATGAAGCTCGGATTCAAGCTGTTTCCGGTAATTCTGGTTCTCAACAAAGATGAGGCTCGCGCAGACCAGGGTGATGCCAAGTGCGCTGGTGAACAACGTAAGGAATAGCAGTTTGGTTTTCAGTCGCCAGTATCGCCACCGCCCCATCATCTCAGGACCCTCACCGCCAGTTCCAGAAGCCTGGAGTTAATGGTCAGGCCCGCTTTCATTGCGGCTTTCAGGCTGATTTCGAAGCGAATAACATTACCCTGCTTCACGTAACCGACAATCCCGCCCTTGCGAATGAAGTCTGGCAAATCACTCACTGTCAGTATGCCTTCGTGGCTCTCGGCCATTTCGAGCAGTTCGTCGACATTTCTGGACTGGGACTGCCCTATATAAAGTACGTCGCATCCCGCGATATCGGCCGGAACGTTGGGGTATCGAAGCTGAAGCGCCCTGCCCTGGGATTTACGACCTTGCATGGGGTCAAGCAGGTTGCCGAAGGGGTCATCGCCGTAGATGCACACATCAAGAGGATCGGAAGCGGTTGCTCCATTTGACCAAGTAATAAAACGTGTGAAGTTGTAGAGGAACGCCGCTTTGACTTCATATTCCGAGCGTATGGAAGCATGCGCCGACGCCAGGCTGAGACACAGGCTGAGAACTAGGGAAATAGAATATTTCAGGTGATCCCTCACGAGTCGGCCACGAAACAAGTAGTCATGTTGAAAAATGAATTATATGGGAGCCCGGCACCTACGGAAGGTTAGCACCCGTTTCGCTGGCGTCAACTGTATCTTAAAACTGTACTCCCCCAATAGCACCCTTCTGTGTCTGTTCCGCCAACACCGGTCCAATAGAATTTTATCAAGCACCGGAGGTGGAATATGAACATCGACAAAGTCCTGTTTCGCACACTCAAACACTATATTGAGAACCAAAAAACCCGCACACGCCTAAGAAGACGCCTGCGGGGAATGCCCATGAGAGAGCTGGATCGTTTGGCATGGGACATCGGAATAACCAGAGCTCAGCTGCTACGAGAGGCACACAGCCCGTTCTGGAAGACGCATCGCTGAGCCCTGGGGAAAGGGCTCAGCGTGACGACTACTCCCGCCAGAATGGCTTGTGCGCTTCCTCTACCAGACTGCCGTGAGGCAACCCTATGTCTTTTTCGACCAGTCTGGTGTCCATTTCATACAGCGACTGCCTCAATTGGTACCGGCGACTCCAACGCCCCGCATAGCGTTTGATAGCAGCGATGGCTCGCCTCACGAAAGCGCTCTTTGAGGGAACACATGCAATCGATGGTGCTTGTCTGAGTGTTTGATTGACGAGGATGGCTTTCATTTTCATCTTCCTTTAAATATGAACGATGACTACAATGAAACCATTCTCGACCCGCCGTACCAGGTCGTCCATCGACATTATTTGAACCCGGTGTTCGAAAAATATGAACATAAAGCTGGACAGGCTCAAGTCTTTTCTTCTGGTGGCTGAAGAGGCCAATCTGACTCGCGCGGCCGCTCGTCGTCATTCGACCCCGTCTGCGGTGAGCGAGCACCTTCGCCAGCTTGAGGAAGAGTTCGAGGTTCTGCTGTTCGAGCGCAGTAAACAGGGAATGTCCCTGACCGCGGCTGGCGAGCGCTTGCTCATGCCCGTTCGCCAGGTGTTTACCGCCGTGGAAGATGTACGTAACACTGCGCTTTCCTTGCGTTCGGTGCCCCACGCAACACTCCGCCTTGGACTGAACTCTCCGCCTGAATACCTTCGTGTAGACGAAGTGCTTCGCCGGAAGACGGACGCTCTCCCTCACCTCAACCTGGAAATGAAAACCCGGGCGTCAACCCAGATTGTCGAGCAAGTGCTTTCAGAAGAGCTGGATCTGGGGTATGTCTATGGCAACTGCGAGGACCCGAGGTTGAAGGTGGTGCCACTCACGCCAGTGCGTATTTCCGTTGTTGGCCCTGCGGATACGGAGCTCGACACCCTACCAGCCGACTTCGAGTCACGTCGGCGCCTGCCCTGGGTCTGGCCCAACCGGGACTGCCCGTTTTTTGATTTCATGAAGGACCTGCTTGGCCCTCAGGCAAGCCTCTCCGACGCGGCCACCAGTTCCGACGACGAGTATTCCACGGTGGTTATGGTCAAATCCGGCATGGGGTTTGGGCTTGTGGAGCGGGAGTTCGCGGAACAATCACAGAGCCGCGGAGGGGTGCGTATTTTTGATGATCCGGAGATGATCACCAACCTCAATCTGATATGCGGCGTGCGAAACTATGAACGTTCAGAATTGCGGGCACTGTTCGATTTGATCGTCAGTGAATGGAAACCGTAACGGTATTCTCACGCCTTGGTGAATTTGTTAACCGAGCTGATTTGCTCACCGTTCCAGATAAACTCGAAATGCGCCGTCTGGATAACACTGCGGACGTGCCTGGGAGTGAATAATCCCCAGCAGGTATCGCCGGGTTTTCGAACAGAGTGATACCGAAGCCCTTCCGAGCCTGCCCTGTAGAGCCTGCGACCATAACTCCGTGAAGCAGCGTAGCTGTCAGCATCGTAGATGGCGTCCCCAAAGGAGAGGGTCGTGGCGTCGTGCAGGGTCATCGTCCCTACCTTGCACTTTAGCCCCCGGAACACCAGCCGGTCGTAGTCCAAACCGTGAACGCCCTGCCAGTAGCGTGACTGGTGATAGGCCACCTCCGCTATTGCTGTATCGATGCTCTCCCCCATATACAGAACACCGTACTGGCCATCGCTGAAGCGGCTGCCTTCGGGGTTTACATGGGTAAACGGGCCGGTGGCGTAGGAGCAGCCAGGGATTCCGAACGGGATCTCCGCTTTGCGGATCAGGTTGAGATTACCCAACTCGGTCTGAAGACGGGGGTTGGTGAGCGCTTGAAGTTCGTAGAGCGCATCAAACTCATCTTCGTCCGCCACATCATCAAACAGGCTGATGGGCGGAAACCTCGAGTTGATCAGGCGAAACCCGGTAATGCTCTCGGGTGTGATCGTTGGCGGCAGTTCCTGACTCACCAGAGCCCCCCGCGCAATACATCGATACGCCTGAACGTTTCATACAAAGCAGCAAACTGGCCCGTACTGATAATCTCAAGGGGACTTTTGCCGTTGAAGTACGGATTGTCGTTTTTCAGGGCCATAAAGCCGTAAACGTTCTTCGGGTTCTCGAAGATCATCCGCAGGCAGCCATGGATGTTGACCAGATAACTGAGACGTTCAATCTGGTCATGGGTCAGGCTCGCCTGCTCCGGCGCTTTACGATACTTGTAGTACGCCGGGCGGGAGATCTGAAGGATTTTCTGTACCTGCTCGGGAGTACAGCCCCAACGGTCCAGAATATTAAACACGGTTTTAAGGCCAACGCCGGAGACGTTGTTCTTTTGGACGGTTGCGAGTTTCTGCGCGTTACTCATAGCGGACACCACTGTTTTTCAGGCTCTCGCCCACTTAACACTTGGTATCATTGTAGACTTATAGCTACATTTTGTCTATACGCAGACTTTACAAACAGCTCACCCAGCGTGCTCTTCAGCAACATCGGCCAGATTTTTGTACTCGCAGTCCTGCTTCGCGATGAAGGCGTCCGCCGAATCAATCAGGATATTGTCGTCGCGCATGAACCGTCGACCCAACAACGCCGGATAGGAAAACTTCCCACGGTCCGTGAGTGAGAACTCAGTTTTATGACTGGTACCGGCAATGCAGAAGTCCATAACCACCACAAACCGGCGCTGCGAGGGTGCGCCCTTGCGCTTGATCTTAACCGTACGCTCAACAGGCAGGCTGAACTCCAGAATCACCTCTTCCAGATTCTTGCCGTCGGCGTCGTCCTCATCCTGGTGGTCAGCCAGCGGCAACTGGAAACTGACCCATTCTTCATCACCTTTCATGAACGGCTCAACATTGACGGCATGCAGTGAAGAGGTTTTGGCCCCGGTGTCCAGCCGGGCCTTCATGCGTAGGCCCGTGCCCTCGAGCACAAGCCATTCAACAAAGCCAAGTCGCTCGGGCACAGCGTTTTCATTACTGCTGCTCTCAGCCATGGCGATGGAGGGGATCAGGAACGCGAAAAGCGCAGCGACAACGTATCTCTTGGAGTCCGTCAACATTCAAAATCCTTTGTGGCAAAGTGTTTGAGTTCAGGGAAAAAGCTGAGGAACCTGTGTTCGAGTTCCTGGTCGTGGGCTTTGATCTCCTCGATGATTCCGCTGAACGCATTCCTGAACCGTATGCGATTGGCGACCCGGTCCAGAGCATACCCAATGTTGTCAATGTCCTGGTATGAGCGGAACCAGTCGTGGAGAACGATCTGCCGAGTCACCTTTTGCATTTTCTCAGGCATCAGCGACGCGTTTTCATCGAGTTCCCGATAGACCTGATCGATAAAGGTATCGGAATTCACATGACTAAAGCGTTGCCAGTTTCTTAACAGGTAGTGATCGTAGAGGATATCCAGCGCCACACCCGAGAAACGTCGGCGCTGAGGGGAGAACAACCGCTTGCTTGCAATGACTTGCGGATGCTGGTCGGTAAACGCATCCACCGCCCTGTGATGCTGCAGCCCCACCCTCACTTCCCGGGGCAGTTCGTCCGGCACAATGCCTCTCGCAAAGTCCCCCAGCAGGCTGCCCACACGAACCTTGGGGGAATCTGGTGCGAGAAAAAGATGGGCAAGGTGATTCAAACTGGCTCCCAATAACGGCGGCGAACAGGCCTCCGCCGCCAAGGTTTCTTTGTGCAGAGCGCTCCGATCAGAAGTTGAAGGTGACGCCCAGGCCCAGACCATCAACGGTGGAGCCATCCTTGTCATAGTAACGCATGTATTCCACGTTGCCAGACACTTCCGGTGCCAGCTCAACATTCACACCAGCGCCGTAGGAAAAGTCCGACTCATCCTCGGTGGTGGTCCCCAGGAACGACTTCGCTTCCACTTCAACCCGGGTTACACCGAAAATAACGTAAGGCGTTGCGGGTGATTCGTTCGCCAGATTCAGCGTGGCGTAGCCGCCGAAGAAATTGTCCAGCGAATAATCGACGCCGCCAATGCGATCATCGTCCACGCCAAACCCAGCACGGGCTTCGAGCCCAAAGAAAGGCGACACCAGGCCACCCACCTTCGCGGACAGCGTACCAACGTCAACGTCGTCACTGCCGTTTTCGATATTGATAAAGCTGTAGTTCAGGCCCGCATAAAGGCTACCACCACCTGACTTGTAGACATCAGCGAAGGCGCTTTGGGAGACCGCCATCAGCGGCGCTGCAGAAAGACCAAGCATCAATGCAATCGACTTTTTCATTTGAATTCTCCTTCCGGTTTCAAACCGAACTCACAATTCGAAGTTGCATCAGGCTGACGACAAACACCAGCGTTCGGATCCTTATTTACGCGGAATTTACAGTGATTTAATGTACCTGTAAGACCCTGACACACTGCGGGTTCCACCTTGCGAAAGCCCCAAGCCGCATGTATTCTGACGCCGTCTCTCTGTTCAGCCGGCTAGAGCGTCCTTTGAGAAACCTGAACCCCGTAATCTTTATCATGAGCGTCATGTTTATACTTCTTAGTATTTTCATGACCTTACCTGTGCTTCTTCTCGTAAATTCTGAATCGCCGAATGCCATGGCGTTTGCGGAGTCTGCGGCTATCTGTTTTGGCACGGGGCTGCTGGGCATTCTCGCGACCTACCGCCAGGCACGAGACCTGAAGCCCCGCTACATGTTCGTGCTGACCGTCTCCAGCTGGTTTATTATCGCCCTGCTCTCCTCGCTCCCGTTCTATCTCAGTGATCTGGGGCTCACCCTCGGCGAGGCCTTTTTCGAAGGCACATCCGGCATCACCACCACCGGAGCCACGGTGCTTACCGGCCTGGACACCATGGATCAGGACCTACTGCTCTGGCGCTCTGTACTGCAATGGATTGGTGGCATCGGGATCATCGGCATGTTCGTTGCCGTATTGCCCTTCCTCCGCGTGGGCGGCATGCGGCTTTTTGCAACGGAATCTTCAGAATGGACTGACAAGGCCCTGCCGCGAATGAAAACCCTCAGTCGTGGCCTGCTGTTGGTTTACGTGGCGTTTTCGGTGCTTGCGGTAACGACCTATTGGTTGTCCGGTATGAGCCTGTTTGACGCATTCAACCATGGCCTGACGAGTATTGCGACCGGCGGCTTCTCCACATCCGACTTGTCCATGGGCAAGTTCGACTCCAACCTGATTCTGTTGGAAGCCACCCTGTTCATGATGATCGGCAGCATGCCGTTCTTTCTTTTTGTCCGGGAAATGCATGGCCAGCACGGCGTGCTGTTCAGGGATCAGCAGGTGCGGCTGTTCGTGACCATCCTGCTGGTGGTACCTGCCTTACTGACTCTTTACCGCTGGTACGTCTCACCAGTGGAGTTCGACCTCGTTAACGGCTACGTGTCGACGCTCTTCAATGTCACGTCTGTGGTCACAACAACCGGCTATGCCTCGGAAGATTACTCTGCGTGGGGCCCACTTGCGTTTGTGCTGTTTTTCTTTCTGATGTTTATCGGCGGGTGCTCTGGCTCAACAGCCGGGGGCATGAAAGTGTTCCGCTTCCAGCTCTCATTGATCGTGCTGAGGGAGCAGCTGATGCGGCTGCTGCATCCCAGGGCCGTATTCACCCGCAACTATAACGGCCGCGCGGTCAGCGACGAAATTATCGCTTCAATGATTGCCTACACCTTTATCTTTCTGTTGTGCCTGCTGATCATAACGGTCGCGCTGGCAGCTCTGCAGTTGGACTTTATCACCAGCCTGTCCGGAGCGCTCACCGTACTGACCAACGTTGGCCCGGCGCTCGGCGACACAATTGGGCCAGCGGGCACTTTTGCACCGCTCCCGGAGCTTGCCAAATGGATTCTATCGGTGGGTATGCTGATGGGGCGTCTGGAAATACTGAGCGTGGTGATTGTGCTTTCACCAGCGTTCTGGCGAAGCTAAGCGAGGCAACCTGCCCTGCTTAGGCTTCGCCAATCGAACGGCAGGCGAGCTTTACAGCACGTTATCGCGAAGGAACTTGCCGATATCCACGATCTCTTCCATGCACACGCTGTGTTCCATCGGATAGGTCTCATACGTGGGTTCAAACCCCATGTCCTGCAGCTTTTCCACGCTTTGCCGGCCCAGGGCCTCCGGTACCATGGGGTCAAAGGTGCCATGATAGATCCGGATCGGGATATCACGATTCGCCTCTGAGCACTTCACAGTCTTCGCAGTGGCAAAGTATGTTGACAGGGCAATAATGCCCGCCAGGCGCTTCGGATAGCTCAACCCAAGCTCGTAGGCCACGGCGCCCCCCTGGGAAAATCCGGCAATCACAATGTTCTCGCTCTTCACGCCACGCTCAATTTCCCGGTCCACCAGTTTTGCAACCGCGTCTGACGAGGCCATCAACTGATCGGTGTCCACCACTCGATCAATATCCATTGCCTTGATGTCGTACCAGGCTGGCATCGTCATTCCGCCGTTAATGGTGACCGGCATGTTGGGGGCGTGAGGAAAAATGAACCGAACAGCTGCATTGTCGGGCAACCCCAACTCCGGCACTACTGGCTCGAAATCATGGCCACTGGCTCCAAGGCCATGCAGCCAGATAACGGCGGCAGTAGGATTGGGGTTGGTTTCCAATTCGATATATTGAAGTTCTTGCACAAAATACCTCGGGTATCAGGGGTGTTCCGTTGGTGTATCCGTCGAGCCGTTGCCATTGTGAGCTTCAAGCGCCGTGACCACCGGGTTGGCGTACATATCCAGCAGGTAGGGCCGAATCGCCGGGTCGCAGGCATCGAGTCGACGCTCCATCTCCGCCTCGGCGGCTTCTATTTCCGCCGCTGACCAGGCCTCTGCCGTCACCACCGCATCGCTTACAGAGTCTCTGCTGGCGTGTGAATCAGGATGAATGCCTCTTTGCTGATAGGCCACCAGGTTGGACGTGTGCAAGTGATAATTGGCATGCATCTCCCGATCGATCCGGGCAGCCAGTTCCTTAGGCGTGTTTTCGGCATCCGCGATGGGTGCTCCGAAATGCACGTGCACGTGGCCCTTGAACCCCGTGAGCCCGCGCATTATCTGGTTAGTATCCTCGCCTTCGGCCTTAATGTACTTGCCCGTGCGGGAGCGGGTTTCGAGCTCTCGGGCCTTGTCCATATCGCAGGGATCATACTCGTAGGCAATGGACACCGGCACGATGTGCAGCCGGTTCATGGCTTCGCCGAAATCCAACCCACTTTTCTTCTGGCTCATGTAGAACATTTTAATAATGGCGGGATCGGTGAAATCCAGCCCGTCTTTGGCGCGCCCTTCACGCTGCGCAATCCAGATGCTCTCGTTGTTGTCGATACTGTGATTGATAAACGCCGAAAGCATGATGTAGGCGTCCCGCATTTCACGTGGGCTGGTCATACTGCGACGCACCACAAAGCTCTTGTTCAGCCGCATCATTTCAGCAAATACGCGGTTCGCCAGCAGGTTGTCGCCAATGGCAATACGTGTGGTATTGAAGCCGTTCGCGAACAGCAGGTAATTGACCACCATCGGGTCGAACACGATGTCGCGGTGGTTGGAGATGAACAGGTGAGCGCTCTGCTTGTCCAGATTTTCCAGCCCGCTGTGGGTAACCCGGGTCGTTGTGTGATCAACCAGTTCACCAACGTAGCCAGACAATCGCGCCTGGAGGTCGTCGATACGGGTAAGTCCGCCAAAGTTCCTGGCCAGCCAGCGCTTGACCCATACCCGGAGCATTCCCGGCGCCCATTTGGCCAGTGTGGGCGACTTGAAGCGGCCAATCATATCCAGAAATTCCGGATCCCGTACCAGATTGTTGATGGCGGTTCCGGTTTCCTCGTCCGAGTAAGGTCGGATGGCGTCAAATTCCTGCATGGAGTTCCTGTTTGTTGGGTGCAGAAAAAAGGCGCATTGTAGCGTTTATAAGGTTTGTTTGTCTCCGCCGATTCCGTGACCGCTTTCTGGTATCATGGCCTGCCTGCCAGAACGGCACCCTTTACCCTCAACCAACACCGCTGGCCAAGTCATGGATTTTGCACAACTCAGCACAGAGCGCCCCCGTGTTACCGACCAGGACCCGGAAGAAGTCCTTCATCGTGTTTTCGGTTACGAGACCTTCCGGCCCTTGCAGGGCGACATTATCCGCGAGCTGGTTAACGGTGGCGATGCGTTGGTACTGATGCCCACCGGTGGTGGTAAATCCCTCTGCTATCAGGTGCCAGCCCTGGTTCGCGCCGGAACAGCTGTCGTCATATCACCTCTGATTGCACTGATGCAGGACCAGGTGGCAGCGCTGAAAGAACTGGGCGTCAAGGCCGCGTTCCTGAACTCCACCATGGATTTCGAACAGGCCCGGGACACTGAAAACGCCCTTATGACCGGCGAACTCGACCTGCTTTACTGCGCGCCGGAACGGCTGATCCAGCCTCGCACACTGGACCTGTTACATGATGCTTCTATTTCCCTGTTTGCCATCGACGAAGCCCACTGCGTGTCCCAGTGGGGGCACGATTTCCGCTCCGACTACCTGGAGCTAAGCCGGCTGGCCCATGAATTCCCGGGCGTACCCCGCATAGCCCTCACCGCCACCGCGGACGAGCGCACCCGCAAGGAGATCGCTGAACGGCTGTCCCTGACCGAAGCCCGACACTTTATCAGTGGTTTTGATCGCCCGAATATTCAGTACAGAATTGCCCCGAAAACCAATGCAAACAAACAACTACTGGATTTTATTAAAGCGGAACATGATGGCGACTGCGGCATCGTTTATTGCCTGTCCCGCAACAAAGTCGACAGCACCGCGAAGCTGCTCAGTGACAAAGGCTACACCGCTCTGCCCTACCATGCGGGCCTCAATGCCGGTGATCGCGCGCGGAATCAGGAGCGCTTCCTACGCGAGGACGGCGTCATCATCGTGGCCACCATTGCTTTTGGCATGGGCATCGATAAACCCGATGTTCGATTTGTCGCCCACCTGGACCTTCCAAAAAGCCTGGAAGCCTACTATCAGGAAACCGGCCGAGCCGGTCGTGATGGAAAGCCTTCGACCGCCTGGATGGTTTACGGCCTGCAGGACGTGATCAAACTGCGACAGATGCTCGAAGGCTCCATGGGCAATGACCACTTCAAACGGGTTGAGCGCCAGAAACTGGATGCCATGCTAGGCCTGTGCGAAGTGACAAGCTGTCGGCGACAGGTGTTGCTGCGGTATTTCGGCGACACCCTTGAACAGCCCTGCGGGAACTGTGATACCTGCCTGACCCCACCGGAAACCTGGGACGGCAAGGTTGCCGTTCAGAAGGCGCTCTCCTGCGTGTTCAGAACCGGCCAACGTTTCGGGGTTACGTATTTGATTGATGTGTTACGCGGCTCTGAGAACGAACGTATCCTGCAGTCCGGCCATCAAACGGTTTCCACCTACGGAATTGGTACCGAGTTGTCTGCAAACGACTGGAAGTCCGTATTTCGTCAGCTGGTGGCCAATGGTTACCTTAGGGCTGACCCGGAAGGCTATGGAGCGTTGCAACTCACGGAGCAATGCCGCCCACTACTTAAGGGCGAGGTAGCTATCCAATTACGCAAGGATCCCGTGGTGAAGGCCTCCAGTGGCCGTGGGTCATCAGGGTCCGGCCGCCGCAGGATTGCAGACCAGATCACTGACAAACCCGGCTGGGAAGCGCTGCGGGCCTGCCGAAAATCGCTGGCGGATGAGAAGGGCGTGCCGCCCTACGTGATTTTCCATGATGCCACGCTGTTTGAAATCCTGGACAAGAAACCGAACAGCCTTGCCGAAATGGCTGAGATAAACGGCGTGGGTGCGGCAAAGCTCGAAAAATACGGGGAAACTTTCCTCGCCGCCCTACGGGAGTTGGACGGCGCTTGAATCTACCTCAGTTCACTGCGCCTGGAAGCCTTTCTTGCGAACACGATAGTGGGCCATCGAAGTGGCCACATGATGGCCGTCACTGTCGTACAGTGTGCCTTCTAACTCAAACGCGGCCCTGCCCGTAGCATCGGCCTCGGCCTTGATAGCTTCAACCGTGGCGGCGTCCAGTGAAAACTCCACAAACACATCGGAATTCGCCGGCTGCAGGAACTGAAGCGTCATTTCCTTGAGAATCGGCGTGTAAGCCGGGCCGAGATCAAACAGCGTCAACACACCACCGGGGATCTCCGCCACCAGGAAATAGGCACCGGCGTAGAGGCTACCAAAGTGGTTCTTATTGCCTTTCAGGCGTATTCTTGCCTTAACGAACCCCGGGCGAATCTCCTCGACACTGAATCGATTCCGTGGTGCAAACGGGATCGATAGGCCAATAATTCGGTTGACGGCCGCATAACCACTGGTTTTACGGAGCCAGGCCAGCGGTTGGGTGATTCGCGCCCCAGGATTCGATTCAGACACCCAATGGCCGGTTGCACCTATCAGATTGTCGATGAACGCCATGTTTTCTTACCTGTTGGTGATTTAACGCCCATGATTGCAGCCGTTTAAAAGGTATCGCAACTGTTTTCGGGATTTTTTACGGTTATCCCTTTCCGGAAAGAAAAATTCACCTAAACTGCTTGGATATCAAAACGGGCGATAACAAGAAACTCGAATGGACGCGGGAGTAAGTCTTCAATGAAAGTGAGGCGTGCGCGTGGCTGGCTGACGGCCCTGGCATTGTTTCTGGTTTGCCCGGGAACCGGTGTGTCTTCGGAATATCTGTCTGGAGAAACACAGGCAAGGGAATATCGCCTGTGGTACCGCAATTACGACAGCCCACCCATACGTGCCCTGGTTGCCCTCGCCTTCGACAAGACACCGGAATACGGTTCGTATCGAATCACTCGCACCCCGGAGATGGCCCAAGGCCGGGTTGTCCGCGAACTTGAGCGCCAGCAATCAAAATTGGTCGATCTCGCGAATGTCGCGACATCAAAACAGAGGGAAGAAAGCCTGCAGGCCATCCCCATACCTATCGATGGCGGACTTTTGGGGCTTCGGGTGTGCGTGGTGCTTAAAGAATCATTGCCCAGGTTCAAAGGCATCCGAAGCCTTGGCAATCTTGAGGAAGTCGGTATCCGCATCGGCCAGGGCGCACACTGGCCGGATTCGTCGATTCTGCAGGCCAACGGAGTCAGCGTGGTGACTCACTCGCGGTACGAAATTCTTTTCCGCATGCTGGAGAATCATCGTTTTGAATGCTTCGCCCGGGGAGTCAACGAGGTTCTTTTCGATCTGGAGCTTGAAAACAACAAAGACTTCGCCATCGAGCCAGACCTGCTGCTGGCCTATCCGATGCCCTCTTACTTCTTCGTCAACCGGCACGACCACGAAACGGCACATCGGCTTCAATTGGGCATGGAAAGGGCCATTTTCGATGGCAGCTTTGGCGCGTACCTCAACCAATACTACGGCCAGTCCATCGACGAGCTAAACCTGCACAGCCGGAACGTCCTTGTTCTGGAAAATCCCTATCTAACGGACGAGTCCCGGGCCATCGGCACCAGAACCCTCCTCGAACTCCGACGGCGAATCCAGATACTATCCGCGCCCCAGAAAACGTCTTACTCAAACCCTGAATCGTGACACGTTCTTACTAAGCGCGTGGCCGACCGATTCAATCTGACCGCTGTAGACGTCGTTCTCGCTGGCAGCCTTGGCGGCTTCCTGGCCCTGGTCGGCAATCCGGGTGATGGAGGAGTTCAGCTCCTCTGTCACCGAGGTTTGCTCTTCAGAAGCCGTTGCGATCTGGGAGGTCATCTGGCTGATCGACGTTATGGCATCAGCAATACGGTTGAGGGACTCCATGGCATCCTGAGCTTTCTCCATGCTCACATTCGAGACCGCTGTTGATGCCTTCATGACGTCAACCGCCTGGTTTGCACCGCTTTGCAGGCGCTCAATCATGTTGTTGATCTCTTCCGTGCTGTCCTGGGTGCGGCGAGCCAGATTGCGCACTTCGTCAGCAACAACCGCAAAGCCACGGCCCGCGTCCCCTGCCCTGGCGGCCTCGATCGCCGCGTTCAGTGCCAGCAGGTTGGTCTGTTCAGCAATCCCCTGAATTACCTCGAGAACCGAGGTAATGTCGGTAACGTCCTTGCCGAGTTTATCGATGACTTCCGCAGCGGCGTTAATCTCTTTTGACAATTTCTGTACTGCATCCCGGGAAGCGGCAACGGTTTCAAGGGAAGCACGGCTGTCTGCATCGGCGGTGTTGGAGGCATCCGCGGTCTGTTGGGCATTCTGTGCAATTTCCCCGGCAGCGGCAGACATCTCATTGATGGCCGTGGCCACCATATCAATCTCGGCCTGCTGTTTTTCAACGCTGTCTCGGCTGGTGCTGGCAGTATCCCGCAGGGAGGACACGTTTTCGCCAAGCTCGGCGGTGCCTTGCTGGACGTCCCGGACCACATTCTGGATATTCTCAACAAAGCTGTTGAACTCCGCCGCGAGCTTGCCGAACTCGTCGTTGGCGCTATCGTCCAGGCGCTTGGTGAGGTCCGCCTCGCCACTGGCGATTGATGCCATGGCGGCATTAAGCTTGCGAACGGGAGCCATCAGCACGCGGATACCAAAACGCAGGATCACCAGGGACACCAACAAGCCAATTACTGCGATGATCAGCCCGGTTACGCGAGCGGCGTGGACCGGCGCATTGATTTTGTCTTCGTTGATAAAAGTGCCGAGATACCACTCAACACCACGGGCACCTTTGATGCGATGGAAACCGGCAGTCCAACTGGCATCTCCGGTGTCATATTCGTGAATTTCACCGCTGAGCCGAGGGGATTCTCCCAAAAGACTGCTGATCTTCTTGCCAACCAGTTTCTGGTCCGGGTGAAACAACACGGTGCCGTCGTCACTGATCAGGGCCGCATAGCCAGTGTTGGCCAGCGTAATCGTGGAGAGCGTCTGTTCTATGGTCTTCAGGGCAATATCACCACCGACAACACCCTGGTAGGCCCCACGTTTGACCGGTGCCAGCGTGGAAATGATGGTGCCTCCAGTGCCCGCATCCACGTAGGGTTCGGTGAACGACGCTGAGCCCTTTTGTTTCGCCTGTTTGAACCAGGGCCGCGTGCGTGGGTCGAAATCCGCAGGCAGCGTGGCTTCTGAGACATCGTCCTTCATCAGCATATAGCCATCATCACGGCCAACATAGACGTCAATGAACCCGCCACCGGTTGTCGCAGCGGCCAGGATAACCCTCGCCTCGGCATCGGTTTCCACGGACTCCAGCGCTTTTGCCGTTGCTTCGGTCATGGCAAGACGGGTGTTGAGCCAATCCGCAATGCTGGACGTACTCTGAGCCACGGTGTCTTCAATCAGTGCATCAACATAAGTATCCGTAGTGTCCTGTAACCGGAGGTTGCCGCTGAGCGTAAACGCCCCCATAACAAGTAAAAGCAAAATACCAAAGGCGACGAGCAACTTCTGGCCGAAACTCAGGTTCATTTTCCGGGTCCTTTTCGAGACAGTCTATTCGGGGGGTCAGTCAAACAGCCTATCGGCTGTCTATCATTCATAAACTGGTTTTCGGCGTGTGCTGCAAAGTCTTTAACTTTATGTGATAAGAAGTCTTTAACTTTATGTGATAAGAAGTCTTTAGCTTTAGGTGATAAGAAGTCTTTAGCGCTCTCTGATAAAATACCGAAGCAATCGACAATTCTTGCCGTCATTTCCACACCCAACGGGAGCTGCCGTATATGGCCCACGAAGAACTGCACCTCAACCTTCGTAACCTGACCAGTGATGATTACCCACAGCTCCAGCGACTGATGGACAGGGTCTACGATGATATTGGCGGTGCCTGGCCAGAGGACACGATCGAAGCTCTGGTGCAACAGTTTCCGGATGGTCAGATCTGTATCGAAGAGTCCGGTGACCTGGTGGCCGTAGCCCTCACGGTGTGCGTCAAGTATGAGCGATTCAGCAATCCGCACACCTACGACGACCTGATCCTGCGCAATGAAAAGATCTGGCACAACGCCAAAGGCGACTCGCTTTACGGCCTCGATGTGTTTATCCACCCGGATTATCGCGGCTACCGCCTTGGCCGGCGGCTTTATGAAGCTCGCAAAGAACTCTGCCGATCCATGAACCTGCGCGCCATCCTGGCGGGTGGCCGCATCCCCGGATATCACAAGTATTCAGACCAGCACTCTCCGGAAGAATACATCCAGCGTGTGGATCGCAAGGACATCTACGACCCGATCCTCAGCTTTCAGCTGTCCAACGACTTCCAGGTCACCCGGCTGATGCACAAGTACCTGCCGGAAGACGAGAAATCCCTGGGCTACGCCACTCTGCTGGAATGGCGGAACATCCTCTATACACCGCCGTCGCCGGTGCTTAACGTCAAGAAGACTCAAGTACGCCTGGGTGCCGTTCAGTGGCAGATGCGTGAATTTACCTCGGTGGAGGAAGTGCTGGAACAGGTGGAGTACTTCGTGGATGCGCTCTCGGATTACAAGAGCGATTTCGCCCTGTTTCCAGAATTTTTCAACGCACCGCTGATGGGCCTGACGGACCAGGTGGACCAGACACGGGCCATTCGCTTTCTGGCAGGCTTTACCGAGCAATTCCGCAATCAGATGTCGGAAATGGCGGTCAGTTACAACATCAACATCATTACCGGCTCGATGCCCCTGCTCGAAAATGATCGGGTCTACAACGTGTCCTATCTGTGCCACCGCGACGGCCGCGTCGACGAACAGCGCAAGATTCATATCACGCCCCACGAACGCCGTGACTGGGTCATCGAAGGCGGTGAGAAGTTCCAGGTGTTCGACACCGACGCCGGCCGCGTGGCCATCATGATCTGTTACGACATCGAGTTCCCGGAACTGGGGCGCCTGGCGGCCATCGAAGAGGTGGATATTATTATGGTGCCCTTCTGGACGGACACCAAGAACGGATACCTTCGGGTGCGGCACTGTGCGCAGGCACGGGCGATTGAAAACGAGTGCTATGTCGTGATCACCGGTAGTGTGGGTAACCTTCCCAAGGTTGAGAACCTGGACGTGCAGTACGCCCAGTCTTCCGTATTCTCACCGTCGGACTTTGCGTTCCCCCACGATGCGGTGATGGCGGAAACCACACCGAATACGGAAATGATCATGTTTTCAGATATGGATCTGGAAAAGCTGAAGCTGGTGCGCAACGAAGGCTCGGTGACGAACCTGAAAGACCGGCGCACGGATATTTACGAGCTCAACACGCTACAAACGGGCCAAAATGATAAAAACAGTTGATGAACCGCCTGAGAGCTCTATCGTATGACACTGAACACGTTGCCAAACCAACAGAGTGTGGCTATTGTTTAACCATATACTTTCAGGAACACGCCCTAGGGGTGTCGTCCGGACCCCCTCGGGGTGCAAAAGAGATCACTTTTAGATGAACGAAGCACTACCGGATCTTGTCGCACATTTTCACATCAAGCGTGGCCTCTTTCGCCGGGAGCGTGTGCAGGCCGCGCTGTTCGAGCTCGATCACTTCGGATGTGTGATGAAAACGGACAAGATATTTAACCCCGGTGATACGGTTATCCTGGATCTCGTGATGGAAATGCCGTTTGACGACATCAGGGCGGATGGAATTACCGGCCTGGTAACGGAACGCAGGAAACACTGTAGCAATTTCTTCTATTCCGTTGATTTCGTAGAACTCAATGACAACTCCTCGTCTGCCCTGAGCGAAAAACTCAAGCGCATTCGTGAGGTGGTGCTCAAGAAGCAGACGCTAAAATCCAGACGTTCCTCAGGGCCCGCCTCCAGCATTCGGCAACTGGCCTGAACTCACCAACGCCCCACATCAACTTGCACTTCAAGGAGAAAGTCCTCATGGCGAAGAAAGCCAACAAGCAAAGCGTTGATAAAGTCGTCAAGAAAGTGAACAAAGAGTTCGATAAAACGTCATCACAGATCGAAAAGCTGATCAACGACGCCCTCAAGCAGTTCGACAGCCTGCAGAACCAGATTCAGGAACCCGTCCGCAAACTGTTGAAGGAAGTGGATGAGCTTCGTGATCGTGAAATGAAACGTTTCAACGAAGAATTTGAACGTCGCTTGGGTGAATTCCACGATTTGCAAAACAATATCCTGGACCGCCTTGGTATTGCCAGCAAGGAAGCCAGCGAAGAGGTGAAGAAGGTCGCAGGCCAGGCCGCCAAGAAGGCCGGCCCTGCTACCAAAGGCAAGTCAGCTCCGAAAAAATCCACCGCCAGTAAGACAGCGGCCAAAAAACCGGCCGCCAAGAAGCCCGCCACACCAAAAGCGGCAACTGCAAAGAAAGCCGCCAAACCCAAGGCGAGCACCGCCGCCAAAAGTCCGGCCGCAGCCACTAAAGCCGCTCCCAAGAAAGCCGCCACGGCCGCGCGGAAGCCAGCGGCAAAGCCGGCTGCAGCAACACGCGCTCCAAAGCCGAAGGACAAGAGCGACCTTACCCAGGTTAAAGGTATTGGGCCGGCCACCGCCCGCAAAATGAAGGAAGCCGGTATCACCTCGGTTGATCAGATCGCCAATCCGTCTGACGCGGACAAGGAAAAGCTTCAGGCATTTTCAAGCGTGAAAGGCTTTAACACCTTCAGTGACGAAGCCAAGAAAGTTATTTAATGCAACAATCCGAACAGCCTGTTTTACGGGACATTGTCCTGATTGGCGGCGGACACAGCCACGTAGGCGTTCTCAAGCGCTTTGCCATGAACCCAGTGCCTGGTGTCCGCCTTACCCTCATCTGCAGGGATACCCATACACCCTACTCCGGAATGCTTCCCGGGTACGTGGCTGGGCATTATTCCTACGACGACGTCCATATAGACCTCAGCAAACTGGCCGAGTTCGCGGGCGCGCGCTTCTACCGCGATGAAGTGGTTGGCATCGACCGCCATCGAAAACGTGTGGTCTGCCGCTCCCGGCCGGACGTGCCTTACGACATTCTGTCGGTGAATATCGGGTCCGCTCCCAAGGTCGGTGACGTCAGCGGCGCAACTGAACATGCAGTGCCCGTCAAGCCTATCAACGGATTCAACAATCGCTGGCTGTCATTGTTGTCGCGGCTGGAAAACCATGACGGCCCGATGACCGTTGCTGTGGTCGGCGCAGGTGCAGGTGGCGTTGAACTCACACTGGCCATGCAGTTCCGGCTACGAAATGAGCTCGAAAAGCGCGGCCACGACCCGGACCAGTTGCACTTTCATCTGTTTGATGCAGACCAGCAGATCCTGCCTACCCACAACGCCAGGGTGCGTGCGGTATTCGCTGACACACTCGCAAGCCGTGGGGTGAAGGTTCACCTGGGATCCGCAGTCTCAGAGGTCGAGGCCAATCGTTTGACCACGGAGTCCGGCGACACCCTGTCGGTTGACGAAGTGCTCTGGGTCACCCGTGCCGGCGGCCCCGAGTGGCTGCGGGATACCGGCCTGGCCCTGGACGACGGTGGCTTTATCCGGGTGACGGACACCCTGCAGACAGAAACCGACAACGATATCTTCGCGGCGGGTGACATTGCCAACGTTGTAAATCACCCCCGGGAAAAAGCCGGCGTATTTGCCGTTCGTCAGGGCCAGCCACTAGCGGACAACCTCCGCCGCCATGCCCTCGGAAAGCCCGCGAAGCCATTCCGGCCGCAGAAAAAATGGCTGGCGCTGATCAGTACCGGCGACAAATTCGCAGTGGCCTCCAGAGGTGACCTGTCGTTGGCCGGTTCTTGGGTCTGGCGCTGGAAAAACAGCATTGATAGACGCTTCATGGCGAAATTCAATGATCTTCCCGCCATGGAAGAGAACGCCGCCCTGCCCGACACCGGCGCCGCACAAAACCCCGAGGAAGCGTCCCAGGCCATCTCCGCGGTGGCCATGCGTTGCGGTGGCTGCGGAGCCAAAGTCGGCAGTACCGTGTTGTCACGGGCCCTCGGCGAGCTGCGACCAATAGAGCGGGATGACATCCTGATTGGTCTACACGCCCCAGACGACGCCGCCGTACTGACCGTCCCACCCGGAAAGGCGGTGGTTCACACCGTCGATTTCTTTCGCGCCTTTATTGACGACCCCTATGTGTTCGGCCGGGTTGCCGCCAATCACGCCCTGGGCGACGTGTTTGCCATGGGCGCCGAAGCTCAGAGTGCCACGGCCGTAGCGACCGTGCCCTACGGCATAGAGTCCAAGGTGGAAGACGTGGTTTACCAGATGATGTCCGGCGCCGTGGAAGTGCTGAATGAAGCTGGCTGCGCGTTGGTGGGCGGCCATACGGGCGAAGGCCGGGAGCTGGCACTGGGCTTTGCCGTCAACGGGTTGATTGATCCGGATGACGTCATGAGCAAGGGCGGCCTGCGGGCCGGAGACGTTCTGCTGCTGACCAAGCCTATCGGTACCGGGACGCTCTTCGCTGCCCACGCCAAACTTGCCGCGAAAGGCCGCTGGATTGATTCTGCCCTGGCCTCAATGATGCAGTCCAACAAAGACGCGGCCCAGTGCCTGCGCCGATATGGTTCACGAGCCTGCACCGACGTAACGGGTTTTGGTTTGCTTGGCCATCTGGTTGAGATGACGCGCCCCTCTGGCGTTGATGCGGAGCTCGATCTCACGGCAATACCGATTTTGCCTGGCGCTGAGGAAACTGCAGCAGCAGGTATCCTCAGCTCCTTGCAGCCGGCCAACATTCGTCTCCGGCGTGGTATTCGAGACCAGGAAAAGTGGGTCAACCATCCTCGCTACCCATTGATCTTCGACCCGCAGACCGCCGGCGGACTGCTGGCCAGCGTGCCCGCTGACCAGGCGGATGCCTGTATCAGTGAGCTGAAAGCAATGGGCTATCCCCACACTGCCATTATAGGGCGGGTGTTGCCGCAGGATGAGAGCGGCCCCATCGAGCCCATCACACTCAGGGATTGAGACGGTCGCCTTTGGCCCTGGCCTTCTCAATCGCAGTGAGCAGGGCCGCCTGCTCAGCTTCAGGAACAAAGCAAGAGGCGAGTTCGGTGACGCGATCGGTCAGTTCCCCGAGATATTCGGGGGATTGTTCCGCCCACAGTAACACCTTCGCAAGATCAGCCTCGTCGCCTACACGGAAGTACCCCGGGTAATCTTCACCCAGTAGGCCAATATTGCCGGAGATGTCCGACGCGATAACCGGCAGCCCTGCACGACAGGCTTCGGATACGACATTAGCGCCTCCTTCCATCACCGAGCTGATAACCATGGCACGGCAACGGTTCATAAGCTGGTGGGTGGACAGTCTGTCAATTTCGCCGAGCCACTGAAAACGCGGATTGGCCTCCTGTTCGGCTATGGCTCGCCGAGCCCAGTCATGGCTGTGAGCCTTGCCTGCATTCAGCACCCGGATGGTCGAACCTGGCGGCAATGTCCTCGCCGCGATTGCGGCCCTCAGAGGGTCCTTCTCCTCGCGCAGGTGTCCGATAACACAGACATCGAAATGCCTGGTATCGACGCCAGCATTACCCCCGGGCCGATCGGCGGACTGCAACACCGTCACCAGCTTTGGCACGAAACGCTCGGGAATATCCCGGCCAACACGATGGTGGAGCCCCACAAGGCAATCCGCGAGGGCCATGGAATGGAGGGTTTGCTCCGGGTAGCGGTACTGGTGGTCGTATATGTCCGTGCCCGTAAGCACAACGATTATCGGCGTTTCCGGGTTACGGTCACGGAAGCGAAGAACGGCCTCATGGCTCCTCCAGGCGTGCAGGGCAATGTACAGGTCGCAGGGCTCGTTGTTGTATTCGGTCACAACGAAAACCCGGTGTCCGGCCTGCTCAAGCAACCGGCACCATCGGTCCGCCGTGGCCCGATTACCAGCCCTGGAGCCCGGTAGCGCCGGGGTATTCAGGATGATTTTCATGAGTGTCGGTTTCCATCAAGATTTTCATTTTTTGCCGGATACCCCTAACCTGATTGGCTCATAGAATCGTATAGCTGTTCAGAGTTGCAGTAAATCACGGTATTCTGGATAGCTTCGGGCTTCCGGTCCGGACATGTGACCCCGCTAAATTCAGCTCCAGACACAAGGAAATTCAAATGGCTTTGAAATTGATACGGAAATTCGCTGTTGCCAGCTTACTGACCTTGCTCTCTTCAGCAACCGTTTCAGCCCAGACACTCGTCTTCACCGCCATTCCCGATGAAGACGAAACCAAACTGGTGGAACGCTTCACGGGTATCGCCGATTACCTGGCAGGAGAGTTGGACGTAGATGTTCGCTATATCCCTGTCAAATCCTACGCCGCCGCGGTTTCAGCCTTCCGCAACAACCAGGTCCAGCTAGCCTGGTTCGGCGGGCTTTCCGGCGTGCAGGCCCGCGAATTGGTTCCCGGCTCTGAAGCGATTGCCCAGGGCGTGGAAGACAAAGCGTTTTACACTCATTTCATTGCCCACAAAAGTACCGGACTTGACGAGATGGAAACCCTGTCCGACGAACTCCGGGGGAAGACCTTTACCTTCGGTTCCAAGGGGTCAACCTCCGGTCGCCTGATTCCGGAGTACTATATTCGCGAATCCTTTGATGACAGCCCCGACGACGTCTTCAGCCGTGTAGGCTTCAGTGGCAATCACACCCGCACCCTTCGTCTCGTAGAGGCGGGCACCTACGATGTTGGCGCGATCAACTTCTCAGTGTGGGACAAGGAAATGGAAAACGGCAACATTGATACCGACGCGGTGAAGGTCATCTGGACAACGCCGTCGTACCCGAACTATCAGTGGAGTGTTCGCGGCGACGTCAACGAACAGTTCGGTGAAGGTTTCCAGAAACGGCTTCAGGAAGCCCTGCTTGCGATGGACGACCCTGAATTGCTTGAAAGTTTTCCCCGTAGTGGTTTCATCCCAGTCTCCAATGACGCTTACGAGCCGATCCGGGTAGTTGGAAAGCAGATCGGAATCATCGATTAATGTCGGGATTCGATCTATCCGGCCTGACGGCGTCTTTTGGTGGAGAGCGGGTGATTGGCCCGCTCTCCCTCAGTGTCAGGGAAGGAGAGCGCGTTGGCCTGGTGGGCCGCAGCGGCGCCGGAAAATCCACTCTGATCCGTCTTGTCTATGAGCAGGTGGAGCGCCTGGCAGCATTGGTCCCCCAGGACCTGGGACTGGTCAACGCGTTACCGGTATTCCACAACGTGTACATGGGCCGCCTCGATGCCCACGGCAACTGGTACAACATGGTTACCCTGGTTCGGCCATTCACCCGGGACAGCCGTGACGTCAAAAGCCTATTGTCGGAACTGGGGATGACCGAGAAAGCCTGGATGCCCACCGCATCGCTGTCCGGCGGACAGCGCCAGCGCGTGGCCATCGCCCGTGCCCTTTACCGGCAGTCAGGACTTTTGTTGGCGGACGAGCCTGTCTCTGCCCTGGATGGGCCGCTTGCCCACCAGGTTATGACGTTATTGAGAGAGCGCTTCAAGACCAGCGTTATCGCACTCCATGATGTCGAGCTCGCACTGGAATACTGCACCCGTATCGTGGGTATCCAGGACGGGCAGATCGCGCTGGACGAGTCGAGCGAAAAGCTCACACCGGCCGACATTGCGCCACTCTACTGACTCAACCGGCCCAGATTCCACTCCTATGCTGTCTTCGCCAACCGTCAAAACCAGCCTGATCTTTATCGCCATCGCCCTGGTAGGCCTGGTGTTTGCCGATATCGCTATCACGGCAGCCAATCCCTGGAAAGATCTTGGCCGGTTCTTCCTGGGCGTGATAACACCGGATTTTTTCAGTACCGAAGGGCTGGCAACCGCCCTGCTTCGGACGGTTGCCTTTGCCTTCGTTGGCGTCGCTCTCGGCAGTATCAGCGGCTTTCTTCTGGCGCTTGTTTATCGCTGGATGCCGGTTCGGATTCTGTGCGCGTTTGTGCGGGCGATACATGAGCTGTTCTGGGCGCTTATTTTCCTTCAATTTTTCGGCTTCCATCCGCTGACAGGCGTTCTAGCCATCGCTATCCCCTACGCCGGTATCTTCGCCAAGGTCTATTCGGAGATCCTGGAAGAAGCCGACCCGGAACCCGGTCGCCTGTTACCGCCCCGTACGGGCGTTGTTTCGGCCTTCCTGTACACCAAAATACCGGATTGCTGGGTGCAGCTGCGAACCTACACCGCGTACCGGCTGGAATGCGGCTTGCGCTCCAGTGCCATCCTTGGCTTTGTTGGCTTGCCAACCCTCGGCTTCTATCTGGAATCGGCCTTTTCTCAAGGCCACTATTCCGACGCCGGCGCCATGCTGATCCTTTTCTACGTGCTGATAGCCACCATGCCGCTCTGGGTAAAGCCGAAGCTGTTGCCCGTTTATATCCTTGGCGCACCGTTTTTTCTTGGCGAAGGTCTCCCGATTGTCTGGAGTAACGTCGGCCGGTTTTTCACCCAGGACATCGTGCCGTCACCACTGCGCGGAGAAGAAGGCTGGGCCGGCATGGGCGCGTGGCTGGGGGACATGATTGTCAATCAGGCCATGCCGGGCATCTGGAACACGGTAATCCTCACCCAGGTGGCCCTGGTTGCAACCGGGATCATTGCACTACTGGCCTTCCCGTTGATATCGACTCACTTCGGCGGGCCTGTTCGCCGTACCTCGGGGCATGTCTTCCTGGTGATCATGCGTTCCACGCCGGAGTACATCCTGGCGTATATCCTTTTGCAGCTATGGGGCCCGTCCATGCTGCCCGCCGTTGTTGCGCTGGCATTGCATAACGGGGGCATCATCGGCCATCTGATTGGCCGGCAATCCAGCACCATCCGGTTACGCCCGGATGCGCCGATTGGTCTTAATCGGTATACCTACGAACTGGTGCCCAGGGTCTATCGTTCATTCCTGGCGTTCCTGTTCTACCGCTGGGAAATCATCATGCGGGAGACTGCGATCCTCGGCATACTGGGCATCTACACCCTGGGTTTCTACGTCGACAGCGCCATCCAGAACATCCAGTTTGATCGCGCGATGGTGCTGATCCTGATCACTGCATCCCTGAACATTGGTGTCGATATATTAGGCCGCTTTATCCGCAGGAAACTCGCCCTGCAGACCATGCCTACCTGCTAGCTGCCTACCGCGTCACAGTTCCATGGATTCCTGCCGCTTTTGGCCCGGCTTCCCTTCGTGCTCAGAATACATTTGGTTACACTTCAGATAACGGATGTAACAATCTCCACCAGAACACCGCTCATCCAGGATTTGAACAGGGTTTGAGCAAGAGGGAACACCTATGATTAGCAGCTTTATTATGCTGTTCGAAGTCGGGCTGATCGCGCTGCTGCTTTTACTGGTCTTTCGAATGCTTACCCTGGTCCGGAACGATCCGTTCGTGCCGGCGTCCGTGGTGACAATGGTGGCTGGACACCAACATTCGGCCCAGCCTCCACTACCAGAGGCTCAACAGAAACGCTCCGTTGCCGCTCCGCAACCAACCCGCTCAGCTCCCTCAGACACCTGTGGATTGATCACCCAGATGCATATCCTGCTGAGTCTCCAGGACCGGGATTGCCGGGAACATGGGCTGGTTCTGGAAACCGCGCCCCATGCGGTTCGGGAATACGCCGTCGTCTGGTTGTATGGCGCTGCCTGCGCCCTGTGTGAAAAACCGCAACGGCATTCAGATGCGCTGCTTGATCTGGTCAGCAAACTGGCCAGCCGAAAAATCGGCATACGGCAACCCGAAGCCGTCCAGGCGCTATCAACGATGACCGGCAGTTCGACCTTGTTGGCCTTTTTCAGAGGTGGTGTAAGCGGTGCAGAGCACTGGAGCGGGCATCGCTATGTTCCGCAGGAACACAGCCTCTACTCAACGGTTACGTCGAACGCCTTTATTTGACGTTTACAGGAGGACCCGCTCAACCGCGGGCTTTGGGGCGGGTAGCAGACTCTTCCAGCGTCCAGTCAACGCCGAGGTTCACGGGGTCTGTGGTATCCGGGTTATCGGCCGGGCTGCCAGCCACCTCTGGCCGGGAAAAGCACCCGTCGTCCAGACGCTCCATCGACTCCACATCCACGGAACGTACTACGTAGCTTATGCCATTGCTGATGACCCTGGTGCGATGGCTGAGCCCAAAGATGAAACGGCAATAATCCAGTTTGAGCTGAAGCAGATCCTGTTCCGCTTTCTGGATCTTTCTTAGCAGAACTTTCTGTACGCTATCACCGTAATCCATATACTCTTCCCTGGGCGATGTGTGGTGGTCTGCTGATTTTACACCATCCTGACACACTGTCATCCCATCGTCAGACGCGGCCCTTGGCTACAAACGTCAGTTTTACGGGCATCACGAAGGCGTGATCCATCCCGGCCTGAAGGTCGATCCGCCAGGTCATGCTAGGGTCGGTGGTGCAGAAAGGTGCGGTAAACCGCGCTTCCCAGAGCTGGCCCTCACCATCGGGCGACATCCCCGCCTTGGTCATGGGAACCGGATACTCCCCCAGGTACATGGACTCGCCCCGCAGCACAGCCAGCATCCGGGGCTGATTCCCGTTGGTCTTTACCGTTAAATGGTATTCCGTGCCCTGGGCCTGAACACCGCTTTTTTGCAACCGCGCATGCCAGCTCTTGCCCTTTTGTGCCCAGTGGCACGTAGTATTGAGGAGATCGCACTCAACCGCGCCCTGATCGGCCTCGGCGACATCTTCAGACATCAACCAACGCGGGCCAAAAATGCCCAGCGCAACGACGCCAGCAATGGCAAGCACAGCAACAAGCGCTTTCAACACATCCACTCCTCCACGGTTAAGCGGGCATTATGGGGATAATCGCTAACAAGGCAAAGCTTTCTAAATCATCACCGGTCATGAGAAAATACCGCGCTTTGATTCACCACCAACAGGACAAGCCAGTGCAACCGGACATCTCCGTCAAGCACCTCAACAAAGTCTATGCGGATGGTTTCAGGGCCCTCAACGACATCAACCTCGACATCGAACGGGGAGAGATCTTCGCCCTGCTCGGCCCGAATGGCGCCGGCAAGACCACGCTGATCAGCATTATCTGTGGCATTGTGAACCTCTCCGATGGCGAAGTGAACGCCGCCGGCTACGACATCGTGAAGGATTATCGCAAAGCCCGGGAGAGCATCGGCCTGGTTCCCCAGGAGCTCAACACCGACGCCTTCGAGACCGTTTGGGACGCTGTCTCCTTCAGCCGGGGCCTGTTCGGCAAGGCGCCTGCACCGGACCATATTGAGAAAGTCCTGAAAGATCTGTCGCTGTGGGACAAACGCAATAATCGCATCATGTCCCTGTCTGGCGGCATGAAGCGTCGCGTGATGATCGCCAAGGCGTTGTCCCACGAACCCCGCATCCTCTTCCTTGATGAGCCCACCGCCGGTGTAGACGTGGAGCTGCGCCGGGACATGTGGGAAATGGTGCGCAAGCTGCGGGAAAATGGCGTCACCATCATCCTCACCACCCACTACATCGAAGAAGCCGAGGAGATGGCCGACCGCATCGGCGTTATCCGCCAAGGTGAGATCATCCTGGTTGAAGACAAGTCCCGGCTGATGAGCAAACTGGGCAAGAAAGAGCTTCGCCTGCACCTGCAGAACCCGCTGGAGAAAATCCCCGGTGAACTCACACTGGAGCCGGTGGACCTTTCCGATGATGGCTACGAGCTGATCTACACCTTCGACTCACAACAGGAGCAGGCTGGCGTAGCGCGCCTGCTGCGAACCCTGGGCGACCTGGGCATCGAATACCGGGATCTTCAGACCAGGGAAAGCTCCCTGGAAGAGATTTTTGTTGGCCTGGTGCATGAATAAAACCAACCGGTATGCGGGAGTAACGCAATGAACCTTTACGGTGTCCGAGCAATCTACAACTTTGAAATGGCCCGCATGCGCCGCACGCTGATGCAGAGTGTCGCCTCGCCGGTAATCTCCACCTCGCTGTACTTCGTGGTGTTCGGCTCCGCCATTGGCAGCCGCATGGGCGACATCGACAACATCAGCTACGGTGCCTACATCATTCCCGGCCTGGTGATGCTGTCGCTGCTGATGCAGAGCATTTCCAATGCCTCGTTTGGCATCTACATGCCGAAGTTCTCCGGCACGATTTACGAGCTCCTGTCGGCACCTGTCTCCTATCTGGAGGTCGTCCTCGGCTACGTCGGTGCCGCCGCCACCAAGTCAGTCATACTTGGCGTCATCATATTGCTTACCGCCAAACTGTTTGTGGACTACGACGTGCTCCACCCTTTCTGGATGTTCGCCTTCCTGGTGCTTACCTCCATCACCTTCAGCCTGTTCGGTTTCATCATCGGCATCTGGGCGGACGGGTTTGAAAAACTGCAGATTGTTCCGCTGATGATCGTGACACCACTGGTGTTTCTCGGGGGCACGTTCTACTCCATCGAAATGCTGCCGGAGATCTGGCAGACCATCAGCCTCTTCAACCCTGTGGTGTACCTGATCAGCGGCTTCCGCTGGGCGTTCTACGGCGTGTCTGACGTGCATGTGGGCATCAGTGTGGGTATGACACTGCTGTTCCTGACGGCGTGCATGGTCGCGGTGTGGTGGATCTTCAAGACCGGCTACCGGCTGCGTTCGTGAGAGCCCTGCTGGTTTGCCTGGCGCTGCTGTTCTCCGGTTGCCTGGCAGCACTCCCGGACAATGACGACCTGCCGGTGGAGAAGGCATGCCTGATCTCCGCCGGCCAGGCGGTGCCCATTACCGTTGAAGTGGCACGCACGCCGGCCGAACGCAGCCGCGGGCTGATGGACAGGGAGAAACTGGCCCCAAACGCCGGCATGCTGTTCGTCTATAACAACCAGCGCCGTGCCGACCACGGCTTCTGGATGTACCGAACGCTGATTCCACTGGATATTGCCTATCTGGACCGTGACGGCACCATCGGTGCCATTCGCCCTATGGTGCCCTGCCCATCGGACCAGGGCCGGGACTGTCCAACCTATGAGGCCGGCGTCCCGTTTTATCGGGCCCTGGAAATGAACCTGGGCTATTTCGAAAGCCAGGGGATTGGCGTGGGAGATCGGCTCTCCCTGAATGCATCAGACTGCCGTTAGCCGCCCTACTCGTCTTTCCATTCCGGTTTGCGCTTGTCCAGAAACGCACAGATGCCTTCGTGGGCATCTGCAGCCTGCAGGTTCTTTGCCATCACTTCCGACGTAAAGTCGTAGGCCTCGGCCAGCCCCATCTTCAGTTGTTGATAGAACGCCTCCTTGCCAATCTTCAGGGTATGGCCGGATTTGCCGGCAATGGTCGCGGCCAGGCGGTAGACGGTTTCGTCAAGAACCTGCTCATCCACCACACGGTTGACCAGCCCAATCTGTTCCGCCTTCAGCGCACCGACCATCTCACCGGTCAACAGCATTTCCATGGCCTGCTTGCGGGATACGTTGCGGGACAACGCCACCATGGGCGTGGAGCAAAACAGGCCAATGTTCACGCCCGGCGTGGCAAAACGCGCGGTATCCGCTGCCACCGCCAGATCGCAACTGGCCACCAGCTGGCAACCGGCAGCGGTCGCCACGCCAGCCACACGGGCAATCACCGGTTTTGGCAGGTTCACAATCTGCTGCATCACCTTGCTGCACTGGTTAAACAGTTTCAGCTGGAACTCATGGCTGTCGAGCTGCTCGCGGATTTCCCGCAGGTCGTGCCCGGCGCAGAACACCTGCCCTGCAGCCGCGATGACCACCACCCGCGTGTCCACGTCATCCGCAACAGATTCCAGTTCGGCGGAAAGCGCTTCCAGCATGGCCATGGACAGGCTGTTTCGGCGCTCCGGCTGGTTCAGCGTCAGTGTGGTGATTCCGTTTTCGGAGTATTTCTTTACCAACACCTCGGTTTGCTCAGTCATCATCCCCCCTACTTCGTTTTCCTGATGTATCCTTTATCCCATGAGAGATACAAAGAAACAACGCCGGGAACTGGAAAAGCAACTCACCGAAGCCTCCTGCTACAAGCACTGGCTCGCCACCGCCACAAACCTGGATGAACTGGAGGGAACACTGGCTTGGCGGGAAGAGGATGGCTGCGAACTGCTCCACGAAGCCCTGATTCGCGACCACATCACGGCCATGAAACGCTGCCGCGACAAAGGCGATACCCGAGCGCTGACGCGGGTACTGCAGGAAAGCCTTTATCGCCACCTGGGTGAGATTGGCAACCCTGACCTCTACGCCATCGCCTGGAGCGGCACCAAAGTTCTGGTCAGTGAGTTCCTTGATGAAGTGGAACGTTCCATGAACTTCCTCTGCGACAACCCCATGCCGGGCGTATCCGACCAGCAAAAGCTGCGCCTGTTCCGGGATGCTGAACGAGTGTATGGCCGCCCGGCCCTTATGTTGAGCGGTGGCGCCGCCTTCGGGATCTATCATATTGGTGTCACCCGCGCACTTTGGCAGGAAGGCCTGCTTCCCGACGTGATTGCCGGCTCCAGCATGGGGGCGATTGTCGCCGGCGCCATCTGTACCCGCAACAATCGCGAGCTCGAACGCTTTTTCAACGAACCCGGGGAGATCCACCTGGATGCCTTTCGCTGGCTCGAACCCAAACGCATCTGGCGAAAGCGTCATGCCATGGACCAGTTCCAGCTGCTCCACCACATTCGCACCAACATCGGCCGTACCAGCTTTCAGGAAGCGGCTGAACGAAGTGGCCGCACCCTGAATATCTCCGTATCGCCGACCCGCACTCGCCAGAAACCCCGCCTGCTGAACAATCTGGCTTCACCGGAGGTGCTGGTGGATTCCGCCATCCTGGCATCCTGTGCTGTGCCTGGCATCTATCCGCCGGTAACGCTCCAGGCCAGGGACAAGGATAGGGGTGACAACGGGGGCAAGCCCTATATGCCCACAGAGCGCTGGATCGACGGCAGCGTTCATGGCGACCTGCCGCTGATGCGCATGGCGCGGCTGCACAACGTTAATCGCACCATTGTCAGCCAGGCGAATCCCCACGTGTTGCCCTTTATCAGCCATCACCACCAGCGCGGCCCGGGCGCCTCTGCCAAACAGGCTGCCGCATCGCTGATGCACGCCCAGGTAGCGACAACGCTTCAGCTCACCCGCAACAACTGGTCATCAACGGTACTGCGGCCTTTACTGGAGCAGGCTCATGCCATGGCCACGCAGACCTATTTGGGGGACATCAACATACAGTTCCCGTTCAAGCCGCTGCTGTATCGCAAGATATTGTCCAACCCCAACAAGGAAGACCTGGAAATGTTCATCCGGCTTGGAGAACAGGCTACCTGGCCGAGAATGGCCATGATTCGAGATCAGACACGCATCAGCCGTACCTTCAGCGACTGCATCACCCGGCTTGAGAAAGCCTGCGCCGTCAACGACAACGCAGCGGAGTAGCGGCTTGCAGACAACCCGACTCAAAGGCCTGACCATTGCCGCACTGGGTGTGCTGTTCATCGTTCCGGACGCCCTGCTGGTGAAAATCACCTCCGTGGAGCCGGTGGTGTTTCTGTTCTGGCGCGGGCTGTTGCTGGCGTTCAGCTTTCTGGTGATCAGTTCCGTCCGCTATCGCACCCGCCTGGGGACGGAGATCCGTCGATGCGGCTGGAAAGGGGTGTTCTGCGCAGTCGCCTTCGGGTTGAGCCAGCTGGGTTTTGTGATGGGCATGAAGAACACCGCCGCTGGCAACGTACTGGTCATCCTCAACACCTCACCGGTCATTGCCGCACTCATCGCCTGGCTGGTCTGGAAAGAAGCCCTGCCGTGGCGAACCTGGGTGGTCATCCTCGTCTGCGTGGCGGGCGCCACCCTGATGGCCCTGGGCGAATGGGGCCGTGGTGACCCGTTAGGGCTGATCATGGCGGGCGTTGCGGCGACCGCTCTGGCGCTGAATCTCAACGTGGCACGCTCAAAGCCGGACAGCGATATGAGCCTTGTACTGATGTTCGGCGCGCTGCTCGTTGCCGGCGCCGCAGCCCTGGCGGGCGGCGCAGTGATGCTCTCACCCAGGGATGCCGTATTCATCGGCCTGCTCTGCCTGTTCTTCCTGCCGGTGGCCTGCGTGCTCATCCAGATTGGCCCGCGTTACATTCCGGCCGCAGAAGTCAGCCTGATGCTGTTACTGGAAACCATACTGGGCTCTTTCCTGGTGTGGCTGTTCCTCGGCGAGGTTCCCACCACCCTGAGCCTGATCGGCGGCGCCATTGTCTTCTCCGCATTGATGATCCACGGCTGGATCGAGGTACAACGGTATCGGCAAACCCGTTCGGCCTGACGCATCCGTTGATGTACGGACATTCCCCGCCGATTTGTAAGCCACCCAAGACGCCGGGCGGCAAAAACTGGATAATGGCCTTCCGGCTTTTGAAAGCCCGCTCAATTCTGCAAACCCGGTACGCTGTTCATGGAAATCAAAGTTAATTTTCTCGAAAACCTCAGGCTTGAAGCCAAGTTTGACGATTTCACCGTGGTCACGGACCAGCCCATTCGCTACAAAGGCGACGGCTCGGCCCCCAGCCCGTTCGATTATTTCCTGGCGTCATCGGCGCTCTGTGCGGCGTACTTTGTGCGGGTTTACTGCAAGGCGCGGGACATTCCCACGGAAAACATCCGCCTGTCGCAGAACAACATTGTCGACCCGGAAAACCGCTACAACCAGATTTTCAGAATTGAGGTGGAACTGCCGGAAAACATTTCCGACAAGGACCGCCAGGGCATCCTGCGCTCGATTGACCGCTGCACCGTGAAAAAAGTGGTACAGACCGGCCCCGAGTTCCAGATTGAAACCGTCGAAAACCTCGACGAAGACGCCCAGGCCCTGCTGATGGCCCCGGAAGGTGACACCAGCACCTACATCGAGGGCAAGGACCTCCCGCTGGAACAGACCATCGCCAACATGAGCGGCATACTGGCGGACTTGGGCATGAAGATCGAAATCGCCTCCTGGCGCAACATCGTGCCCCACGTGTGGTCGCTGCACATTCGCGATGCCGCCTCCCCGATGTGCTTCACCAACGGCAAGGGTGCTACCAAGGAAAGCGCTCTATGCTCGGCATTGGGTGAATTCATCGAACGCCTGAGCTGCAATTTCTTCTACAACGACCAGTTCTTCGGCGAAGACATCGCCAACAGCGATTTCGTCCACTACCCCAACGAAAAATGGTTCAAGCCAGGGCCGGACGACGAGCTGCCTGACGGCATCCTAGATGACCACTGTCTGGCCATCTACAACCCGGAAGGCGAACTCTGCGGGTCCAACCTGATCGACACCAATTCTGGCAAGACCGACCGGGGCATCGTGTCGTTACCGTTCGTACGCCAGTCCGACGGCGAAACGGTGTATTTCCCCTCCAACCTGATCGAGAACCTGTTCCTCAGCAACGGCATGAGCGCGGGCAACACCCTGCCAGAAGCCCAGGTACAGTGCCTGTCTGAAATCTTCGAGCGCGCCGTCAAGAAGCAGATCATTGAAGAGGAAATGGCGCTGCCGGACGTGCCACAAAGTGTGCTGGATAAGTACCCGCACATTGTTGAGGGCATCAATGCTCTGGAAGCACAGGGCTTCCCGATTCTGGTGAAAGATGCCTCCCTGGGCGGCCAATTCCCGGTTATGTGCGTGACGCTGATGAACCCGCGAAACGGCGGCGTGTTCGCCTCTTTCGGCGCGCATCCGAGTTTCGAGGTGGCGCTGGAACGCAGCCTGACCGAACTGCTGCAGGGCCGTAGCTTTGAAAACCTCAACGACGTACCGGCGCCCACCTTTAGCACCCAGGCAGTGACGGAGCCTAACAACTTTGTCGAGCACTTTATCGATTCCACAGGCGTGGTGTCCTGGCGGTTCTTCAGCGCCAAATCCGATGTGGAGTTCTGCGAGTGGAACTTCTCCGGTACCAACGAAGAAGAGGCCAGCACCCTGTTCGGCATTCTGCAAGACCTTGGTAAAGAAGTGTACGTGGCGACCCATGAAGACCTGGGCGCGCCGGTATGCCGCATCCTGGTACCCGGCTATTCTGAGGTCTACCCGGTAGAAGATCTGGTGTGGGACAACACCAACATGGCGCTGGACTACCGCGAAGATATCCTCAACCTCCACGCCCTCAGCGATGATCAGCTGGCCGACCTGGCCGAGCGCCTGGAAGCCAGCCAGCTCGACAACTACATGACCATCATCAGCCTGATTGGCATCGAGTTCGACGAGAACACAGTTTGGGGCCAACTCACCATTCTGGAACTGAAACTGCTGATCTGCCTGGCCCTGCAATGGCACGAAGAAGCCCAGGAATTTGTCGACATGTTCCTGCAGTTCAACGACAACACCGTAGAGCGCAACCTGTTCTACCGTGCCGTTAACACCGTTCTGGAAATAACCCTGAGTGACGAACTTGAACTGCCCGACTACCTGCCCAATCTGCAGCGCATGTTCGGCGAAGACACCATGGCCGCCGTGGTTGGCTCAGTCAGCGGCGAAGTACGCTTCCATGGCCTGACACCCACAAGCATGAAGCTGGAAGGTCTGGAGAAGCATCAGCGGTTGGTTGATAGCTATAAGAAGTTACATGTTACCCGCGCCGTGAAGGCCGGTTTGAGATAAGCCGAATAATATTCACAGGCTTGAACCCCCGAAGGCATGGAAGCCTTCGGGCAATGGCTCACCCCAGAAAAGTAATCCTGCAGCCTCAGTGGATCAGCTACAGGTCGCCGTGAACTCTCCCCACAAACCGCCCCTGCATTCGTGAAATTACTTGAAGTGACCTGTCATCGCTGAAGACAACCAAGATGAAGCTGGCTTTATTGTTCTTACAAATCATTGACCGACACCCGCTAATTCATTATTGATATATTGTTATAACTTTTTGTGAGTTACGATATCGGCATGACTTCTCACCAGAAAATCAGGAGGCATTCCGATGCGTCGACCGATGGTTACTGCCTTTTTTGAGGAGGCGAGCAAAACGTTCAGTTACGTTGTGAGGGATCCGGAAAGCACAGCCTGCGCCATCATCGATTCAGTCAAGGACTTCGACTATGCCGCAGGACATACAAGTGTGCACTCGGCCAACGCTATCGCAGATTTCGTCCAGCACGAAGAACTAACAGTAGAGTGGATTCTGGAAACCCACGTTCACGCCGATCACTTGTCCGCCGCACCATACCTCAACGAAAAATTCGGGGGCCGCATCGGCATTGGCACGAACATCAAAAAGGTGCAGCACATTTTCGGGAAGGTATTCAACGCCGGTACTGAATTTGCTCGCGACGGCAGTCAGTTCGACCAGTTGTTCGAGGATGGCGATACCTTTGCTATCGGCAGCCTTGAAGCAAGGGTACTGCATACCCCCGGACACACCCCGGCATGTCTAACCTATGTAATCGGCGATGCCGCCTTCGTTGGCGATACGTTGTTCATGCCGGATTACGGTACCGCACGGTGTGACTTCCCGGGAGGTAATGCACGTGCCCTTTATCGCTCGATTCAGAGAGTCTTGGCTCTGCCGCCGAAGACACGCCTGTTTCTGTGTCACGACTACAAGGCACCAGACCGCGAATACTATCAGCACGAAACCACAGTTGCAGAACAGGCCGCTAACAACATCCACGTCCATAAAGGGATAAGTGAGGATGAGTTTGTAAAGATGCGCACCGAACGTGACGCCACACTCGCAATGCCGCGTCTGCTCCTTCCGTCAATCCAGGTGAACATGAATGCTGGCCAGATGCTCTTCACCGAGAATGAAGATCAAGCCTATCTAAAGATACCCATTAATCGCTTCTGAACCACTCGTCAGGAGATTTTATGAACATCAGAGTACCCAAGTGTTCTAACTGCCCACGTAATGAAGCTGCTTAAACGTTGTTCCCCATAACGCATTGGCTACCCCACTAAGGGCGCGACGTTTTCAACAGTGATGTACTGGCTTCTAAGAAGTCCTTAAAGGAGACAAAATGTGAACACGATGGCAAATCTCTCCGGATTGGCTGGCGGTGTATTTATCGGTCTGTCGGCCGTGTTGCTGATGGCAACCATCGGGCGCATCGCCGGGATAAGCGGTATTGTTTCTGGCTTATTGTTGGAGCGTCCTACTGGTGATTCCGCCTGGCGATTGGCCTTTTTGCTCGGCCTGGTCAGCGGGCCGCTCGCCCTGGTGATCCTGAAACTTGATCTGGGCAATGTCGCGGCAGAGCCCGACGCGATCATTGGTGCGCCTGCGGGTGATGTAGGGTTGATGCTCCTGGCGGGGCTACTGGTCGGAATTGGCACAGGAATCGGTGGTGGCTGCACCAGTGGCCACGGTGTCTGCGGCTTGGCGCGCTTGTCCCACCGGTCACTGATCGCAACCCTGACCTTTCTTCTGGTCGCCATGGCCACGGTTTACTTGGTTCGTCACCAGATAGGAGGTGGTGTATGAAAGTAATCATAGGCTACCTTGCCGGACTACTGTTCGGTCTTGGTTTGGCGATTGGAGGCATGACCGACCCCGCTCGGGTACTGAATTTTCTCGATGTTTCCGGCGCCTGGGATCCAACCTTACTATTCGTCCTGGGCGGTGCGGTGGTTACCACCTTTATTGGTTATCAGCTGGCTTTTAAACGATCGAATCCGTTGTTCACGGAGAAATTTCAATTGCCCACACGCCGTGATCTGGACGGGCGACTGATGGGCGGTGCAGCGCTGTTCGGTATCGGCTGGGGATTATCAGGATATTGTCCGGGGCCAGCCTTCGCCTCCATGGCGGGTTTAACCACTCCCCTGGCTGCCATGCTGGTGGCGATGGTGGCCGGCTGGTGGCTCGCAAGGCGCTTTTCCACCCATTAAACAGATCGGCGTAAAGCCAATTCGGCTTCTTGCTTTTGAATTGGTGCCCGGAGCCGGAATCGAACCGGCACGACCGTGAGGTCGAGAGATTTTAAGTTATTTGTGCCCTACTTTGAAGAAATTTGACAATGTTTTAATAAGCACTATAAAACAATTATTTACAGAGCCTTTCTAAAAATCGTTGCTTGCTGTTGTTTGAAGAAATCCGCTAGAATTTGACCGATTTTGTCTACATAGTGTCTACACGAAGACACAAGAGCCTTTCTGACGAATTCGAGTGGAGCCCTACCCTTGAGGATCACCAAGAGCTTTGTTGATAAGGTGACCATCCCTGAAACTGGCCCGGATGGGAAATCCAGCCAGGCTTTTTATCGGGATTCAGTCATTGCCGGATTCGGCCTGCGAGTGACCAGCGGCGGCGCAAAATCGTTCATCGTGGAAAAGCGAGTGAATGGACGGGTTAAGCGAATAACCCTGGGCCGGTATGGCAACCTGACCGTTGAGCAAGCCAGGAAAGAAGCGCAGAAGTTTCTTGGAAAAGTTGCCTCCGGGGTAGACCCGATCAGAGAGGGTCAGGAAAAACGGGCAAGGCGGATTACCCTGAATGATGCCTTTCAGGATTACCTGGCGACCCGGAAGAACCTGAAACCCAACACGCTCAATGACTACGAGCGGTCCATGAAAGAAATGTTTAAGGACTGGCAAACCAGAGCCCTCAGTGACATTTCCCGCGACATGGTCATTTCCCGCCACGCCGAATACGGAGCCCGCAGCCCTGCCCGTGCCGATAACGGAATGCGGATACTCAGGGCCATATTCAACCACGCCCTGCAACGCTATCAGGACGCCTCTGGCAAGCCGTTTTTGGTAGCCAACCCCGTGGAGGTTCTGAGTCACCAACGTGCCTGGTATAAGGTCGAGCGGCGTCAGACGCTGATAAAGGATCACCAGCTGAAGGCCTGGTATGAAGCGACCATGCAGCTAAACAACCAGACGACGCGAGATTACCTCCACTTGGTTCTGCTCACCGGCCTTCGTCGAACCGAGGCGGCCACCCTCGCCTGGGAGCAGATCGACTTCAAAGAAAAGACATTGACCATTACCGCGACCAAGAACAACCGCATTCACCGGTTGCCATTTAGTGATGCCATCGAAGAACTGTTACAGCGGCGGTTCGATGAAAAGTCTAGCCCGTTCGTGTTTCCAAGCGATTCTGAACGCGGCCACCTGTCTGAACCCCGAACTGCCATTGCCCGTGTAACCAAGCTATCAGGCGTGTCTTTCACCCTGCATGATTTGCGGCGCACTTTCGTTACAGCGGCAGAAAGGCTCGATATTCCAGCCTATGCCCTGAAACGACTAATGAATCATAAAGACCCGAATGACGTGACGGACGGTTACATCATCTTCGATGTCGAGCGTCTGCGCGTTCCTATGCAAAAGATCACCGACTTCTTTCTCTCGAAATTTCAGGAAACTCCATCCGCCGACGGACAAGGATAATTAAATGTTGCACCCCGAAATTGACCACCTGAGTATTTGGGAAGTCGCCCATCGGTGGCACGATCAGGACCCCAACAATTCAGATCCAAATGCTCTGCCTCTGCCTGTTCAGGACATGCTCAGGACGATTACACGAATGCAGTACCGGCACGAGATTCAGGTATGTAATGAGAATGGAATCGTCTTGAAAGACGAGAGAACCCTCGTTGATTTCGAGGACTACGTCGATTTCGAATCGTCCGTAACTGAAGAAACGACGCACGAAGAGATCAATGAGAAAACTGGAGAACCCATGACCGTCAATGTATCGACGACTTATGAGGATCCAGAAAACCCGTTGACCGATGATGAGCGCTGGGAACGGTATCAGGAATTCTCGGAGAGATGGTTGAGGCGACATGAAGCCGCTACTAAGAATTTCCCAAGCTGTTTTAACAACCGCATCTTTGAGCGCGAAACACTCGATCGGGTCCATATCGACAAGAACAGTGTTTGCGAGCTGTGCGAGATTCTCAAGCTACCACTTCCCTCCTTCTGGTTTACCGAGGTTGAGCGTCAGGAGCATCAGAACAAACTGACTGACGAAACCAGTGACAATGAAAAGGATGCATTGCCGGGACGGGTAAAACAGGACCAGATCGACAAATTTTGGTCCAAGCTCGCTGACAAGCAAAAACATAGGGTTTTGTGCCGGGAGATCGCCCAGGAACTTTGGAAGGAGTCCCCGAACCTCAGTATTGCCGAAATATGCAAGCATGGGGCGATACGACGCTTTGGCGGTGGACGTTACTATACGAAACCCGACACCTTAAGGGATTGGATTAAGGACCTGGACCCAAGGCCAGAGGGAAGCAAGAAAGGCGGCAGACCCCGATCAAGCTAAAACTCCCCGTCTAGCGCCAGAAACTCCCCGTCTGAACCAGACGGGAATATTTACCCTCCCCGCTTAACGTCAATGTGTCTCCGACAGCAACAAACTCTGTTGGAGACACGCAATGAACAAAGCACTTTTCACCACTAAAGAAGCCGCGGAGCTTCTAGGCGTTAGCAAAGCCTTTCTTGAAAGAGATCGATGGGCCGGCGCCCGAGTCCCGTTTATCAAAGTTGGCAGCCGGGCAGTTCGTTACCGCCTATCGGATCTTGAGAGTTACATCGAGAGACAGATTCGACACTCGACCTCTGAGGTCGCGTGATGATGATCAGCCAATTCGGCGCCGTTAGTTTAATCGAAATACTCGCCCCTTATAGGTTCAGGTCCATTGGTACATCCGGTACTCCCCTGCTGTACCCCTGGGAATTGCTGGGGTTATACAGTCGGGTACAGAACCTGCCCGAACCTATAAACCCCGTTAACGACTCAAATAGACAGTCTGAAACCGTTACGTTAACGGTTAATCCAACCGTCCAACGAACCGTTACGGTAACGGCTCCGAACCGTTACGGGAGGGTTCAATGACCTCCCCAGGCCAGCTGAATTTCCGGTACTACCGTACCCAGGGTCGTCTTTACACCATTGGTACCCGGCAAACCCGACAGGCTGTAACGGATTTCCGACGTCGGTTCCCCCAGGTGTTCCCCAAACTCGAACCCGCCCTGTACCTAATAGGTCACGGTCAAAACTGCATTGCGCTGGAAATCGCTCTGGAAAATATCAGCGCCAGACTCCAGCGACGTGATCTCAAGTTTTCCGTAGACGATGCACAAATCATCGATTTCGCAAAAGCCAAAGCGAGAGCTTGCGGACAGATCCACGCACGAATTAAGGACCCAGCTCGTACCCTTAATACCATCGAGAAATTCCTGTCCCGCTACGATTTCGATTTGCCTAAAGGCCTTACCATCGAGAGCACAATTGAACGAACAAAAAATGAACGCTGGTGGCGGCGACTGGTTCGCAAAGTACAGAAGCAAACCCTGGATAACGTAGCCCGCGACTATGGCATGGTATCCAAACAGAAAGGTGTGTACGTCTCTGATTGGGGGCTGAAGCTCCACCGGGAGCAACTCACCCGGAATCGGTCTCTCCTGGAGGAAATGATCGCTGTTAACGATCAATGCCAGGAATACACACTGGCTGAACTTTCAGAGCTAACAGTCAGCAACCCATACATTCGACGATCAGAACTGATCGTTCGTGCTGCCGGCTTTGAAACCATCGCGCGGCAACTAGACCACATTGGTGTCTTCCTGACACTCACCACGCCGAGCAAATACCATCCGGTGAAGGTCTCAGGCGAACCGAACCCAAAATACAACGGTTCGACACCCCAGGCGGCCCAGAAATATTTGACCAACCTCTGGTCTCGGATACGTGCCCAGCTGAACCGTGATGGAATCCGTACTTATGGCTTTCGAATTGCAGAGCCACACCACGACGGAACTCCTCATTGGCACCTCATGCTGTTTGTTGAGCCAGGGCAAAAAGATCACCTGGTTGAGCTTATGCGCACCTACGCACTGCTCGAGGATGGTAATGAGCCAGGCGCTGAAGACGCGCGCTTTCAGGCGGTTGATATTGATTATGAACGTGGCTCGGCCACCGGCTACATCGTGAAGTACATCTGCAAGAACATCGACGGCGAGTTTCAGGAAAATGGCGCGGACGCTGAGGATTGGTACGGCAACCTAACAAAAAACGTGGCGCCTCGAGTTCGTGCCTGGGCAAGCATTCACGGGATCAGACAGTTTCAGCAGATTGGCGGGCCGCCTGTCACCGTTTGGCGCGAGCTTCGTCGACTCCAACATGCGGACGATGAAACTGTCGAAGCCGCCCGGCAGGCGGCGGATAAAAGCGACTGGGCAGGCTTTATAGAGGCTATGAACGGCCCCTGCGCGAAACGAGTCGACCAGCCAATAAAAACGGCTAAATGGCTCGAGTTTGATCAGGAGACCGGAGAGTACCTGGATTGCCCAGTGAACCAATATGGCGAACCCTCGAAAGGAAAACTGTTCGGGCTGTACGCTCATGGAAGGTATTGGTTGACGCGGTTTTTCAGATGGGAAGTTCAGCGCCCTAACCAAACCAGAGAACTACACGATACATCTAACGATGCCTGGCTAGAGCGCCTTTCGCGACTCACCCGGATTCGGGAAGTGACACAAGCGGAAATCGATGCACTTCCTGCCGATACCGCTTATACCTGGGAGAAATTAAATAGTGAGATTCACCCGCCACCTTGGAGTTCTGTCAATAACTGTACTCAATCGATAATTTCCAATTGATAATCTATTTTTTCCCTGTCTAAAATCGCTGTGAACTGTTCCGAATCTCTATCATGAATTGCAATAGCCAACAGATGTTGAGCCCGAGTCACTCCAACATAAAAAACTCTGAGCGCTTCGTTCTCATCACCAACATCTATAGAGTTAAGGAGACTCTGAGTGTGATTTTCAGGAGCTCTGTTAGGGCGGATAACAACACATACCCCACTGTACTCAGTACCTTTTGACTCGTGAATTGTTCCTGCCATAATCGAGACTCCCAGCGAGCCATTTAAAACTTCGACCCAGGTTGGTTTTCCCGGCTTTCTGAAAAACTGCTTTAGCGTTACCCCAGAGCCATTTGGTAAGCCAAGAGCATCCCAGCACAAACGAGCGTGCTCAATCCAATCCAACATAGACTGGTCATCACTACCACAAACTGGATTCAATTGATCCAAAAGTGTTACGGCATACCTCCTAAGCTCAAACCGTTCTGATTCAATCCGTTCGAGCATCAGTTCAAGGTCAATATCTTCCAATTTGCTTTCAGAAATATACTCAATAATTATCTTCTCTATTATTTTAACCGCATTTACCACTTCTTTAGAGCTGGAAGACGAAGAATGATAAAGTCGAACCGCGTTTGCTAATAAAGAAATTTTCGAAGTACCTGAATAATCTAATTTTTTACCGACGGCACGATGTGAATCTTTACCACTGTGAGAAATAATCTTTGCCTCGCTTGCAGAAATACCGAATCTGTTTAATAGCTTTTGGAATCTAGATCCAACATTCTCAGAAACAGCTCTACCCTGATAAACTAGCACATGAATTGGAATTTCAAGGCTTGCTTCTTTTCCTACAGCTGAATCAATATTTTTATCTACCTTTAGGGCACCAGATAAATTGCAAATTATCTGACTGCTTCTAAAGTTACCACTTAACAAAAGCCTATCATTACTAGGATAGGTCCTAAAATATTCACGAATCGGTACGTTGTTTGATGTGCTATTCCTAAAAGAGTAGATAGCTTGATCAGGATCGCATACTACCGTAACCTTTACGCCGGTCTTTCTAATCAGGCTCAATATTTCTATATCATAGTCGTTACAATCTTGAGCCTCATCGACAATAATTTCTTCAAATCGAGAATTCAAAATACTACAAACGTGATTCAAATCCTCTTCATTTCCCAGTATATTAAGTATCTCTATTCTCACATCAGAAACAGAAAAAATTCCTCGCTTATGTAGGGACGTGATCTGTCGTTTTGCTGAAGCTTCATAGCTATCTTTATATAATTGAAAATGGTCTCTAAGAGCTCTATTTTTTATCATACTAGGATCCTTAATGGATCCATATTTATCGAATAGATCAAGGCTAATTCCATCACCTCTAAAAGCTTTTCTTCCAGACAACCTAACCTCCCTCCCATAGGCTCTCCAGCTTTCGACTACTTGAGGCGCATTGCTTGATCTTGGATCAAAAAAAGGTTTAAAAATAAAGTTTATTAAAAACGAATCAAATGTTGATATAATGGAAGGACCGGTAGAAAAACCACTAACACCGATTTTTGTACAACGTTCTTTTATCTCACCAACAGCAGAATTGGTAAACGATAAAACCGCGACCCCTCGCCTTGGTCTGAGATTTCTCGACAAAGCTTCAACGCGGCTGGCTATGCTTTTCGTCTTTCCTGAGCCTGGGCATGCAAGAAGAAATACTTCTCGCTCGCTATTTACAAATGCCTTTTGCTCTTTTGTTAGTTGATCATAAGAGTTCATTCAGCTAACTCTCGAATTGCGCTTTCAATGTAATCTGGAATTATAAAATTTTCGCCGTCTTCAATAAAAGATGACAAATTTTGTGAAAACTGTCCTTTTTTAACTCTACTATCTTTCAATAGTGCTATAAACTGATTGGCTCTTTGTAATTGTTCAGTGCTATCAATCCACTGATCCCACTTCTCTCCGCTAGAAGGACAGCACCTTAGGAAAGCCTTTTTCAAAACCGCTTCGTTTTCCGCTATGAATAACTCATGTTCTAAAGTGATCCGATTGGTAAACACATTAAGCTTGTCTTCGCTTCCTAGCATCTTCGATATTTGCTTGAATGTTGCGCTCCTATCTCCGCGTGAGTCCGGATCATTATCTGTGACGATTATCAGATTATCGAATATCGAGAACCCATCAACGTTGCTCAATAAAAGAAGTAAATAAGGCAGGAAATCCACACCATCCACTGAAATCAAAGAAGAACCGGTAAAGCGGCGCCAAGCGCCCGGATTACTTTTGAAAACAATATTTTTTGCAAGAACAGGAATCAAAAGTAGCTCAGCAACGCCTTCTACCAACATCCCTCGGGTTCCAAATAAAATCGACGATTTTGTAACGTCAATGTACCGAGAAACCTTGTTAAGCTGAGCATCTTTCATCGATATTTTAGCTATTGGTATTGAGGAGGTCTGACGCTCTTTTTCCTGTCCCGGAACCGGGTTAGATCGTACTACCACCAAATGACTCGGGTGGATACTGGCAGTCAAGTTTGGTGAGTGCGTAGTAACAATAACTTGAATTTTCCCCTCAGGCTCGCCAGGGGGCTTAACAGTCTGCTGAGATTCTCTGGCCCTATCCCTGAGAAAGCTTAATACCAACGACTGTAACTGAGGGTGAAGGTGGGCTTCAGGTTCTTCTACCAGGAAAATTGTCAAGTCGGCATCATTAGCTTTCGACAGTTCTACCATCACTGTTGCCATATACAACAGGTTGGCGTAGCCCAACCCTGACCTAGCGATATCTTCAGGATCGATTCCAGAATCTGCCATTCGAAATCTTAAATCTCGAGCGACATCGATCAGCTCCTCTTGTGTAAATCCCAAGGTCGCTCCCTGCTGTCGTACTCCAGACGTAATATTGTCGAGCGCCCCGGCAATTTCTGAATTTAGGTCTTTTATTACGCGATGAGGCGTTTCATCTCTCTTTACGTGATTTATAAAATCGGCAGCCTCATCATCGCTTTTAAGGAAGTGCTTGAGCAGAGTAACGATATTTTTAGCACTGCCGGAGCCCAGGGATTTCTGTGCGTCTCGGAGAGGTGGTAGGTAAACGTGCCGAACGGCTTCTGTGTAACTACTGTCATGGTGAGACTCTTTATAGCGCCCAGCCCAGTAACTACTTTTAGCCTTTGTCGGAGACTGAAGTGTATAGTTCACTCCAAAGGTCGCATCGGAGCCCCTAGGATCACCAAGCGCCCAAATCAGATTGGCTCTAGCCGTAGCGCTAAGATCACTAAAAGTGGCGCTTAATTCGAAGCTGTCACTACCGGCTCCACGAGATAAATCTGTTTCATCGGGATACCGGTCCCGTCGACCGTTCAACGGATAAGTTAGGAGCCTTATTGCGTCTATTACGTTGGATTTACCTCCGTTATTTTCTCCAACGAGAATGGTCAAATCACTTTGAAATTGAATCTGGGAGTCGCGACAGGAGCGAAAACCCTGGCAAATTAAATTCCTCAAATACATTTTTTTGGCCTATGTTTATCTTGTCTTGCCGATAAACAAGCCTAGGCCATGATTTATTATCTGTCTACATTGTGTCTACATAACTTGACGGCGAAAGCCAACCAACTTCTAGGGTAGCTGTAACTAATTGAAATATATGGTGCCCGGAGCCGGAATCGAACCGGCACAGCCTTACGGCCGAGAGATTTTAAGTCTCTTGTGTCTACCTATTCCACCATCCGGGCATTCGGAGGGGGTTGTGAGGAGCTTTTGAGGGGCAGGATTGTATAAGGCCGCGCCCGGTAACGCAATTGGGATTGCGGTGGAGGTGTTTTTAGCTAGGTTGCTGAGGCTTCCGCGCCCTGCCCTTGTAGATATAGCCAGCGAATTTCGGGGCCTTGGGCACGTATAGGTTTTCCAGTTCGGTGATCTCAAACCCCGCTTCCCGGATCAGTTCCGCAATCGGTCGGTTAAGGTGGCAGCCTCCGGCGATTTTCTTCCAGCCTGGGGTGATGCGGTGTTGCCATTTGCACACGCCCTCGTCCGGCGATTCTCCGTGTTCCAGGAATAGCAATTCGCCGTCGGGCTTGAGTACCCGCTTCATTTGATCCAGCGCGGCTCGCCAATCGGGGATGGTGCATAGGGTGAACGTAAGCAGTACCGTGTCGACGCTGTTGTCTGGTAGCGGAATTTGCTCGCCCGGTAAGTCCAGCCATTCCACGGCAACGCTGGATCTGGCCAGGTTGTCCTGTGCCTTTCGCCGCATGCCTTCGGACGGTTCCAGGCCGTAGACGAGGCTAACGGTATCCGGGTTGTAGAACTCCAGATTAATGCCCGAGCCCATACCCACTTCCAGCACAGTGCCGTTTGCCTTCGGCACCACTTGGCTGCGCAGCTTCATTACCTGCCCTACTGAGCAGGAGTAATCGATCAGGTGTGGCAGTATTCGCTCGTCGTAGAAACCCATGGAGCCTTCCTATACTTGTTTTAAATCAAGGGGTGCGACATTCTGTCCCTTGGTTTTCCCTGTGCTACGGGTAGCATGGCTACTATCTGCCGGTAAAACAACACTACAACCCAGCCAAGGCAGCGGCCAAGCGGGCGCCAAGCTCGTTTATTCTGTTCACTGTAGTGTCCGGAGGTTCCGCATGGAACTTGATCCCGTCCTTCTGTCGCGAATCCAGTTTGCGTTCGTGGTGTCCTTCCACGCTATCTTTCCGGTGTTTACCATCGGGCTTGCGTCCTACATTGCAGTGCTCGAGGGCCTGGCATTTAAAACCAACAACCCTTCCTGGGCAAAACTCTCTGCCTTTTGGACCAAGGTGTTCGCGGTGGTGTTTGGCATGGGCGTGGTGTCGGGCATTGTGATGTCCTTCCAGTTCGGCACCAACTGGAGCAACTTTGCCCAGGCGTCCGCCAACTTCCTGGGGCCGATGCTGAGTTATGAAGTGGTCACCGCCTTCTTCCTCGAGGCAGCCTTCCTGGGCGTGCTGCTGTTCGGGCGCGACAAGGTGCCTGCCGGGGTTCACCTTTTTGCGGCAGTGATGGTGGCCACGGGCACCTTTATATCGTCGTTCTGGATCCTGTCAGCCAATAGCTGGATGCATACCCCCGCCGGTACGGAATTCAGGGATGGGGTGTTCTTTGTCACCTCCTGGAGCGAGGCGATATTCAATCCATCCTTTCCTTATCGCTTTTCCCACATGGTGGTGGCCTCGTTCCTGACTGGCTCGTTCGTGGTGGCGGGTGTCAGTGCCTGGTATCTGCTTCGCAAACGTGAGGTTGAGGCGAACCGACGCGCGTTGTCCATGAGCCTGTGGCTGATTCTGGTTCTTGCCCCCACCCAGGCGGTTATCGGGGATTTCCATGGCCTGAACACGCTGGAACACCAGCCCATGAAGGTCGCCGCCATGGAAGGCAACTGGGAAACCTCGCGTAATGTGCCGCTGCTGTTGTTCGCGATTCCCGATCAGGAAAACCAGACCAACCGGTACGAGGTAGCCATTCCCAGCCTGGCCAGCCTGATCCTCACCCATGAGTGGGACGGCGAAGTGCCCGGGCTGAACGAAGTCACGGTGGACGAGCAGCCGCCGGTCGCAATCGTGTTCTGGTCATTCCGGGTGATGGTTGGCCTGGGCATGCTGATGATCCTCTTTGGCCTGGCCGGCCTGGTATTGCGGGCCGGTGGCCGATACTGGCAAACCCCCTGGTTCCTGCAAGGGTTGCGCTTTATGAGCCTGACACCCTTTGTGGCGGTACTGGCCGGCTGGTTTGTTACGGAAATTGGCCGCGCGCCCTGGCTGGTGTATGGGCTGATGAACCAGAGCGAGTCGGTTACGCCGTCATTAACCGGCGGTATGGCGCTGTTCTCACTGATTGGCTACATCGTGGTCTATGCTTTGGTGTTCAGTTCCGGTGTCTATTACCTGATGCGGGTGCTGTACGTGGGCATGGAAGACGAAGACGCAGAGGAAGGCCATGAAGCCGAACGGCCGAAACGTCCCTTCTCGGCCACCCATGTGCCGTTTGAGATTGATGATAACGGTCGTCAAAAGCCACTGAACCAGGGAGGCCACTGATTATGGAACTGTTCGATCTGGCCCTGATCTGGGCGTTTATTATCGGTTTCGGCATTATTATGTATGTGCTGATGGACGGGTTTGACCTGGGCATTGGCATTCTCTTTCCCTTCGCGCCGAAAGAAGAAGACCGGGACACCATGATGAACACGGTGGCACCGGTCTGGGATGGCAACGAAACCTGGCTGGTGCTAGGCGGGGCGGGCCTGTTGGCGGCGTTTCCACTGGTTTACTCCACCATTCTGCCGGCGCTGTACATTGGTGTATTCCTGCTGCTGGCCGGTCTGATCTTTCGCGGGGTGGCGTTTGAGTTCCGCTTCAAGGCCAGAACCTCGCGCTATCTCTGGAACTGGGCCTTCGCCGGTGGCTCCACGGTGGCTTCGTTTGCCCAGGGCGCCGTGGTGGGTGCCTATATCCAGGGCTTTGAGATTACCAACCGGGTCTATACCGGCGGTGCGCTGGATTGGCTGACCCCTTTCACGGTGCTGACCGGTTTCGGTCTGATGGCCGGCTATGCGTTGCTGGGCTCCACTTGGCTGATCATGAAAACCGAGGGCCGCCTGCAGGACTGGGCGTATCGGATCACCATTCCGCTGCTGCTGGGTGTGTTGGTCGTGTTCGCGATGATCAGCGTCTGGACGCCGTTTGTGGATGAAGCGGTGAAAAACCGCTGGTTCTCCAACCTGAGCATTATCTGGATATTGCCCGTGCTCGCCCTGCTCTGTGCCTTTCAGATCTTCCGGTCAGTTCGGAACCGGTTTGAAGGCATGCCGTTTGTCGCCACGGTGGGGCTGTTCATCTTTACCTACCTGGGCTTGATCGTCAGCCGCTGGCCCTATGTGGTGCCGCCGGAATACACGCTCTGGGACGCCTCCTCCGCGTACGGCTCACAGTTGTTCCTGCTGCTGGGGCTGCTGTTCGTGATTCCCATTGTGCTGGTCTACACCGCCTGGACCTATTGGGTGTTCCGGGGCAAGGTACGGGCTGGCGAGGGATACCACTAGGTGGCTGAACAAGCCGAGTCAAAACGTTGGCTGGGGGCACTTGCCGCCCACAGCCGGCGGCTGATCCTGGCGACGGTATCCGCTGGCGTTGTGGTGGCCCTTGCCACCATCGCGCAAATGGCGTTCCTGGCGGGCATTGTTCACCAGGGTATTGTGGATGAGATACCAGTGGCGGAACTGTCGCTGCTGTTCACCGGTGCCATTGTCGCCATATTGATCCGCGGTGTGGCTCAGGGGTTACAGACCCGCTACGCAGCCCGCTGCAGCCGTGAGGTGCGTAGCGAGGTTCGCCATAGTATCAACCGGTGCTGGCAGGCCAGCGGGCCGGTTTCGATGAGCCAGACCTCCGCCGGCACCCTGGCGCGGGAATGGCTTGACCACACCGACGCCCTGCATGGGTATTTCGCCCGTTTCCTGCCCCAGATGATGCTCGCGGTGGTGGTGCCGCTGATGATCCTGGTGGTGGTATTTTCACTGGACTGGCTCGCGGGAATCTTCCTCCTGCTGTCCGCCCCATTGATACCATTGTTCATGGCACTGGTCGGGATGGGCGCGGAAAAGCTCAACCAGCAGCATTTCCAGACCATCGGTCGTTTGTCCGGCCAGTTTCTGGATAAGGTTCGGGGATTGACCACCCTGCAGTTGTTCGGCCAGACCGCTCCAGCTGCAAAAACCCTGCGCAAGCGATCCGACGAATACCGCCGCATCACCATGAAAACCCTGAAGATTGCGTTCCTGTCCTCAGCGGTATTGGAGTTCTTCTCCTCCGTGGCCATTGCCGTCGTGGCCATTTACATCGGCTTCGGGTTGCTGGGGTACATCACCTTTGGACCGTCCAGCGACCTGACACTGTTTTCCGGGTTGTTGATCCTGCTGCTTGCCCCGGAGTTCTTCCAGCCTCTGCGATTGTTGTCCCAGCATTATCATGATCGCGCTGCGGCGATGGGTGCCAGTTCTGAAATCGTCGATCGGTTGCAGGGAGTTGATGAACCACAACCGCAGGCAGAGCCCCGTCACCAGCCGGAATCTCCCGATATTGTGGCCATTCGTGACGTTGCTCTTGCCTACGATGCCGTCAGGCCGGTGTTGGACGGCGTGTCTCTGGTGATCAACAAAGGCGATGTCATCGCCCTCACCGGGCCTTCCGGTGGCGGCAAAACCTCGCTCTTGCATCTGTTGGCCGGCTTCATGAGACCAGACCGGGGGCGTATTTCAGTGTTTGGAGAACGTGCCGGCGACGAGGCCTTTGGCTGGCTGGGTCAGTCCCCCTTCCTGGTGCATGGTACCTGGGCCGACAACCTGCGCCTGACCACGCCGGACGCGACCGACATCGCCATAGAAACCGCCTTGCATCACGTTGGCCTGGAAAGCCTGATCAAAGGCCGGGAACGGGGAATCTACAGCGCCATTACCGAAGACGGCCAGGGGCTCTCCGGCGGGCAGGCACGCCGCTTGAGCCTGGCGCGGGTGTTTGTGGCCAGTTACGACCTGATACTGCTGGATGAGCCCACAGCGGGGCTGGACAGTGACAGCGAAATATACGTGCTGGAAGCGCTGCACAAGCTGGCGCTGGCCGGTAAGACTCTGGTTTTCGCCACTCACCACCAGGCACTGCTGACACTGGCCAACCGTACCTTGCTGGTGACGGAAGGAGGCGTTGCAGATGCGTGAGCTTGGCCCCTGGTTGGCATTGATTTTCCGTCGCCCCGGTCGCCTGGTGACCGGCGGCTTACTCATACTGGCCACCCTGCTTGCGGGTATGGGGCTGCTGGCATTGTCGGGCTGGTTTATTACCGCCACGGCGCTCTCCGGCATCCTGTTGGCAGCCGGTGTGCAGGCGTCCATCAATCTGTATGTCCCTGGTGGTGGCATTCGCTTCTTTGCCGTGGCGCGAACGGTCGCGCGGTATGCCGAGCGGGTATACAACCACGATACCGTGCTGCGCCTGCTGACGGATATCCGAGTGGCCCTGTTCGAGCGTTTATCCACCGCCGGCCGGGACCGGAGAACCCGTTTACGCGGCCCGCAATGGCTATCCCGCCTGACCAACGACGTGGATGCCCTGGACACGCTGTATCTGCGCCTGATCGCACCTACGGCCCTTGCTGCTTTGGTAACGGCGATACTGCTGATCGCCGCGTGGTTGATGTATCGCGGGGAACTGGCCGTCGGCCTTGCTCTGGTGCTGGTACCGGCATTTTTGGTAGCAACGCTGCTGGTTTACCTGCGAACCCGGCATCTGGTCTACCAGCAGACGGCGGCCCGCGAACGGGTAAGAACAGACGTCATCGAGCACATCGAGGGGTTCGGGGAACTCACCGCCGCAGGACGCATTGGCAAACATGCCGCCCTGTGCCTGCGCCAGGCGGGACAGATCACCCGCAACGAAGCCCGCACTGACACGCGCACCGGCTGGAACCTCGGGCTATCCCAGGTCATGGTGAACCTGTCGGTGGTGCTCGCGCTGTGGATGGGGCTAGAGTTGTTCCAGGCAGGGGCGGTGACAGGCCCGATGGTTGTGCTGCTGCCAATCGCCCTCCTCGGTTTACAGGAAATCTATTCGATGCTTCCGGATGCATTCGCGCGCCTGGGGGGCACGCTCGCATCTGCTGCGGCGCTCAACCGGGACTGCGCTCCAGATCCCTCCCAAGGTGCGCACGAACAACAGCCACATCGCAGTGACTGTGCCCTAGAACTCGAGCGTGTGACGATCCGTTTCAGCGACCATGCGCCGGTGCTCAGTCATTTCGATATGGTGGTCGCTAAGGGCGAATGGGTGGGAATCATTGGCCACTCCGGCGCGGGAAAATCCTCACTGGCGGATATCATCGCAGGCCTTGAGACGCCGGCAGTCGGGCGTGTTCACGCGTTACCGCTGGCCTATCTGACACAGAAAACCGTACTGTTCGATGACACCCTGAAAGCCAATCTGCTGATCGGCCGCCCAGACGCCACGGATGCGGACCTCTGGCGGGTTTTGGAGCTGGTGGCGATGGCAGACCGGTTTGTCCACGAACCGGCACAGCTGAACTCCTGGCTGGGCTCCATGGGTAGCCAGTTATCTGGCGGTGAAGCCCGGCGTATTGCACTGGCACGGGTGCTATTGAACAAAGCGCCGTTATTGATTCTGGACGAACCGTTCACCGGAGTGGACGCCGAAACCCGGAACAACATTGCGACGGGTATGAGGCAGTGGTTGGCAGGAAAAACGGTGGTGTCACTGGGGCACGCGCCGGAGGCCTTACCCGCCTCCGACCGTACCATCCGGCTGGCCTAGCGGCCTCAGCTGGTTTCCAGTACTTCGAAGGTCAGGCCAGCCTTGCTGGTCAGGCGCTCATAGAGCTTGCCATCAAGAAGCGACGATGGTGTCCAGAAACCGCCCTGTTTTTCGGCCGGTACATCAAACGCCAGGCTCATACCTGCCTCGCCCAGCATCTTGCCGGTTGAACCGTAACCGGGGTCGCGGTCACCCGTGACTTTGGTCTTGATGATCTTGCCGTCGGTCGTCTTGCCCACAAAGCGCAGATCGTAAAAGCCATTTTTCTGGGCTTCCGGGCTTGGGCCCTCGCCCGGCTTGGGCACGAACTTTTCCACCACCCAACGAGTTGGCTTGAACGCAGACGCGGTGAAGAAACCTCCAAGCGCGCCGGTAATTCCGTAAGCCGCGAGACGACCTTTCACACCACGACCAGTCATCATGGCCTCATCGTAGGTGAACTCCTTGCCATAACGAGCGTTCTGCAAAGCGTTGGAGCGATGGACGATCCGGGTGTTGATGGCCCCCATGACGAACGGCGCCAGCCAGACACCGAAGTCGTTATCGAACTCTGCGCCTTTCAGGCTCGGTTGACGGGTTTTGGAGCGGTGCTCCGGCGGGCAGATCGAAAACGGGTTGGCCAGCTCCTTACGCAGTTTCGGGTCGGCGGCCGCTTCCTTGGCGATGTTCATCATGCTGGCCACGGTGCCGCCGGAGAACTCGCCCTTGGCAATTTTGACCCGCATCCGCACGTCCTGGCACGGAGCGCCGAGGGTTTCCGCAGCTTTTTCCTGCAGGAACCATACCCCCATGTCTGATGGGATGGAATCAAAGCCACAACAGTGGACGATGCGGGCCCCGGAGGCCTTGGCTTTATCCTCGTAGGTGTCCACCATCTTGCGGATCCATTGCACTTCGCCGGTAAGGTCGCAATAGTCCGTACCGGTTTCAGCGCAGATTTTGACCAGCGGTTCGCCATACAGAGCATAGGGACCAACGGTTGAGATCACCACGCGTGTCTGGTCACACATGGCTTTCAGGGCGCTTTCATCGGCGGCGTCTGCCACAATGACGGGCAGCTCAGACGCCGACGGGCCCAGGCCCTGTTTGAGGGTGGCCAGCTTGCTTTCTGAGCGTCCGGCGATGGCCCAGCGAACGTCTTTGCCGATACCATAGGATTCCAACAGGTAACCGGTAAGGATCTGCCCCACGAAGCTGGTGGCACCGAATACCACGATGTCGTAGGTGGTGTCAGTCTTTGTGCTCATTCGTTGTCCTTAATCCATTTGGATCAATTATGAATTGGTGGCGGTCGACCGCGACGCTTTTGCACCCATCAATACCAGGAACAGCGCTACACCCAGGCCCCAGAAGCCGTTCAGTATCAGCCCGCCAACCCAGGTCTGGGCGGTGACAGCGATGCCCTTCAGCGGGAAGACCACCAGCATGGCGACGGCTGTCGGCCCGATGGCGCCTACTATTACATTACCCAACCAGAACTTAAAGCCGCCAAAGCGGCCAAGGATCGCCCAGAGCACGACTCCCCAAAGCCCGCCAAAGAAAGCCAGCGAGAAAACAGCGGGAATACCCAGCGGCGGAACCGCAGCCATGTTAAAGGGTGCGGATGGCACCATTCCCACGAAATAAAACACGGCAAACAGCCCCTGATGAAAGATCAGGGTGGCAAGAAGGCCACTGACAAATGCTTTTAACCAGATCATGTCACTATCCTTTCGTTTATTTCCCTGGAGGTTGCAACAAAACGTCGCATCGGCCAATCGAATCATCGTACCGATACTGCACACTCTGTCAGACTCAATGAACCCGAATCCCGGAGGTTAACCCATTGAACACCCTGCTTCTGGTACTGAGCCTCATACTTGCCACTCTCAGCGCCTGGCTGTTCTGGCAGGTACGTCTCCAGCAAAGATCCATTGGCAAGGCGATGGCTGAGAGCTATGGCCCTGATAATACACGGGAACCGGAGCTGATACTTACGCTGCGAGTAAAAGATCCGATTGCCCTGGCAAAACGCGAATCGAAGTCAGCCCGCATGTTGGCAGACCGTCTTCCGGTGATGGTGAAACGGCTGGTGTATCAGGAAGTCATGAAAGAGCTCGAACTGGAACTGGCCGAACGGGAAATCGACGTGGAAATGAAGCTCGAATACCGATAGGAGGCGCCATGGACATCGTATCACTGCTCAGTTTAAGCGCCATTGTGACCTCAACGGGGCTTATGGCGGTTGCGTTCCGACAACACAGCCGCAACACCCGAACTCTCCGTATCCTTCACTCCCAACGGATTTCGGCCAACAGCCATATCCAGAAAACCCGGATGGATCTGATGGAAACCCGAAACCGGGCCCGCTTGCTGGAGGAAACCGTCAAGAATGGCACCAGCGCGGTAGAGAAGGTTCACAAGGCCATTACCACCACAACGTTCAGCCTGATCGACCGCTTTTCAAGCAATGAGGAGTTCCGCGAAAACGCCCGTCGGGCGCGGGAAACCCACGACCAGACCAGTGACCAGATCTATCGCTCGGTGCACACCACCAACAAGGCGTTGCATATACTGGCGGACACCCTGTTTTTCGGTAAGAAGGAAAAACAGCTGACGGCACGAAAAAAGCCGAAAGACGAGCAATAAAAAAGGCACCCTAGGGTGCCTTTTTTAGTAGAGTCAGAAAGTTATAGGACTTTCTTCAACTCTTCTTCAAGCTGCGGAACCGCTTCAAACAGATCCGCGACCAGGCCGTAATCCGCCACCTGGAAGATCGGCGCTTCTTCGTCCTTGTTGATCGCAACGATCACCTTGGAGTCAGACATACCGGCCAGGTGCTGGATGGCGCCGGAGATACCAACCGCGATGTACAGCTGCGGTGCAACGATCTTACCGGTCTGGCCGACCTGCATGTCGTTGGGCACGAAGCCTGCGTCAACAGCCGCACGGGACGCACCAACAGCGGCGCCCATCAGATCGGCAACCTGCTCCAGCATCTTGAAGTTGTCGCCGTTCTGCATGCCACGGCCACCGGAAACCACGATACCCGCGCTTCCCAGGTCCGGACGGTCAGACTTGGCCAGCTCTTCGCCGACAAAGGTGGACAGGCCAGCGTCTTTAACCACGTCCAGCTGCTCAACGGCGGCGGAGCCACCTTCACCAGCCACCGGATCAAAGGCGGTCGGGCGTACGGTGATAACCTTGATGCTGTCAGCGGATTTCACCGTGGCAATGGCGTTACCAGCGTAAATCGGGCGAACGAAGGTGTCTTCGGACTCCACACGCATGATGTCAGAAACCTGGGCAACGTCCAGCAGCGCAGCAACGCGCGGCATGAAGTCTTTACCCGTGGTGCCGGCAGCGGCCAGGATATGGCTGTAGCCCTTGCCCACTTCGGCAACCAGCTCACCCAGGTTCTCGCCCAGGAAATGACCGTACGCAGCGTTGTCGGCAACCAGTACCTTGTTAACGCCTTCGGCCTTCGCAGCCGCTTCGCCTACAGCGCCGCAGTTCTCACCGGCAACCAGTACGTCGATGTCGCCGCCAATGGCCTTGGCAGCTGCGACTACGTTCAGGGTAGCCTGCTTCAGGCTGCTGTTATCATGTTCAGCAATTACAAGGATGCTCATTTAGATCACCTTCGCTTCGTTCTTCAGTTTGTCGACCAGCTCAGCTACGTCAGCGACCTTCACACCCGCCTGACGGGAAGCCGGAGCCTCAACCTTCAGGGTGGACAGACGCGGAGCAAGCTCAACACCCAGATCGGCCGGGCTCATGGCATCCAGCGGCTTCTTCTTGGCCTTCATGATGTTCGGCAGGGACGCGTAGCGCGGCTCGTTCAAGCGAAGATCGGTAGTCACAACCGCCGGCAGGTTCAGGGCCACGGTCATCAGGCCGCCGTCGACTTCGCGGGTCACGTTGACCTTCTCACCTTCGACAACCACTTCAGACGCGAATGTGCCCTGACCCATACCGGTCAGCGCGGCCAGCATCTGGCCTGTCTGGTTGTTGTCGGAATCGATGGACTGTTTGCCAAGAATGACGAGCTTGGGCTCTTCCTTCTCAACCACACTCTTGAGCAGCTTGGCCGCTTCGAGAGACTGAACCTCTTCGTCAGTTTCGATGTGGATACCCCGGTCAGCACCCAGTGCCAGAGCGGTACGGATTTGCTCCTGGCAGGCCTTCGGGCCGATGGATACCACCACGATTTCACTGGCAACGCCCTTTTCCTTCAAACGAACCGCTTCTTCAACAGCGATTTCGCAGAATGGGTTCATTGCCATCTTGACGTTGGCGAGATCAACGCCGGTGTTGTCCGGCTTGACGCGCACCTTCACGTTGTAGTCGATTACTCGTTTTACAGCGACCAGAACCTTCATAGATTCCTCGTTCTTCTACGATGAGTTTACAATTGAGAGCAGCACATACTTGCAGGATCTGCTGTCTGTCAGGGCGTCATAATACTGCAGGCAAAGGCTACCGGGGTCAATAGTCCCTATAGACGCTGCACCGCCGCGTCAATGGCCAATGAACACCTGTTGACTCCACCTGAGCGTGAGACGATACTAAAAAACGATTCAAAAAACACGTTTTGGCCCAGTGCCACCAAACAATGCCAAAGGTAGACCCAAATTTCAAACAAACGTTTGTTTGATTATTCAATTGCGGTATCCTTTTACTCTATTAAGGCAGGTGCTTTCGCTTTGAGGGAGTCGTCTATACGAGCTTTTACCGGTATGATGACGCCCCTAAGAATTTGCCTGTTGGCATCACTATAAAACAGATGAGGAGACCAACGTGGAACGCGAATCGATGGAATTTGATGTTCTGATCGTCGGCGGTGGGCCGGCTGGCCTCTCGGCAGCCTGTCGTGTCATGCAGATGGCCCAGGAAGCCGAGCAGGAACTGACCGTCTGCGTCGTTGAGAAGGGGTCCGAGATCGGCGCCCACATCATGGCTGGCACAGTGTTTGAGCCCACGGCCCTCAACGAGCTGTTCCCGGACTGGAAAGAGAAAGGCGCACCGCTGAACACGCCGGTCACCCGTGATGACATTTTCCTGCTAAAGAACCAGGAAGGCGCCATCAAGATTCCAAACGCCTTTGTGCCCAAGAACATGCACAACCACGGCAACTACATCATCAGCCTGGGCAACCTGTGCCGCTGGCTGGCCGAGCAAGCCGAAGGCCTGGGCGTTGAGGTGTATCCCGGTTTTGCCGCTTCCGAAACCATCGTAGAAGATGGCCAGGTCAAGGGCATTATCACCGGCGATATGGGTGTGGCCCGTGACGGCTCCGAAAAAGACGGCTTCATGCCGGGCATGGAACTACGTGCCAAGTACACCCTGTTTACCGAAGGCTGCCGTGGTCACCTGGGCAAGCGCCTGATCAACGATTTCAAGCTTGACGAAGGCAAAGACCCTCAGCACTACGGTATTGGTATCAAGGAATTGTGGGACATCGATCCGGCCAAGCATGAGCCAGGCCTGGTTATCCACACAACTGGCTGGCCGTTGAACGAATCCGGCTCTACCGGTGGCTCCTTCCTTTACCATCTGGAAAACGGCCAGGTATACGTTGGCCTGATCAGCGATCTGTCCTACAGCAACCCGCACATGAGCCCGTTCGACGAGTTCCAGCGCCTGAAGCTGCATCCGGAGATCAAGAAACACCTGGAAGGCGGCAAGCGAGTGGCCTATGGCGCCCGCGCCATCACCAAAGGTGGCTTCAACTCCCTGCCGAAGATGAGCTTCCCGGGCGGCCTGCTGCTGGGCTGTGACGCCGGCACCCTGAACAGCTCCAAGATCAAGGGCTCCCACACCGCCATGAAATCCGGCCTGCTGGGCGCAGAGGCAGTGTTTGAAGCGTTGAAGGACGGCAAGAGCGGTGAGGAAATCACCAGTTTCGAAGAGCGCTTCAAGGATAGCTGGCTCTATAAAGAGCTGTATGCCGAGCGCAACTTCAGCCCGGGCATGCACAAGTTCGGTAACTTCGTGGGCGGCGCGATTGCCTACTTCGAGCAGAACATTCTTCGGAGCAGTCTGCCGTTTACGTTCCACGACACGACTCCCGACTATGCCACGCTAAAGCCTGCGGACCAGGCCAAGAAGATCGATTATCCGAAGCCGGATAACAAACTGACCTTCGACAAGCTGTCCTCGGTGTTTATCTCCAACACCAACCATGAGGAAGATCAGCCGGTTCACCTGAAGCTGTCCAACCCGGACATTCCAATTAAGGATAACCTGCCGAAGTACAACGAGCCTGCGCAGCGCTACTGCCCGGCCGGCGTGTACGAAGTGGTTGAAGCGGATGACGGCAGTGGCAAGAAGTTCCAGATCAACGCGCAGAACTGCGTTCACTGCAAAACCTGCGACATCAAGGACCCGGCCCAGAACATCACCTGGGTGACGCCGGAAGGTGGCGGTGGTCCGAACTATCCGAACATGTAAATAGTTCTGGATAGCAAAAAAAACGGCCCCAACAGGGGCCGTTTTTTTATGAACAACTATGACGAGATCAGTGAGCGTGACCGTGCTCTTGCTCTTCGTCAGTTGCTTCGCGCGCTTCAACCACTTCCACGTCGAAGTGCAGGGTCTGGCCTGCCAGCGGGTGGTTGGCATCGATGGTGACGGTTTCGTCGCCTACTTCCACGACACGAACGACCTGGGGGCCACCCGGAGTCTGTGCCTGGAACTGCATGCCCGGCTCGATGGTGTCGACACCTTCAAACGCAGAACGTGGGACCGGCTGGACCAGTTCTTCGTTGACTTCGCCGTAACCTTCACCCGGCTCAACAGATACTTTAACCTGATCGCCAGCGTTCTTTTCGTTCAGCGCATTTTCCAGTCCGCCGATAATGTTCTGAGCACCTTCCAGATAGGACAGAGGCTCGCGACCTTCTACACGGGAGGAGTCCAGCTCTTCTCCCTGGTCGTTGGTGAGCGTGTAGTGGATGGTGACAACACGAGGTTGGGCCATGTGATCTCCTTGCGTGTCGCAATGACTGTTTGATGTAAATTTGGGCAATCGAAAGTGATCTTGAACAGCCAGACTGCACAGAGGGACTTACGACCACCGGGCCTCGTTAGAGAGCCAGGCTCGGTAACAAGTTCGAAAATACAGTTTAACAAGTGTCAGACTGCGTTTTCTACCGTGAGTTAGTTGGGACGGCGGCTGGTAATTCAACCGTTATCGGCAATTTTATAGAAATTTCCGCTACTCCAGACACCTATAACGGTATCTTCTCCGGAACTTTCTTCAGTCACCCGGTCGGCCAGATCGTAATAAGCGACCGTTACCAGCCTTGCCTCCACACCGTGGCGTAAACCGATGACCGGGCGTGGTTCGCTGGTTCCTTCATAAACCCCAATGTGCAGAGGGTGCTCGTCCCCAACTAACAGTGTCTCTCCTGTGTTGGTAGTTACTGACAGAACCTGATCCTTTCCACTGCCAGAGACTTCAAGAGAATGAGCAAGAATGGCCGTATCTTCGACAGTGATCCGCCACTTCTCAACCGGCGTCACCAGATAATGGTGCCCGTCACTTTCCTGCCGCAGAATCGTCGAGAACAGCTTAACAATGGCGTCCCGGCCGATGGGCTTGCCCTGATACAGCCACTGCCCGTCACGGGCAATCACGATATCAATGTCTCCGGACAGCTCCGGGTTCCATGTTTCGAGCGGTGGCAGGCCTTTTCCGGGAGCCTGTGCACTTTCCACTTGTTGCGCAATTGTCTCGGGCTTCTGGCTCATAAAGGTTATTCCTGTGTGGTTTCACAGAAACTATGGGCGCTGGGGCACCGATTTTAAAGGTCTTATGAGAGATTTCAGGGTAGGAATTGTGCCCGCAAGTCGGCGCAGCCCGGACCCGCTACGGGCATTTCGAGAACCACTGCCTGAGCGGTCATAAAGGGGATGCCCTTACGATGACCATCCACCAGGAGTGTCGAAAGGCTGCCAACAAAGGGCATATGAGAAATCAGCAATAACGGAGAGGGAGCGGATTCGATCAACTCATCCAGACAACGGCCGGGATCATCATCCGGCGTAATATAATCCTTTTCCGTGACCGGGCAATTCAGAATCTCAGACGCAATCGCTGCGGTTTGCCGGGCCCTGACCAATGGGCTGCACCAAATAAATTCAGGGCGCCAGGGCGACTCCGCAATCTGAGCGGCTACGTCCGCCACCCCGTGGCGACCAAACTCCGTCAGCTCACGCTCCCTGTCGAGAGTGTGCCAACCGGCCTCACCATGGCGCATGACGATCAAGTGCACTGGCTTTCCCTCCGGCTAACCCGAACCTTACTGACTGATGGTTCGTGGAAGAATGAATTCCACATCTGAATTCTGGACCGACATCATCAGACTGTTGATCACTGCACTGATCGAGGCGCCATCGTAAAGAATCTCATAGAGCCCTCGAACCAAAGGCATGTAGATACCAATCGCCTCGGATTTCTCCTTGACCAGTTTCAGGGTATAGATGCCCTCGGCCACCTGGCCCAACTCCGAGACCGCCTCATCCAGCGCCTGGCCGTTACCTACGGCGTAACCAACACGGTAGTTCCTGCTTTTCGGAGACGTACAGGTCACGATAAGATCCCCTACCCCCGCAAGGCCCATAAACGTCATGGGGTTGGCCCCCAGGCTGACCGCAAACCGGCTCATTTCCGCCAGCCCGCGGGTAATCAGCATCGCTTTGGCGTTTTCTCCCAGATTCCGCGCTGACGCCAGCCCGGCAACGATGGCGTAGATATTCTTCAGTGCACCGGCCAGCTCGACGCCATACACATCCACATTGGCGTAGACCCGCAGATATTCGCAGCCAAGCAGTTCCTGAACCGTGCGGCGCACGTCAGGGTCCTTGGCTGCGATAACGGTTGCCGTGAGGTCCTGACTGACGATTTCACCAGCCAGATTGGGACCGCTGAGCACACCAATGCGGGAACGCGGAATTTCTTCCTGAAGGATTTCGCTCATCAGCTTGAAGCCATGCTCTTCGATGCCCTTGGTCAGGCTGACAACGATCTGCCCTTCCCGGAACTCAGAGCTGTTTTCACGAATGACGGAGCGGAAGGCTTTGCTGGGAATGGCCACAAAGACAATTTCAGCCTTACCGACCGCTTCCGGCAGGCTGGTAGTCGGTTGAATATCACCAGTTAGGGTGACATCCGGCATATAGCGGCTGTTGATACCGGTGTTGCGGATTTCATCCGCCTGGGCTTCGTCCCTCATCCAGAAATGGACGGTATGGCCATTCTCCCCCAGCACTTTGGCCATGGCAGAACCGAAACTGCCACCGCCGAGAACCGCTACATCATGGCCGGTCTGGGAAACGTCGGTGGGCCCACGGTTATTTTTCTCAGGCATAGTCGTTCCGTTATGTTTTATGGTTCAGCCCGGTAAACGGCCGGCAGGAATGGAGAACGCAGTGATGACCCCGGGCTCAGCCGGACTCTTCGCATTCCAGGGCACGCACCAGGTTCTTGAATTCTTCCCGGTTACGGCTGTTCAGGCCCATCAGCACACGGTGGGCTTCCAACACCTTATCCCTGACCTGCTGCTCGCTCGCGCGCAATACGGGGATTTCTTCCAGTTCTTCGATGCGGGACGCAGGCTCGCGAACAATGATGAAAATCTTGTCGAAACCCATGGAGGTGATGATTCGGGTTATATCAGGGTTGGTGGATATCATCGTGGGCAGGAAATTACTGCGTTTCTGGGCAGCCATGGCAATCTTGGCCAGCAGCCCAAGGGTGGTGCTGTCGATGATCTCGGTTTCGGTAAGATCAATAACCACCGTCTTGAAGTCAGGATCCTGGGTAATGGACTCAACCAGATTGTCCAGCGTCGAACACAGGTTCAGCCGGATTTCTCCAATAAACTTAAGGACATAGATGCCCTGTTTTTCAGCTTGCAGGATCTTGTAACCAGCCATTGAATCCACTGCCACTATGTCGACGTCGGGCCATTGGTATCAGGATCGGTATCCGTTACTGATACGATAGCAATATCGTCAGGTAACTCTGTGATCTCGTCGAGATTCAGAGCGTCGCCCAGGGAAGCAATAGTGTGACTACCTCCCGAGACGAGTTCAAGTAGTGTCTTTTCCTTTTCATCCAGGCTTTTGGCCTTGATGACCTCCAGTATACCGTCTGAGAAAAGAATCAGGTGGAACGGCTTGTCCAGTGGAACTTCGTAAACCTCCCATTCCGGCGTCTCGAACAGCCCTACCGGCAAGCCACTGCCTTCGAGGAACTCTGTCCTGCCGCCCTCCAGGGAAAGGATCGGCATCGGGAAATGGGCGCCCACCGAATAGCGAAGGCTCCTGTCAGACGTTGATATGATGCCTACGAACACCGTTACATGCTTGCCCAACCCGGTATCGAGCAGTTCGGAATTAATCCGCTCAAGGAAACGATCGGGAAACAGGATGTCATCACTGGAGCCACGCCTGAGATTGCGCTGGAGGCGGTTGGTCAGGTTTTTCAGCAACACCGTTACGAACGCCGAGCTGGCACCGTGGCCAGACACGTCGGCGATATACACCAGCACCTTGTCTTCGGTTATTCGGAAATAGTCCAGGAAATCCCCGCTGAGAAACAGCGAGGGCTTGATGAGGTGATTGACGGAAAAGCCGGAAAGCACCTGTTCCCGGTCTGGCAACATTCTGAGCTGGACCTTACGGCCGGCGCGCTGGTCGGCGCGTAATTCCGCAATGCCATCCCGCAAGTCCCGGTTCGCTTCTTCCAGTTCCTGGCGGTAAAGCTGGTTGAGCCGGTTCACACGTACCCGATCAAACAGCTTGCCAATAACGTCATCGAGGGCGCCACGATCATCGGAACAGGGTTTAAGCACGATATCGGCCGCGCCCGCTCTCAGCGCATTGACGATTTCGGAGGCATCTGCGGTGGAATAGCAGGCAACGATGGGGGTGAAGGTTTCCGCGTCTTCCAGTCGACCGGCAAGCTCACCAATGGCGTCCGGCGACAGGTCGGCAAAAATGATGTCCGGAATATTATCGTCGAACAGGGAACGGGCGGAAGCCAGGTCCGAATAACCGGTAACGTAGAATCCCCTGGCCTCAAGGTATCGACCCAGTTCCGAGCGGGCACGTTCATCCGAATCGATAATAAGAATGCGCTCGGTGCGCGATGTCATGGCGATTGCCCTAAACTACCATCGGTAAACAGGAAATTGGGTTTCTGATACCTATTCTGGCACGCCCCTGTGATATAACAAGACATGTTTGATGTTTTTGGGAGGTTGTAATCTATGAGAAGTGCCGTCAATGACCTGCTCGGGGCTTATGACAAGCTGATCATGGACCCGGTCCATGGCGGAATTCCGCTTTACCGGCATGAAATCAAGGTTATCGACCATCCCCTGTTCCAGCGCCTGCGCAACATTTGCCAGAACGACATCCTCAGCCTGGTTTTCCCGGGGGCGACCCACTCACGCTTCCTTCACAGTATTGGCGTGATGCACGTGGGCACGCGGATGTTCCGCTCGATGATCGACGCCTACCTGCGGGAACGTCAACTCAGCGACCAGACAGACCTTAGCCTCAGCCAGCTTGATGCCATTGACTACCTGGCCAAGACCATCCGCCTGGGCTGCCTGCTGCACGACAGCGGACATTCCAGCTTCTCCCACCAGTTCACCCAGGCGCGGCGCATCCACGACCTTATGTCGCGGCCCGACCGGTTTGATGACCTTTGGAGCGGTGTCGACTATTCCGTGTATCACAGTGAACGCCCGGAAGAACTGGAGCACGAGCACTATTCCGTGAGGGTTGCCCACGAAGTGCTGTCGTCCATTGACCTTGAGACCGCCGGCCTCGATCCAAGAGACGTGATCGGCATCATGGAGACCACGGATGTGCGGCCCAGCGATGCGTTCTGCCGCCACGCACGCACCTTCTGGAATTTCATCGCCGGTAACGACGCGGACTCCGGTATTCTGAGTGAAGCCGACACCCCCCGGCTGGTGATGGACCTGATGTCGTCCATTGTCTCCGGTGAAATCGACGCCGACCGGGCCGACTACATGCTTCGGGACGGCTTTCACTCCTCAGTCACCATCGGTGGTTTCAACCTTGACCACCTGCTGAGCAACCTGCGCTTCGGCTGGGACGTGCGCGAGCCCTGGCTCGGCCTGGCCATTACCCAGAAGGGTCTTGGCGCCTTGGAGGACTTCGTCTACAGCCGCCACCAGATGTACCGCAAGGTCTACGCCCACAAGACGGCCCTGGGTTTCGACTGGCTGTTGCGGGAAGCGATCAACGAAGTGCTTGAAGACCCGGAAATATTTGATTGGGTGGATACCTGCCTGAGCGACATGCGTTACTTCGCAGAACTGACAGACAGCTTCTTCTGGGAGGCTTTTCGCAAAGTGGCGCGGAAAAAGTCTGGCAGTTATTCACGCAGCATTGTGGACCGGGCCAAACTGAACCACCTGGACACCCGTGAAGATCTCACTGTCGCCGGCATCGAGGATCACAGCCGTTGGCTGGCCCGGGAGCTGGACCTGGACCCGGGCGAGGTTGTGACCTGCTCCATGCGGGCACGGTTCTCGAACATCCAGGACAATTTCAACGGCATCAAGGTACTGGTGCGTGATCCGATCAATCGTGCCCGTTTCCTGCGCAAGATTACCGATATCAGCGCCTTCTTCAGCAAGTTCAGCGACGGCACCATCACCCACTTCTACGTTCGGCCAACCGTACTGACCGGCAAGTAAGTTGGGTTTAGTCCGCCAGCATATGCGCGACCAGGCCACTGGCACTGTTGAACGCGCCCTCCACGCGGCCGCCGCTCAGCCAGTCCCCGGCCAGCCCGATGCGCTGGTCGCCATACCAGCGAAAACCGGGTTGCTCCGTGGGCGAGGATTTCGCATAAAGCCACCGGTGCGAAATCCAGTCGTCAGGGCAGACAGTAACACCGGTTACCTTCTTAAACGCCTCAATCATGGCAGCCGACACCTTGTCCGCCGAGGTATTTTCGTGCTCCCGAGACCATTGAGGCGTTGCATGGAGAACCCACCACTGGCCGGAATCGTCCCTGCCCGGTTTGCTCGAGTTATTCGCAATCCAGTCGAGTATCGGGTTCTGGCACCGCATCCCGTCATAGGGCTGTTCCAGCGCCTGCCGAAAATAGACAGCGATTGCCCAGCACGGCTGGATATGGCTAACGTGGTCCTGCATCTGGTCCGAGAGCGCTGTGAGCCTACTGTTGCTGAACAGATCCCGGGTCTGAGCCGGAGGTGCCGTGACGATAACCGCGTCAAAGGGCCCATAAGACTCGCCGTCTGTATCGTTCAGTAACCACTGTTGACCCTGGCGAACCAGGCTATCAATGCGCGTTTGCGCCTGGACGTCTGCAGCGGTGGAAAGCCCGCGGGTGATGGCGGTCATCCGGGGAGCGCCGACGTAGCGGGTCTCTTGCGGGAACGGCTCCCATTGCCCGGAGGTGGTCTGGTAACCAAACCGCCCGGGCCACGGCCTGAAACTGCCTTCGGCATAACGGTTCAGGAAGGCGGAGAACGCAGGATTCCTGATCGTAAAGTATTGCGCCCCGATGTCTACGGAGCCACCCGCAACACGCTTTGCGGCCATGCGACCGCCCGGGCCGCGGCTTTTCTCGAAGATCGTCACTTCATGGTTCTGCTCCTGAAGCAGAAGTGCTGCACTCAGGCCGGCCATGCCTGAACCAACAATGGCAATCCGGCGTATAACAGGCATCTGATCGGTTTGGTTAAACATCGTATAACGTGCATCCAAATTCGGTTGTTGGAACGTAGAACCCGTCAAGCGTCTGGTTGAGATTCTTCAACGCCCAGGCTTTACAGGTTAAACCACGAACGAAAGGGCAATCAGGGTATGACCCGAGTGCAACACTGGCTGACAAACATTCTGAGATGGTTCGACTCCGCTGCGGGTTCGGATCACCTCGACACAAGCTCGCGGGCTTTCAATTTTCTCAGGGTGGTTCCCTTTATAGCACTTCATCTGGCCTGTCTGCTGGTCATCGTCACGGGCACCAGTACCTTTGCGGTCATCTTTGCAATTGGCTTTTTCGCCGTGCGCATGTTTGCCATCACCGGCTTCTACCATCGCTACTTTGCCCACAAAACCTTCAAGACCAGCCGTGTTGCACAGTTTTTCTTCGGCGTCCTGGGCGCCAGCGCAGCCCAACGTGGGCCGCTGTGGTGGGCCGCCCATCATCGGCACCACCATCAACACTCGGACGACGAGAAGGACTTGCACTCACCACACCAAGGCGGGTTCTGGTGGTCCCACGTTGGCTGGTTTACCTGTGACGCGGGCTTTGCCATGGATGAGCGCCGGGTGAAGGACTGGATGAAATTTCCCGAACTCCGCTTTCTCAACCGCTTTGACTCATTGGTACCGGCGGCAGCCGCGGTCGGTATTTATGCCTTGGGTGAAGCTCTGGCGGCGTGGGCGCCCGGCCTGGGCACCAATGGTTTGCAGCTGCTGACCTGGGGCTTCTTCATATCAACGGTGTTGCTGTTCCATGCCACGGTGTCCATCAATTCCCTGTCTCACGTCTGGGGAAAACGCCGTTTCGAGACTTCCGACGACAGCAGGAATAACGTCTGGCTCGCGCTCATCACCATGGGCGAAGGCTGGCACAACAACCACCATCGCTGGCCGCAATCCGTGCGCCAGGGATTCCGGTGGTACGAGGTGGATATGACCTGGTACGGACTGTGGCTACTCGCGCGTCTTGGCATCATATGGGACATGAACCCTATTCCAGAACACATTCAGGAAGAAACCCGCCAACTGGATTCCATGAGGAGGAAACACTCATGAGTACCGCCTCTGTCATCGAAATGGGCAACCAGAATTCATCCGTCCAGGAAACTCTTGGGCGCTTCACGCAACTCTTCAACAACCTCTGCGCCGGCAACATGGCGGAGCTGTCCAGCGTGTACAGCGAAAACGTGACATTTACCGATCCGTTCACGAGCGTGCGGGGAATTGGTGAACTGACAGAATACTTTTCCGGGGCCTACGCCAACGTGATTTCCTGCGGTTTCGACTTCGGCGAGCCCGTGGTCAACGGCGAGGATGTGTGCATTCCCTGGGTGATGCACCTCCGACACAAGCGTATTCGGAAGGGCAACCCGGTTGCGGTGGAAGGCATTAGTCAGTTGGTTATTCGTGAGGGGCGCGTTCTCTCCCATCGGGATTATTTCGACATCGGCCAGTTACTCTACGAAAACCTTCCGTTACTGGGTGGCGTGATCCGTTGGATAAGGAATCAGGCGGGATGAGTGAACGGCTTGGAACAGCATCCAACATCTGGATTACCGGGGCCAGTTCAGGGATCGGCGAAGCCGTTACCCACGCGCTGGTAGACCAGGGGCACCGTTTGGTGATCACCGGCCGACGGCAGGAGGCATTGGACGGCTTGAGCGCATTGGCGCCAGAGCGAGTTGTAGCAGCGCGGGCGGACACCACGAGCCGGGACGACCTACAGGGTATTTCCTCCACCCTGGAAACCCACGGCGACCTCAACATGGCCATCCTCAACGCCGGCACCTGTGAATACCTGGAAATCGCCGACTACGACAGCGCTGTGATTGAAAACAACATCAACACCAACGTGGTGGGCACCGCACGCTGTCTGGATATTGCCTTGCCGGCTCTGCGGCGCACTGTCGCGAAGGGCCATCCGGCGACGCTGGTGATTGTCAGCTCATCGGCGTGGTGGTTTCCCTTCGGCCGTGCCGAGGGGTACGGGTCCTCCAAGGCCGCGCTCACCTACTTTGCCCACGCGCTACGAGCGGATCTGGCGCCCGAAGGCATCGACGTGGTGGTGGTTTCGCCGGGGTTTGTGAAAACGCCGCTGACCGACAGAAACGATTTTCCGATGCCGTTCCTGGTCTCAGCGGAAGACGCTGCAGGGCGTATCGTCAAAGGACTGCGTCAAGGCCGGAACGAAATCGCTTTTCCGAAGCGATTCACCTGGACACTGAAGGCCCTGGGCGCCCTGCCCCAGGGGTTGATTGATCGCATGGCCGCCAGCATGAGCCGCAAAAGCAGGAATGAACAGGAAACCAGTGGATGAGTAACGAACGTCAACGTATTGCAGTCATTGGCGCTGGGGTCTCCGGCCTTACCACAGCCTGGCTCTTATCCGAAAAGTACGATGTGGAGCTGTTTGAAGCCGGCGACTATGCCGGAGGTCACACCAACACAGAGATGGTCACCGCCGGTGGTCGGGAGTGGCCGGTCAACACCGGTTTTATCGTCTTCAATGACTGGACGTACCCCAATTTCATGAAGCTGATGGACCGCTTGGGCGTTGCGTCGGAGGTCAGCGACATGAGTTTCAGTGTTGACTGTCATTCCTCCGGGCTACAGTACAACGGCACCAGCCTGAACACCCTGTTCGCCCAACGCAGAAACCTGCTGAATCTACCATTCCTTCGTATGATCCAGGAGATCCTGCGCTTCAATAACGAATCCCGGGCAGACCTGGCCGCTGGCAACATCGCAGACACCGAAACCCTGGGCGAATACCTGAACCGCAACGGCTACTCGCGCTACTTCCGCCAATACTACATCGTCCCCATGGGGGCTGCGATCTGGTCGGCGCCGGAGATTGTCCTGGAGCAGTTCCCGATCCGATTCTTTCTCCAGTTTTTCAATAATCACGGCATGTTGTCGGTAGACGATCGTCCGACCTGGCGGGTCATTTCCGGCGGCTCCGCGCGCTATGTCGATGCGATGATGGAACGCCTGGGCGAACGCATACATTTGAACAGCCCGGTCAGTTCCGTCGTCCGTGAGCCGGACCATGTGGTGGTCACCGTCAATAACGAGCACCACCACTTTGACCAGGTGGTGTTTGCCTGCCACAGCGACCAGGCCCTCGGCATGATTGCCGATCCTTCCGCCGAAGAACTGGATATTCTTGGTGCCATTACCTATCAACGCAATGATGTGGTGTTGCACACCGACAGTTCGGTACTGCCATCAAATCGCAGGGCGTGGGCGGCGTGGAACTATTTCATACCGCAACACAGCACCGAGCCTGTGTCTGTGACCTATAACATGAACGTACTGCAGAATTTCGATGAGGCACCGGAAACCTTCTGTGTCACCCTCAACCGCAGCCAGGACATTGATCCGGAGCGCATCATAAAACGCTTCGACTACGCACACCCCGTGTTCACCCTGGAGGCCGTGGCGGCCCAAAAACGCTATGACGAAATCGGCGGCCACAACCGCAGCCACTTCTGTGGCGCCTACTGGTTCAATGGCTTTCATGAGGACGGTGTGAGCAGTGCGCTCCGCGTTACTCAGGCTTTGGGAGTGGAGCTGTAGCCATGAACGCTGCCCTACCGCAAAACATGGTCGCCAATCAGCTTCACAGCCAATGGCTGGAGGGCACGATTCGGCATCGTCGCAAGGCACCGGTCCGCCACGAATTCAGCTACAGCACCGGCATGCTGGCCCTGGACCTGCGCGAGTGGCCATCCATAACCCATATCAGCCGCCTGTTTTCCCTGGAACGCTTCAACTGGTTGTCCCTGTACCGCCGTGACTATTTCCGGCCCGAGACCGACAACCTCCTGCAGGCCGTGAGCGATCAGGTACAACAGGCGACGGGATGGCGCCCGGACGGCGCGGTGCAACTCATTACTCATCCCCGTTATTTCGGGTATGTGTTCAATCCGGTCAGTTTCTACTTCTGCTACCACGCCGGCGACCGCCCGGATCATGGAGCCGTGCCCCGGGTCATCATGGCTCAGATCACCAATACACCCTGGAAAGATCGCCATGTGTACTGCCTCGAAACCACAGGCGCGGAACCAACCAGTGCCGGCTGGCGCACTGAGCGCTTCGATTTCAGCAAACGCTTTCACGTATCGCCCTTCAATCCCATGGATCAGCATTACCAGTGGACGTTCAGTTTCCGCGGCCCTGAACTTCGGATCCACATGGGTGTGAAACAGGACGAACGCAAGCATTTTGATGCCACATTGGTGGTCCGACGCACCCCCCTGGATCGTAAAGAACTACACAGGAGCCTTAGGCAGTTTCCACTGGAAGCGCTGAAGGTGGTGGGCGGTATTTACTGGCACGCCCTGAAGCTCAAGCTCAAAGGGGTGCCGTTCTTTACCCATCCAAACAAGCTGCCTGAAAACGACCCGGCGCACCGGCGCGGCGCAGAAGACTCAGGCCAGGATGTCACCGAACCCACAGCCCAGAACAAGACAACCGGAAAGGTAAGCTCATGGAGAACCTGAACACCTCGCTTGAATCCACTGGCACTGGCCAGGCGCCGCTCACCAGCCGGTGGGCGAAAGCGCTTGTGTGCCAACAGCTTTCGCTTCTTGAAGCGGGAACACTGACGATTCGTGAAGCCGGGATGGAAACCCTGACCTTTGGAGACAATGACAGCCGATTCGCGCCGGCGGAGCTGGTCATCCACGACCACAGCACCTGGAAGGATCTGCTAACGGGCGGCAGCGTGGGTGCCGCTGAAGCCTATGTCGCAGGTGACTGGTCAACGCCGGACCTGGTGGCCCTGTTGCGGTTCTTTACCCGAAACGTTGATCGAATGAACGCCTTCGAGGACCGATTCAGTTGGGTCACCAAACCGGCCTTGAAGGGCCTGCACTGGCTGAATCGCAATACGAAGGAAGGTTCCCGCAAGAACATCAGCGCCCACTACGACCTGGGTAACGACCTGTTCGAGACCTTCCTTGACCCCACGATGATGTATTCCTCCGCCATCTACCCAGGCCCAGAGGCGACGCTGGAGCAAGCGGCGGTTCACAAACTGGATACCATCTGCCGAAAACTGGACCTGCAACCGGGCGACCGGGTGATCGAAATCGGCACCGGCTGGGGTGGATTCGCCGTGCATGCGGCCAAACATTATGGCTGTCATGTGACGACCACGACGATTTCCGCCGAGCAGCTGGAACTGGCGAGAAAAAAGGTCAGCGACGAGGGCCTGGAAGCGCAGATCACCCTGCTGTTTGACGACTACCGCGACCTGGAAGGCCAGTTCGACAAGCTGGTGTCCATCGAAATGATCGAGGCGGTGGGCCCGCAATTCCTGGACAGCTACTTTTCTCAAATCAGCCGCTTGCTGAAACCGGACGGCCTGGCCCTGGTGCAGGCCATCAATATGCCCGAGCAGCGCTACAAGCGCGCCCTGAAGAACGTCGATTTCATTCAACGATTTATTTTTCCGGGCAGTTTCATTCCCTCTTTTGGCGCGATGCTGGACTCCGTCCGCACCGGTTCGGACCTGGTAATGACCCACGCTGAAGATATCGGCTTCCATTACGCCCGCACGCTGCGGGACTGGTGCGATCGCTTCATGGCGAACCGGGATACGCTCGACAGCCTTGGCTACGACAAGGCCTTCCGCCGCCTGTGGCATTTCTACTTCGCCTATTGCGAGGCCGGCTTCAGTGAACGAGCCATTGGAGTTTCCCAGATCCTGTTCGCCAAGCCAGGTAACAAGCGTGAGAACATCCTGAGCGTATGATCCACAATGATACCCTGCGCAATGTCGTGAACTTCGCCCTGTTCCAGGCTGGCTGGTTCGTATGCGTGCTCTATCCGGGCCTGATGGCTGCCGGATTCGTGGTCCTGCTATTGGTTTTCCACATGCTGTTTGTCAGCCAGCACCGCTCCACCGAACTGCAGTTTATCGGCGCCGGCACGGTTCTGGGCGGTGTACTGGACGGCATCTGGTTCCAGACCGGCATCCTTGATGATGGCACTGGCAGCGTACAGATCACACCGGTCTGGCTGGTCGGCATCTGGGCCATATTCATGACCACCCTGAGCCATTCCCTGTCATGGATTGGCAGCAAACCCTGGCTGCCCTTTGTGTGTGCCCCCATCGCCGGGCCTTTTGCCTACTGGTCCGCCAGCGCGCTGGGCGCCGTGCAACTTCCGAACCTCACACTTTCCCTGGCTGCGCTGGCATTGGGCTGGCTGGTTGTATTCCCGAGCCTTCTCTATCTCCGCAAGGCCCTCTATCCGGAGCTGATACGATGAGGTCCAGCGCCCTTTTGCTCGCATGCGCCCTGCCCCTGTCGGCCGCGGCCGCCGAGATGCGCTTTACCGGCCAGGCGATGCCGTTGAACGGCGACAACCTGCTCTATGAAGAGCAGCACGTGGTCACAGGCAAGTGCACCGATGGCCTTTTCCGACCCGCCTCCCACAACGTGACTTACCTTCGCAGTAACGGTGAGCCATTTGCTGAAAAGACGCTGTCTTACGAACAATCGACGTTGCGTCCAGCGATGACCTTCCGACAGCCGGGTTTCAATGAAGTCATGGAGATCCGCAACCGGGATGACGCGACGCTGGAAATCGAGTGGCAGACTCCGGAAGGCGACACGGAAAACTCGACGGTGGAGGTCACCCGGAAACTGGTGGCAGATGCGGGCTTCGACAATCTGGTCCGCAACCACTGGCCCGAGGTCACTTCCGGTGACCGCATCGAATTCAACTTTCTGGCGCCCACACGGGGCAAAGCCTATGGCTTTGTACTGGAGCCTGCGAAGGACGACCGCATCAACGCCACACATACGGTGCTGATAGAGCCCTCGAGCACAATCCTGAGCTTTCTGGTTGACCCGATCCTCTTGGGCTATAACGACAACGGCGCGCTGACGGACTACCTTGGGTTGACCAATATCCGCAAGGATAAGGACTCAAACTACACCGCCCATATCCGCTATGCCGTGGACACCGCTCCGGATTGTGAACTGACCCGCTGAATCCGTCCTTGCAGCCAAGGCGGACACACCGACCTGTTGTGGTAGACTTGCGGTTTCCTGACACACCCTGACAATCGCCAAAACTGCAAAACAGAAGGTTTCCGCCGATGATGTTTGTCTCATTCAACGTCAACAGTATCCGCACGCGGCTGCACCAGCTTGAGGCCGTGATTGATAGCCTGAACCCGGATTTTATCGGCCTGCAGGAAACCAAGGTAACCGACGAGGAGTTCCCGGAGGACGCCATTCGCGAACTCGGCTACCACGTTCACTTCCATGGCCAGAAGACTCATTACGGCGTTGCTCTTCTTTCCCGCCAGGCGCCGGACAGCGTCCAGAAAGGCTACCCGTGGGACGGAGAGGACTCCCAACGCAGGCTGATTACCGGCCACTTCACGGTCAATGGCCGCAAACTTACGGTGATCAACGGTTATTTTCCCCAGGGCGAGAGCCGAGACCACCCGATAAAGTTTCCCGCCAAGGAAAAATTCTACGCGGACCTGATGCGCTACCTGGACGACCTGAAAGCCGCCAACGGTGAGATTGTGGTAATGGGCGATATGAATATCTCGCCTACTGACCAGGACATCGGCATCGGTGCCGACAACGCCAAGCGCTGGCTGAGAACCGGCAAATGCAGCTTTCTTCCGGAAGAGCGTGAATGGCTGGGACAGGTCGAAAGTCGTGGTTTCACGGACGTGTTTCGACACCTGCACCCCGAGGAATCTGACACCTTCAGCTGGTTTGATTACCGCAGCAAGGGCTTTGACAGGGACCCACGCCGCGGCCTGAGGATCGACCTGATCATGGCCAGTGACCCGCTTCTACCCAAGGCGGAAGAAGCAGGCGTCAGCTACGATATTCGCGCCATGGAGCGGCCTTCGGACCATTGTCCGGTGTGGGCTCGTTTCTCGCTTTGAACCCACCTCACCGGGCCGCGACATGAAAAAAATGAAAACCCGCGACCGTATACTTGAGGCCAGCCTGATGCTGTTCAACAGCATCGGCGAGCCCAACGTAACCACCCTGTTGATTTCCGACGAACTGGAGATCAGCCCCGGCAACCTCTATTACCACTTCAAGAGCAAGGGCGATATTGTCGGGGAACTGTTTGCCAGCTATGAACACGAAATGCACGACCTGCTGGCGGTTCCGGAAGACGCGACCATCAGCCTGGACCAGCAGAGTTTTTTCCTGCATCTGTTGTTCGAAACCGTCGCCCGCTACCGATTCCTGTATCAGGACCTGGTGAACGTCCTGTCCCGATACGAGCAGCTTCAAACCCGCTTCCGGCGCATTCTGAAAAAGAAAACCCATGGTTTCAGGGTCATCTGCGAGAGCTTTCGCCGCCAGGGCGTCATGGAGATTACCGATGGGGAGCTGGATGCACTCTGCGACCAGTTGACGCTCACCGCCTGCTATTGGAGCAGCTTCGACAGCCTGTCGCATCTGGATGACCGCGACTCCATGGACCCGGGCCGCGGTGTTTACCAGATGATGCACTTGCTATTGCCCTACCTGGGCCCGGATGAAAAAGAACAGATTTACCTGATGAGCCGGGATTACCTCTGACATCAACGGCCGGAAGCGAGCATCATTCCTCTTCGGAGCGGTCCTCGGTCTGCTCCCTGAGGCGTTGGAGTTCCGCTTCCAGGGCCTGAATCCGGCGTTCCATGGCTTCGATTTCGTCCCTACGGTGAATACCCAATCGACGCAACGCGCCGGACACGCGCTCATCAAACATGTTCTCGAGGCGGTCCCAGGTGCCAGTGGCCTTTTCCCGCACATCGTCCACACGGTCTTCCACTGTGCGTACGTGCTTTTCAACCACGCCGCGGGTCTTACTCTCCAACTGCTCGCCTTCCTGAACCAGACGCTCAAAGAAGCGACCAGCGTCCTCCTCGGCCTTGGTGTAGGCACCGAGCCCGGCCAGCCAGATCTGCCGCGCAGACCCTTTTATTTTACCCGCCAGCTGCTCGTCGTTTTCCGGCGTGTTTTCGTTTTCGTCAGACATGCAAAACCTCGGAGGCGTTGGACTCTCAATGGCTCATTATTGTATTACAGCGGGCACTGAATTTCAGTCAACAGGCCAATATCTCTGCGTCAGGGCTGAAACCAAATCGCCTGAAAGGCCCACAGCGAGCGGCTTTAGTATAAGCACACTTTCAATATGAAAAAATGTGATCAAACGAATCGCTCACTGGCTTGAAGTGTTCAAAATATGGTCAATACTTCACTGTACCGGTGTCCCTGCTGATGCCGGTTTGTCTGGAAGTCTTTCATGGATACTACTCGCACGCCTCTGCCCGGCCACCAGTGCCGGGCTTTTTTTATCTCCTGGATTAAAACTTCCCATGGCCCGGGCTCTGACAGCGGCTATGTCCTGTGGCATTATGCTGAGGCATTTATGTGACCGGCAAAAGGATCGCTTATGGACATCAGACGTATCGACGACACGATTTCAGTCTCGCCCCAGCTCACTGTGGGGGACGTTAGCGAAGCTGCAAAACTCGGCTTCAAAACACTCGTTGCCAATCGCCCCGATGCCGAAGAGCCCGGCCAGCCGGACATGGCCGACATAGAGGCCGCAGCTCGCGCAAACGGGATGGAGTGGGTGTATCTGCCGGTCGAGTCCGGGAATATCTTTGACAACGACGTTGACCGCTTTGATGCAATGATCCGTCAGGCAGACAAGCCCGTACTTGCTTTCTGCCGCTCCGGAACCCGCTGCACCGTGCTCTGGGCACTGAGTTCGGCACGCACCGAGCCGGCCCACGACATTGTCAACAAGGCCCGTAAAGCTGGTTACGATGTTGGCGGGCTGGCGCCGCGGATGGCCCAGCAGGCAGGGAAACGCTCCTGAGCCACTTTCTGAACGGACACCCATCATTCTCCAGGATCCAGAACCATGCCGTACAAGGGTACCGCCGATTTTCGCCATGACCATCCCGAAAAAACCGGAGTACTGATCACCAATCTGGGAACACCGGATGCCCCAACCACCTCTGCCCTGCGCCGTTATCTGGGGGAATTCCTCTGGGATCCCAGGGTGGTTGAAGTGCCGCGCCCGATCTGGTGGCTGATACTCCATGGCATTATCCTGCGACTGCGTCCCAGCCGGTCAGCCAAAGCCTATGCTGGCGTGTGGCAACCGGAAGGATCGCCGTTGTTGATTCACACCGCCAGGCAAGCCGAAGCGATTCGCAAACAACTGCAGGCGAAACACGGCAATAACCTCCTGGTGGGATTTGCCATGCGATATGGCAACCCGGGAATCCCGAAGGTGCTTGATGAAATGCAGGCGCAGGGGGTTCGCCGGTTGCTGGTACTGCCCCTGTACCCGCAGTATTCCGCCTCGACCTCGGCCTCGACATTCGATGCCATTGCCCATAATTTTACCCGTCGGCGCTGGCTGCCCGATCTGAGGTTTGTGTCCCACTACCCGGACTACACACCTTACATTGAGGCTATGGCCAGCCATATCCAGGCGCACTGGGACAAGCATGGGCGCAACCAGAAACTGATCCTCTCCTATCACGGAGTTCCCCTGAAGTACCTTGAGCGCGGGGACCCGTACCACTGTGAGTGCCACAAGACTTCCCGCCTGCTGGCAGAACGGCTTGGCCTTGGAAAGGATGAATACCTGACCACCTTCCAGTCACGTTTTGGCCGGGAAGAGTGGTTGCAGCCCTATACTGACGAAACCCTTAAAGCACTGCCCCAAAAAGGCGTAACATCTATAGATGTGTTCTGCCCCGGCTTTTCGGCGGATTGCCTCGAAACCATCGAAGAGATTGACGAGGAAAACCGTGAATACTTCATGGAAGCCGGCGGCGAGGGTTTCAGCTATATTTCCGCCCTCAATGCCACACCGGGACATATCGACGCCCTGACGCAGCTGATTGAGGAGAACCTGCAGGGCTGGCAGGTGCCGCGCAATGAACCCGAAGAACTGGCAGAGAGGGTCAGGCTCGCGGAGGAACAGAGACAGGCCCAGTACCCGGGCCGGGAGCTGTGAGATGAAACTGAATTGTGATTTGGGGGAAAGCTACGGTGCCTGGCGTATGGGCCAGGACGATCAGGTGATGCCCCTTATCGATATGGCCAACGTTGCCTGCGGCTTTCACGCCGGGGACCCTTCGGTCATGCAGAAAACCGTGGCTCTGGCAGCGAAGCACGGAGTAGAGATCGGTGCCCATCCCTCCTATCACGACCTCGCCGGTTTTGGCCGCCGCTCCATCAGCCACAGCCCCGAGGAAATTCACGCTCTGATCCTCTACCAGCTTGGCGCGCTACAGGGACTATGTCGGGCCGAGGGCCTGACACTGTCTTACGTAAAACCCCACGGTGCCCTGAACAACGACATGATGCGGGACATGAGCACCCTGGAAGCCGTTATGACCGCGGTTAGAAGCTATCAGCAGGATCTGCCGCTGATGCTCCCGGTGACGGTCAAACACGAACAACACCGCAAACTGGCGGACTATGTTGGTCTCCCCATCCTGCTGGAAGCCTTTGCCGACCGCGCCTACGACGATGAGGGCCAGTTGGTATCCCGTCGCCTTCCAGGGGCGGTACATCAGTCTGCAGACAAGATTGTCAATCAGGCGGTATCGTTCGCTAAAAACGGTGGAGTCTACAGTTCATCCGGTAACTGGCTGACACTGCCGGCCGACAGCCTGTGCGTACACGGTGACAATGAGGCAGCGCTGAGTGGCATTCGGGCGATTCGCAAAGCATTGGCCACGAATTAGAAGCACTAACGAAACAGTTTGAAAGGATACGGGAAATATCAGGGAAGGAAGAGAAAGTGGCGGTGGGCCAGGGATTCGAACCCCGGGAAGGCTACTAACCTTCGGCGGTTTTCAAGACCGCTGCATTCAGCCGCTCTGCCAGCCCACCGTTTTCTCCACAGCCGTCATTGCGACAGCGGGGAGCATGATACCGGAATTCCGTTTCCTGTCAACGCCCTGGCCACATCGTCTTCCTTTCGATTCAACATTAACTCTATTTAATGGAATCCGCGAGGCCGTTTTCTGTCGTAAATGATTGAAAGTTGTGTATCTGGCATTATGATGAGTGTTAGATTCAAACGGTTGTGACACACAGACGGAGAAGACAATGGAAGACAGACGATTTGGCGTCCAGCAAAACCAGGGAGCCTATTCGACCACAGAAAAAGGTCGGGCGACGGGTATCAGCGCAGATGCCATGAACGTGCTGCGCAATACCTACATGCTGCTGGGAATGACTCTGGCATTCTCCGCACTGACTGCGTTCCTGAACATGAACGGCACGCATCCCGGCTTCCTGATCACGATCGTAGGCTACATCGGCCTTCTGTTCGCGACCTACAAGCTGAAGAACAGCCCCTGGGGTATCGTAACCACGTTCGCCCTTACCGGCTTCATGGGCTTCACCCTCGGCCCGATCATCGGCCAGATGGTGGCAGCGGGCGCTTCCCAGATCGTCGCGAATGCCCTGGCTCTGACAGCGACCGCGTTTGTGGGTCTGTCGGCAACGGCCATTATCACCAAGAAGGACTTCAGCTTCCTGTCCAGCTTCCTGACAGCGGGCGCCTTCGTGCTGATCGGCGCGATGCTGCTGGCGTTCTTCATGCAGAGCTCCATCCTGCACCTGGCGGTGTCTGCTGGTTTCACCATCTTCGCTTCCATCATGATCCTGTTTGAAACCAGCCGGATCATCAACGGCGGAGAGCGCAACTACATCATCGCTACTGTTGGCCTGTATGTGGCCATCTACAACCTGTTCGTCAGCCTGCTTCACCTGATGATGGCGTTCAGCGGCGACGACTGATCGCCTTGGCATCATCCAGATGACAGGCAACTGCCAGAGAACCCCGACCTCGGTCGGGGTTTTTTCATTCATGAGGTAAACTGTACTCTGAACTCCAACAGGCAAACAGGCACATATGAGTCCGCACACACCCTGCTCCTTTACCCTGGTCATTACCGGAGCGCCCTACTCCTCCCAGGCGCCACAAACAGCGCTCGCCTTCGCCAGGGCAGTACTGGCAAGCGGCCATCGAATTGACCGGGTATTCCTCTACGGTGATGGCGTTCATCTGGCGTCGGCACTGACCAGCCCACCCTCGGACGAGGTGCACTGGTCGCGGGCGTGGCATGATTTCCTGGAAAGCCACAACATAGCCGGCTTTGCCTGTATTGCGTCGGCGCTTCGGCGGGGCATTGTGGACCAGAGCGAACAGCAGCGCTACGAACTGCCCGCCAGCAATCTTGCCGCACCATTCACCATTGCCGGTTTGGGCGAGTGGGTTGACAGCGTGGCGCATTCTGATCGCGTTATCTATTTTCACAGTGGGGGTTGAGCCAGGTATGGAGACGTTGGTGATCATTAGCCGCGCGCCGTATTGCGACTGGACGGGCCGTGAGTCGCTGGACATGGCCTTTTCCCTGGCCGCGTTCGACCAGCCGGTGACGTTGCTGTTCACCGGAGAGGGCGTTAACTGGCTTCGCAAGGCCCAACAGGCGGACGCCGTGCAGCAGAAATCGGTGGAGAAGAACCTGTCAGCCGCGCCCATTTTTGGCGTTTCCGCCCTGATGGCTGATCACAAGGCCTGTAAGCGGTATGGCCTCAACGAAGAGAATATGATGCCGGGCATTACCACGACAGATCTGTGTGCCGAACTGCTCGAACACTACGCCCACGTGGTCAACCTGAGCTGAGCAGGCAACCCAAACACCCGGAGAGCGCATTGATGGCAACCATCCATACCCTGCACATCGTCAACAAACGGCCGGATCACCCGGCGTTTGTAGCGTGCCTGTCGAGCATCACAGACCAGGATGGCCTGTTGCTGACGGAATCAGGTGTGCTTGCCCTGGCGGACCGTGAAGCAACGCTGAAGGGTACCGTTTATGCGCTGGCCCCTGACCTGCAGGCCAGGGCCATCGCCGTCGATGGACTTGACGTACAATCGATTGATTTTGACACAATGGTGGCCCTGACCACCGAGGCAACCAGAGTGATCAGCTGGTAATGACGATTCCAACGAGAAACAACGAAGGGTTCCTGGAAGACGCCTGGACGTGGTCACCTGACGTGGCCCGTGACATTGCGGCGGACGACAATATTGAGTTAACCGATAATCACTGGGAAATCATCGAATTCCTGAGGGAATTTTACAAACAACATGAAATATCACCACCTTCAAACAGGCTGTTTGTAAAAGCGGTCAGGGAGGCGTTTAACGAAGAGAAAGGCAACAGCATTTACCTGATGCAGCTCTTTCCCGGTACACCGGCCAAAACAGCCTGCCGCATAGCAGGTCTGCCAAGGCCGACGAATTGTCTATGAATCGTTTCGGGGCTTTCGACCGGGGTCAGATACCTCTCCCAGAAAGCTACTGAGGCCGTTTTCGAACAGCCCCGAACCGAACCGGAGGAACTGGCGGGTAGATTCTTTCACCGTACTCTCCGGCAGCTCCCGAAGAGTTTCTTCCACGCCTTCCCGTACACCCTGCCTGACTCTGGGCTCTATCTCCCGCGACGCGTCGATAAGCTCCGCCACCTTGCGATCAAGATGTGGTCGCACAATGCCGAACCAGAAGCCTGCCAGCACTGAAAGTACGACGCATCCTGTTACCAGGGCCTGTATCGCGACTGCCCATCCAAATTCCATACTGCCCTCCTGGTCAGCTCATTACGCAGGGAACCGTGTCCCAGGCGCCTAGTTCAATACGTTGCTCATGATCAAAAACTGAAGCGCACCCGCCAGGGAACCCAATATTCCCCCAACCAGCATGAGCTGAATCTCTTCCTCTCGAAATGCCGGCCGCAGGATATCCTGAAACTCAGCCGGCGCCAGCGACTTCATCTGCCCGGCCAGCACCCCGGCCACCACCGGTGCCCTCTCTCGGTTGAATGCCGGGTCCCCGAAGACATCACGGGTGGCCAGCACCGCCTTATGGTTCATGGCTTTTTTAAGTTCCGTGTACCCGGTCATACCAACAGTAACCTGGGCGCCGAGCTTCATGACCATCGAGTTGTCCAGCAGTGGCCTCAGATGCTTCTGGATGATCGCCCGCGTGCGATCCCCACGGTTACCGTTGATCATGGCGTCAGCCACTTTCTCAACGGTGATCAGTTCCTCCGCCACCAACCTTGCCCATACGTCGCTGATCTCCGGCTGACGCTGCAGGAACAGACCCTGCAAACGCCAAAACAGGAAGCGCCGGGGTTTTAGCGGGCGAAAAATCAGGTTGATGGCAATCCAGTTGGTCAGGAACCCCACTGCAAAGCCGCCAACCGGCAACAGCCATGGTTCGGGGTAGCGCACCCAGGCGGGGGCCAACAAGGCACCCAGCAGGCCGCCAATGATCGCCCCTCGATTGATAACCGACCGTAGCTCGACTGAGCCCGCTTCCATGAAAATCCGATTCATCAGGTCCGGATGGGTTTTCAGCTCCCGGCTCAGCAAAGCCTTCAGGTCAACGAGATCATTGAGGTCATCCCCGAAATCCTCCACCAGGGACTCTATCCTCGACGGGAGCTGTTCCCGCCCCCACCGATAGATGCGATTCTTCATGAACAGCGGGAGGTTGTCCCAGAGCACCGGTTGGATGTCATACATCACTTCGTCAATGTATTCGTCCATGCGGGGATTCACCTGGGAAATCACCTGTTCAACAATTCGTTGTGGTTCCAGCTGCTGGTAGACGGCGTTCAGATCACCAAACTGCTGCAGGGTGCGGTCAATACAGATGTGGGCCATTTTCTCGGCCTTGCGGGGAATCACTCCCTGCCAGCCAATAACGCCAATACCCACAAACTGGATGGGGTTGAATGACATCTGGATCGCCAGCCAATTGGTAAACCAGCCGACAATAGCTGCCATGAGTGGCACAGAGAAAAGTGCTACATCAACCAAGACAAACCCCAGTGTGTGATTGGCGGGCACGGTGATGAGGACGCGCCGTAATTTTGTATGACGGGTATCTTACCCATCGTTCGATTCAGATTATGTGACGGATAATGAGGTAAATCGAATTATCCAACATTGGCCGTTCCGCCACAGCAACAACGATAGCGCGGCACTCATGGCACTCACAAACCTGATACTGACAAACCGCGACTGACAAACACCCGCACCAAAAACAAAAAAGCCGGCATCGGCCGGCTTCATGTCATACTTTTAGAACATGCCTTATCTTACTGATAGTAAGCATTTTCTGTGTAGGTATGATCGGTAACGTCGCGAACGGCCGTTATCTCAGGAACACGCTCTTTCAACGTCGATTCAACACCCTGCTTCAGTGTGAGACTCACCGCGCTGCAACCCTGGCAACCCCCGCCAAATCGCAGGACGGCAATGGATTCCTCGGCTACTTCCACCAGGGACACTTCGCCACCATGAGCCGCGAGGTTGGGATTGATTTCCGACGCCAGGATATACTGGATACGATCTGGCAAGGGCGCGTTCTCATCAACGTTGGGCACCTTGGCGTTAGGCGCTTTGATGGTCAGCTGCCCGCCCATCTGGTCCTTGGAGTAGTCCACAAAGGCTTCTTCCAGGAACGGCACCGAATTGTGATCAAGAAACAGCGTGAACTTGCCCAGATCAACCTGCTCGTCCGTCGGTACAATTTCGTTCGGCGGGCAGTAGGCAAGGCAGGTCTCGGCGTTCTTGGTGCCGGGCTGGGTTACAAAAATACGGACACCCATGCCCTCCACATCCTGTTTTTCGATAAGTTGTGCAAGGTAATCCCGAGCGGGATCTGTCACCGTAACCAATGCCATAGTTGCAACCCGTTTGAAAGTGTTCCTTCATTTTAAGTGAGATCGCTGCAACATGAAAGACCAAGTAAAATAGTCAGACTTTAATCGGTCCATTGATCAACATCATGAGGCCGTGGGACGACAACCGCCATTTTTGCTATGATCGCGCGCCATTGAGACAAAAACGACTTCCGGAAGTAATTGATATGACCGACCACAACGCTCGCCTGGACCGCCTGGAACAGCTTGGCAACGCCCTGAAAGAACGCATCATCGTCCTTGATGGCGGCATGGGCACCATGATCCAGAACCTGAAACTGGACGAGGCAGCGTTCCGTGGCGACCGGTTTGCCGATTATGACCGTGAGGTTCAGGGCAATAATGACCTTTTGAACCTGACCCAGCCCGCCCTGCTCCGCAATATACACGCGGACTATCTTGACGCCGGCGCTGACATTATTGAAACCAACACCTTCAACTCCACCCAGCTGTCGCAGGCCGACTATGGTCTCGAATCGATTGCGAAGGAATTGAATATTGAAGCGGCAAAACTGGCGCGCCAGATTGCGGACGAATTCACCGCCCGCAACCCGGAGAAGCCGCGTTTCGTGGCCGGTGCGGTTGGCCCGACATCCCGCACTGCATCCATTTCACCGGATGTTAACAACCCTGGGTATCGCAACGTCGATTTCCAGACCCTGGTCGACAATTATTACGAAGCGGTGGAAGGCCTTGTTCAAGGCGGCTCTGACCTTATCCTGATCGAAACCATTTTCGATACACTGAACGCCAAGGCTGCGATCTACGCCACCCAGCAGTACTTCATCGACAGTGGTATTGAGTTGCCAATCATGATTTCCGGCACTATTACCGACGCTTCAGGCCGCACCCTGTCTGGCCAGACCACCGAGGCATTCTGGAATTCCGTATCTCACGCCAGGCCTGTTTCAGTCGGTCTGAACTGCGCCCTCGGTGCCGACGCCCTGCGCCCCTACGTGGAAGAGCTCGCCAATAAATCGACGACCTACGTCAGCGCCCACCCCAATGCCGGGCTGCCGAACGAATTCGGCGAGTATGACCAGACGCCGGAAGAAATGGCGGAGATTATTGAAGGCTTTGCCCGTGACGGGTTTCTGAACATCATCGGTGGTTGCTGTGGCTCACGCCCGGACCATATCGAAGCCATCGCGGAAGCGGTTTCCAAATACCCGCCACGAAAGATACCAGAGCAGAAACCCGCGCTGAGGCTGTCCGGCCTTGAACCGTTTACGGGTGACGAGAACACCCTGTTCATCAACGTGGGTGAGCGCACAAACGTGACGGGCTCCAAGCGATTCCTGCGGCTGATCAAAGAGGAGCAGTACGAAGAGGCCCTCAGCGTCGCCCGCGACCAGGTAGAAAACGGTGCCCAGATCATCGACATCAACATGGATGAGGGCATGCTGGATTCGAAGGACGTCATGGTGACGTTCCTCAATCTGGTCGCCTCGGAACCCGACATCTCCCGCGTTCCGATCATGATTGATTCCTCCAAATGGGAGGTCATCGAAGCCGGCCTGCGCTGCATACAGGGCAAGGCAGTGGTGAACTCCATCAGCCTGAAGGAAGGCGAGGATGAGTTCCTCAAGCGTGCCCGTGACTGCATGCGCTACGGCGCCGCCGTCGTGGTCATGGCCTTCGATGAGGACGGCCAGGCGGATACCTTTGAACGTAAAACGGAGATCTGCAAGCGCTCCTACGATCTCCTCGTCGGTATCGGCTTCACCGCCGGCGATATCATTTTCGACCCCAATATCTTCGCCATCGCCACTGGTATCGAGGAGCACAACAATTACGCGGTGGATTTCATCAACGCCAGCCGCTGGATTCGCGACAACCTGCCCCATGCGTCCATTTCCGGCGGTGTCAGCAACGTGTCGTTCTCGTTCCGCGGTAACGATGCCGTGCGTGAAGCCATCCACTCGGTGTTCCTGTACCACGCCATCAAGGCCGGCATGAACATGGGCATCGTCAACCCCGGCCAGCTCGTGATCTACGACGAGATCGATCCGGAACTGAAAGAGTTGGTTGAGGACGTGGTGCTCAATCGCCGTGACGACGGCACCGACCGCTTGCTGGAAATTGCCGAGCGCTATCGCAGCAAGGGCGGCAAGACCCAGGAAGAAGACCTGGCCTGGCGCGAGTGGCCGGTTGAGAAACGGGTGGAGCATGCCCTGGTCAAGGGTATAACCAACTACATCATTGAAGACACCGAAGCCTGCCGGCAGCGCGCCGCCCGCCCGATCGAGGTTATTGAAGGCCCGCTGATGGACGGCATGAACGTGGTTGGCGACCTGTTTGGCGACGGCAAGATGTTCCTGCCCCAGGTGGTCAAAAGCGCCCGCGTTATGAAGCAGGCTGTAGCCCACCTGATTCCCTATATCGAGGCCGAGAAATCCGGCAATCAGCAAGCCAAGGGCAAAATCCTGATGGCGACGGTCAAAGGGGACGTACACGATATCGGCAAGAACATCGTGGGTGTGGTGTTGCAGTGCAACAACTATGAGGTCATCGACCTCGGCGTGATGGTGCCCTGCGACAAGATCCTTGACGTGGCAAAGAAGGAAAACGTCGACATTATCGGCCTCAGTGGCCTGATCACGCCGTCGCTGGATGAAATGGTCCACGTTGCCAAGGAAATGCAGCGGCTGGACTTCAACATCCCGCTGATGATCGGTGGTGCCACCACTTCCAAGGCTCACACTGCGGTAAAGATCGAACCCCAGTACAAAAACGACATCGCTCTGTATGTATCCGATGCCTCGCGCTGCGTGAACGTGGCCTCCCAGCTACTGAGCAAGACCGCCAAACCCGCATTGGTGGACGGTGCACGCACGGAGTACGACGAAATTCGGGAACGCCGTAAAAACCGCGGGGAACGTACCAAACTGGTCTCATTGAAGGAGGCCCGAGCCCGCGCCCCGGAAATCCAGTTCGACGACTACCAGCCGCCGAAGCCAGCCTTCACCGGTGTACGGTCCTTTGAAACCTATGATTTGAAGCAACTGGTGGACTACATCGACTGGACGCCCTTCTTTATCTCCTGGGATATGTCCGGCAAGTACCCCGCCATTTTCGATGACCCAAAGCGCGGTGAAGCCGCCAGAACGCTGTTTGAGGACGGTCAAAAAATCCTTCAGCAGATGATCGACGAGAAACGCGTTTCCGCCAAGGCGGCGATCGGCTTCTGGCCTGCCAACCGTCGCGGCGACGATATTGTGCTCTACACCGACGAAACCCGGGAAAAGGAACTCACCACCCTGCACCATCTGCGCCAACAGGATGACAAGGCACCGGGCAAGCCAATGATGACGTTGTCGGATTTTGTAGCGCCGGAAGGCGACGGCCCCGTGGATTACGTGGGCGGCTTTGCTGTAACCACTGGCATCGGCGCGGAAGAGTTTTCACTGGAATTCAAGGATCGCAACGACGATTACAACGCCATCATGGTCAAGGCCCTGGCGGACCGTCTTGCGGAAGCCTTTGCCGAGCACCTGCACGAACGGGTACGGAAGGAATTCTGGGGTTATGCCGAAGACGAGGCACTCAGAAATGACGACCTGATCCGTGAACGGTACCGGGGCATCCGGCCAGCGCCCGGCTATCCCGCCTGCCCGGACCACACGGAGAAGGCCACCCTGTTCGACCTGCTCGACGCACCGGCAAACGCTGGACTGGAACTGACCGAGCACTTTGCCATGTTCCCGACTGCGGCGGTTTCCGGATGGTATTTCTCCCATCCCGAATCAAAGTATTTTGCGGTGGGTAAGATTGGCGTGGATCAGGTTGAAGACTACGCAACACGAAAGGGAATATCCAAGGCCGAAGCAGAGCGATGGCTGGCGCCCAGCCTTGCGTACGACCCGGCGGAATAATCACCGCCGGTGTCCGCCTTCACACACCAGCGGAAGCCAAGCATGACGGATAAACACGAAAACGAGCAATCACCCGACAAGCCTGCCGAGCCTGCCAAATCTGCAAAGAAAGCGAAGGCAGGACCGGGGGTTCTCAAGGTGATGCAGAGCATCCTTGCCGGCGCACTCGGCGTTCAGTCCGACAAGCGCCGTGAGGAGGATTTCTCAAGCCACAGTCCCTGGCCGTACATCATCGCCGGCATCCTGTTTACGGTCGGCTTCGTTGTTACCCTCGTGGTGGTCGTCAAGCTGGTGCTTGCCGGCCAGTAGCGATTACTGCCCGGATACCCAGACTACGGCGAAGGCAACGACCAGCATTACCAGTAAAACGGCGGCAACGGCGTCGGCCTGACTGTCGGTTCTCGCGGTCTTCTTCATACTCTTTCCTCGCTATGTCGTTATTATCTGTTTTGTCGCACACGCCTCTTTAAATCTAGGCGGGAAATTGTAATCAGTCCAGCAATATCTGGCTTTCTATATCACCTTAGTCGATAAACATATTTGGAAATAATCATTTTAAGAATAATGACACGGTGATATTCTCCCACGCAAGAAATGGCACTAAAGCCGTATTTCCAGCGTTTCAGCAGGACGTTCCACTATGTATGTTTATGACGAACACGACCGGCAGATGGCTGCCGAGCGCGTTGCACAATTCCGTGACCAGACCGAGAGAGCATTGGCTGGCGAGCTGAGCGAAGACGAGTTTCTTCCACTGCGACTTCAGAACGGATTGTATGTACAGCGTCTTGCCCCGATGTTGCGCATCGCGGTTCCGTACGGAATGCTCCGTTCTACCCAGCTTCGCCGCCTGGCACGCATAACCCGTGACTATGACAAAGGTTATGCGCACTTTACAACCCGCCAGAACGTTCAGCTCAACTGGCCGGAAATCGAAGACGTACCGGATATCCTGGCCGAGTTGGCGGAAGTGGAAATGCACGCCAACCAGACCAGCGGCAACTGCATTCGCAACACCACCACGGATCAGTTTTCCGGTGTGCAGGCTGACGAGATCACCGACCCGCGCCCTTACTGCGAAATCATCCGCCAGTGGTCTACCTTCCACCCGGAATTCGCTTTTCTGCCGCGCAAATTCAAAGTGGCCGTCAACGCCTCCGAACATACCGACCGCGCTGCTATCCAGGTGCATGATATCGGCCTGCAGATGGTGCGCAATGATCAGGGTGAACTCGGCTTCCGTGTTCACGTGGGCGGCGGTCTTGGACGTACGCCGATGGTAGGCCCGGTTATCCGTGACTTCCTGCCGGAGCTGGACCTGCTCACATATCTTGAAGCCGTGCTGCGTGTTTACAACCGTTACGGTCGCCGGGACAACAAATTCAAGGCCCGCATCAAGATTCTGGTGAAGGCCCTGACGCCCGAAGGCTTTGCGGCGAAGGTGGAAGACGAATGGTCCCACATCAAGGACTCTCCCACTCGCCTGACCCAGGAAGCCATTGAGCAGTTCAAAGGGTATTTCACTGAGCCGGACTACCAGCAGGTTCCGGATGTGAAGGACGCTTTGGCAACCCAACGATTCGAGAACCGCGAGTTTGATCAGTGGATCAGCCACAACGTGGATACCCACAAGAACCCTGGCTACGCCATTGTGACACTGACCATGAAGAAAACCGGCACGCCGCCGGGTGATGTCAGTGATCGCCAACTTGAACAGATTGCCGACCTGGCGGACCAGTACAGCTTTGGTGAAGTACGGGTGACTCATCAGCAGAACGTAGTTCTGGCGGATGTCCGGAAAGACCAACTGTTTGAGCTGTGGCAAGCGATCACACCGATGGACTTTGCCACGGCGAACCTGAATACGCTGACCGATGTTATCTGCTGCCCCGGTGGCGATTACTGCGCCCTGGCGAATGCGAAGTCTATTCCCGTGGCGGAGTCCATTCAGCGCCAGTTCGATGATATGGACTACCTGTACGACATCGGCAACATTGATTTGAACATTTCCGGCTGCATGAACGCCTGTGGTCACCACCATGTGGGCAACATTGGCGTCCTTGGCGTCGACAAGAAGGGTCAGGAGTTCTACCAGATCAGCCTGGGCGGCTCCTCCCATCACGATGCCGCGATTGGCAAGATTCTCGGGCCCTCTTTTGCCCGGGAAGATATGCCGGAAGTGATGCAGAAAATCATTAATGTGTACGTCGATAACCGGACCGAGGAAGAGCCTTTCCTGGATACTTATCGCCGTATTGGCATCGAGCCATTCAAGGAGCGGGTTTATGCCTGATGTGATCACCAGTGACGGAAGTATCCGTCAGGACGATTGGGTTGTTGTGCCAAGGCCAGCAGACGGGGAGTCCCTGGATGTTCCCGAGCAACCTGCCCTGATTCCGGCCGATCTTTGGTTGGCGGGCAAGGAGCACTTTGAAGACCGTGATGACATCGGTGTATGGCTCGACAGCCATGATGAGCCGGAGATTCTGGCTGGCGTGGTCAATGAGCTGCCGGTGATTGCGGTGAACTTTCCGAAGTTCAGCGATGGCCGCGGTTACAGTATCGCGCGGCTGCTTCGGGAGCGCCTGAGCTACCGGAACGAACTTCGTGCGGTCGGTGATGTGCTTCTTGATCAGCTGCAGTTTATGAAGCGGTGCGGTTTTGACACGTACGTACTGCGCGCCGACAAGGATATCAACAAGGCAGCTCGTTGCCTGAACTTCTTTACCCAGGGGTATCAGGCGGCAACGGATACGGATGAGCCGTTGTTTCGTCGTCGGGCTTCCTGACTCTTAGTCTTTTACTCCCCAGACGAACAAAGAGGGAGCTGATTACCAAAACACGCCTCAAGACGTCCTGTTCGGCTTGGGCTCCGCCATCCATGGCTCCGCACAGTTTTGATAATCAGCTCCCTCTTCGTTCTGGCGGACTTTTTTAGAAGCCCGCCTCTGAGAGGTCTCGTCGTTCCTTACTTGGAATGGTCGAGAACAATCTTCCCGGATGACTCCCCCTTCAGGAACGCCTTCAAAGCGCCATCCAGCTCTCCACGCCCGATGTCCCGCGCCGAAGCTTCTGTCTTTTTGCACGCCCAGTCACCGGCAAATTTGTCCCAGACTGACTGTTTGTCCGACAGCGGAATTTCAACCGAATCCACGCCCAGCAGGTTGTTGCCCCGCAGGATAAACGGCAGAACGGTGGTTTCCAGTTGTGGCCCGGCGACCAGACCGCAGCAGGAAACGGACCCGCCTGGGTGGATCTGCTTCAGCAATTCCGCCAGTGGGCCACCGCCAACGGTATCCACGGCGTTGGCATAGGCGGGCTTCAGCATTGGCTTCTTTTCGGCTGCCAGAGCTTCGCGCCCCAGCACTTCCGCGGCACCAAGGTTTTTGAGAGCGTCGGCATGATCTTGTTTGCCACTGATAGCCACGACTTCGAAGCCGAGGCTCGCAAGCAGCTCAACCGCTACGCTTCCCACAGCGCCACTGGCACCACTGACGGCGACTTTGCCCTGCTCTGGCCTAGCACCCATGGTCAATAGTTTTTGTACACACAGACCCGCCGTAAGGCCGGCCGTGCCGTATATCATGGCGGTGCGGGCGCTCCAGCCCTTGGGCATTGCCACACACCACTCGGCCGGTACCCGGATGTATTCGCCGAAGCCGCCGTCGGTGTTCATGCCCAGGTCGTAGCCGGTTACCAGTACCTGGTCGCCGGCTGAAAAGGAGCCAGAGGAGGCTTCTACGACTTCCCCGGCGGCATCGATACCTGGAGTGTGGGGGAAGTTACGTGTAACGCCCTTGTTGCCGGAGGCCGACAAGGCATCCTTGTAGTTCAGGGACGAATGACTGACTTTGATCAGGACGTCGTTTTCGGGCAGATCGGATACGTGCAGCGTCTGCTCAGAGCCCTCGTATTCGCCGTCCTGCTCCTGAACGCGCCATGCCTTGAATTCGGTGTCGTTTGTCATGACTCTGTTCCCGTTACTGTAGGTTTACTGGATTTTCTGGTTGCGGAATGCGCCCAGTACCCGCCATACGGTGTGTTCAAGTGCCGCGCTGGTGGCCAGGCCAAGCTTTTCCGGCAACGTGCGTTTGCGCTGGAAACCTACCGAGATTACGTCTGCACTGTCACAGGCCTCAATGAGATATTCGTCGGAGGTCTTGATCTCGTCCACCAGTTTGACCTCCAGCGCGCGGCGGCCAAACCAGATATCGCCGTTTGCAACGGCGGCAATATCCAGTTCCGGACGGCGTTCACCCACGTACTCTTTGAACAACACGTGGGTATCCTCAAGGTCTTCAAGGAATTTGGTTCTGCCTTTATCCGTGTTCTCGCCGAATACGGTCATGGTGCGCTTGTGCTCACCAGCGGTCAGAATTTCGAAGTCGACGTCGTTTTTCTTGAGGAAACGATGGAAGTTGGGCAGTTGGGCAACAACACCAATGGACCCGAGAATCGCAAATGGCGACGCGACAATCCGGTCAGCCACGCACGCCATCATGTAACCGCCGCTTGCGGCGACTTTATCGACGCAGGCCGTAAGCCGGATACCCTTGGCGCGAATACGGTCTAACTGGGCAGCCGCGAGTCCGTAAGAGTGAACCAGGCCGCCGCCACTTTCGAGACGTATCACCACTTCATCGGTTTCGGGCTCCGCAACGCTGAGCACCGCTGTGATCGAGCGGCGCAAAGAGTCCGTATCGCTGGCTTTGATATCGCCGTCAAAGTCCAGCACGTACACCTTGGGGCGGGGTTTTTCCTCAGCATCACCGGATTTGCGCTTGGCCTTCTCGGCTTTCTGTTTGGCCTTGTCTTCTTTTTTACGGGCTTTTTCAAAAGCCTTGCGCTCTGAATCGCTGCGCAGTTTGGCCTGAAGTGACTCCCTCAGCTTGCGGTATTTCTCGTTGAGTTTGCGAACCCGCAGCTCACCGTCACTCCCCTGATCGTCCTTGTCTTTATGGGCAGCGGATAAAACCACTGAGACAATGACCAGAAGCGCCACCACGAGGGTGACCGTTTTCGCAATAAACAAACCGAACTCTGTCAGAAATTCCAAGTTGCTTCTCCAGGATTATTCTTGAGCGCTCGATTGTAACCGAGGTGCCCTGAGGTACAAGCCATAGAACCAATAACAAATTAAAACAAGCGTTCGATCGAGCTTGACACCAGTAATGTCTAACCCTAAAGTCGAATGGCTACGTCGGCTCACCCGGGCTTCCATGCAGGCGAAAGGCCAGGAACCAGAAGCCGTCAATACGCCACGACAACCATCAATAAGGGTAAAATAATGTCTGTAGCTCAGATATTCGAGAAACTCGAACAAAATTTTAACGCGGACGCAGCTGAAGGCCTGGATCTGGTATTCCAGTTCGACATCGAGGACGACAAGACCTATCACCTGGTTATCAAGGATGGCACCTGCAAGATGGCTGAAGGCGCCCATGACGATCCTTCCGTCACCCTGATCATGAACTCCGAAACCCTGCAGGGCATCGTTTCCGGCGAAACCGATGGCATGCAAGCCTTTATGGCCGGTCAGCTGCGCGCTGAAGGCGACATGATGCTGGCAACCAAGCTGGGCGAGCTGTTCAACATGGGCTGATCGATAGGCTGATCGCTCTTTGAACGCCAAAAAAAAACCTGCCCAAACGGCAGGTTTTTTTTGGCCATTGAATAACGCAACAGGGCTAAAGCCCCACGTCCTCCAATGAGGATTCCGCCAGCTTCAACAGGTCAGCATTTCGATCTTCGCGCCTGCCTACACTCTCTATATAGTACTCAAGGGACGTTAGTGCGTCCGCCAGTGCTTCCAACACCTGAGCCTGAGGCGCTTCCCTGGCATCCAGTAATCGTTCCTGAATGGACGCCGCCACACGCTCCAACACCGAAGCCGCGCCGGGATCGTCCAGCATGTGCAGACCACCCCAGATACTGTGCAACGTAGCAGGCAGGTTGGCGAGGTGGAGCTTGTCGTAGTCGGACTCGATGAACGCCGTTATGGCACGTTTTGCGAGGGTCAGCGCACTTTTCGCTTCGTCGGCCACCACGTAGGTGGCTTCCTGAAGGTAAAGAGATTCTTCACGGGTACGCTGCCCACCAGCAAGAGCGTCGGTTTCCGAGGTGATGCCACGAACCACGATTTGCATCACGGCGTCCTCGATACCCAATACGGAATCGGCCAGCTTGTAGAGCTCATCGTCCGCTGGCAGGCGACTCTCTTCCTCCCAGGTCCGCAACTTCACGGCCTCACCCCGGGCCATGGTTCCCAGCTGGTTGAGATCCAGCATCACCAGTGTATTGGCAAGGCGCTCAAGCGCATCTGCAATGGAGGACAACTCCGCCAGGTCCGGCTCGATGCCGCGCTCAACAATGTCCAGCTTGTCCTTTAGCTGATTCAGTTCGTCCTGCAACGCCGTCGACAACGATTTGAGAACATCGGTGCCCGGGCCATAAAGACGACGGGCGTGGGCATCAAGCATGGAGTCCGGGAATTCCGCGGGCGTCAGTCGATAAGCTGACAACACGGAGGTTACCTCGGGATTTGCCGATCCACTTCTATAGAGCAGGTACACCAGATCACGAATGAGAGAATCCGGCGCATCCTTGGCCGTGGCCACCTTGCCGACGTATACGACTTCACGGGAATATTTCTCGATACGCATGAACATGCGCTTGCGGGCTTTGCTGAACCCCATGACCCGATCAAGCATGGTATCCGCCACAATGGCAACCAGACACCACATCTGCCCCATGGGCTGCCCCTGGCAAAGCCGAGCAAATCCACGCGCCGCCCGGCCAAACAACTTTTTACTCACCACATCGTTCTTTTCACGAAGCACACCCAACAGCGCGACCTGGAACGTCAAACGCATACGGCGGGCCAGTATCTCGTATTCCGCTTCGTTACCGTCAAACGCCTGAAGAGAAAGCCCCGAGCAGAAGTCCGGCCGTTCCTTGACGTCAACATCGAAGAAACAGGATTCCGGGTAGGGTTTTTCCTTGCGGGCTTCGCGCAGATCATTGATAACCGGCAGCAGCAGCTCCGGATGGTCCGCACGTTGCTGATGATAGTATTCAACATAACGGCGCAAAATGAACAATGCGCTGTTGAGAGTCGTCAGGAGGATATTCTTGTCATCGTTGGCGCCAACGGGAACATCATTGGCCATACTGACGGCTTCCTGGCACAACAGAGTGCCGGCACGCAGTTCGACAAGAATGAAAATACCGCGGAGCTGATTCAGAAAATCCACACAGTTCTGCAGATCCTCACCGCTTTCACGGTTTTCCTGAAAGCGTTCAAGGCTGGACTCTGCCTGTCTGATGGTCTGCTCAATCTCACTTTTGACCAGATCAAATGACTGTGATTTCGTCGCCAGAGACGATTGAACCATAAACGCTTCCTGTAAATTATGCGGAAACTACCGCGTCCTGTTCTTGGAATGTGATCTTTTCGGTTGTTTGAAGAATCATTTTATGAGCCAGATTTACCCTTCCCGGCTAAAATAAAAAGTTCGCGAAAACTCGCGAACTTATCATTACTTATAACACAAAACTCAAGTAGCTCAAGAAAGCAGGAATGTAACAAAACGTACAGCGCGACACACAGTTCGCACTGCCAAAAGAATATTCTGCTTAGCTCGGCTTATTCTTCAGCTGTAAGCTTATCCCATACAGTTGTACCGGCCTGCTTTGCCAGCAATGCCATGAATTCGTCGTGGGCGGAGCGCTCATCGTCACTGGCCCTGGGTACCGGCAATGGATTGCGATTATCCGCCAGGCGACGGATACCGCCCTCACCGCCAGCTTCGTCACCGCCAGCGTCCAGGGAGAGCGCTGTCTGCCCGCCAGTCAGCAAAAGATAGACGTCAGCAAGGATTTCCGCATCCAGCAAAGCGCCGTGCAGCTCGCGATTACTGTTGTCGATCCCGTAACGCTTGCATAAGGCGTCCAGATTGTTTTTCTGGCCGGGATGCTTCTTGCGGGCAATGGCAAGGGAGTCCACCACGCCGCAATGTTCAGTCGTCCTGCGAACAGGCTTCAGACGGGCAAATTCGGAATCCATGAATCCAATATCGAACGCCGCGTTGTGAATAACCAGCTCGGCCCCTTTTATGAATTCAAAGAACTCGTCGGCTATTTCGGCGAATTTTGGCTTGTCCGCCAGGAACTCGTTGGTGATGCCATGAACCGTTATGGCTTCCGCCTCCACTTCCCGCTCCGGGTTAATGTAGACGTGATAGTGCCGACCGGTAATCTGACGCTCCATCAACTCAACGCAGCCAATTTCGATAATCCGGTGACCTTCCGTCGGGTCGATACCGGTGGTTTCCGTATCCAGTACAATCTGTCTCATGGTTTTCCTATGGTTACCCCATTGGTTACGCCGTTGTTATCCGGCGTTCGCCAGTTCTTCCACACCGCGATTGGCCAGCTCGTCTGCCAGCTCGTTGTCAGGATTGCCCGAGTGCCCTTTCACCCAATGCCAATTGACCTTGTGGCGGGCCACCTCATTGTCCAGCTCCCGCCAGAGATCTTCATTCTTGACCGGCTTCTTTGCGGATGTTTTCCAACCGTTTCGCTTCCAGCCCGTCATCCATTCGGTGATGCCCTTACGGACATATTGGGAATCGGTATAAAGTTCCACGTCGCAGGCGCGCCTGAGCGCTTTCAAACCCTGTATCGCAGCCATCAACTCCATGCGATTATTGGTGGTATTCGCTTCACCACCGTGCAACATCTTGTTGGCATCGCCGTACCTCAAAACAACGCCCCAGCCTCCTGGCCCAGGGTTGCCCTTGCAGGCCCCATCGGTATAGAGAACAACCTTACCGGCCATCAATACTCCTCGACATGCTTGTGTTTCAGTATGGCGCACCGACCGTTTTCGGGGCGCGCCGGGTAGTCACGGGAAGCTCCCACTGCGCCCCGTCCTGGCAAGGCAATGACTTTCTGCCCCTGCCAGGCTGGTCTCCGTTGTAACCTGGAGTAAACGCGTTTTTTGGCAAGGATACAGTAATAAGCCCCCACCGGCAGGAAACGGTTGCCGCACACCCTTTCCATCAGGCCCCTGCGCTCTGCGAGTGCCGCCCGCTGAAGCGGAACCTGGAAAAACGAGGAGCCCGAGGACTCCACAGAAAAGTCCAGTAGCCGGAGCCAGTCCTCCATGCGTCCCTTCATCAGAAAACGACCACCCCAGGGGCCTTCATGGTGCCTGGAAACCAGTTTCCTCACGCCCCAAAGGCTAAACGGGTTAAACCCGATCAGCACCATCATGCCCTCCCCCCTAAGCACCCTGGAGGCCTCTCGCAAAGCCTGATGGGGATGCGGCGAAAAATCCGCCGTGTGGTGGAGAATCACCAGGTCCATGGAGTCACCGGGAAAGGGCAACTCATCGGCATCGCAGACCGCCACACCGTCGGGAATGGAAGACTGCCAGTTCGGCGTCGTCAGAACACGTTGGGCAAAATCCGTCCCACTGGCCAGTGGCAGGCGATGACTGACGGCAACCTGCAACTGTCTCGCACCGGAGAGGGCGCGAACATGGCGCTCAACGCAGGCGCGCTGGTCAGCCAGCAGTGAACGGCCCAGAGGCGTCTGGAACCAGCTCTCGAAGCTGTCATGTCGGGCGGGATAGTCAACGTCACCTGTTGGGCTCATTGCTGCGTTCCCCTGGTTCGTTTCTCCGGTGTTGGGGCACCGGGATTAATACTCTATGATAACAGTCACACTCGTATCGCACATGTGGAGCCTATGCTGACCATTAACGCTATTCCAGCCTTCAATGACAACTACATCTGGTGCCTGTCCAACAGTGAGGACCGTAAGGCATTGATCGTGGACCCCGGGCAGGCGGAGCCGGTCATCGAGTTCCTGGCAGACAACGGACTGGAACTGGACACCATCCTGGTGACCCACCACCACCCTGACCATGTTGGCGGCGTGAGCAAACTCGCCGGAACAGTATCCGACTGCAGAATCATCGGCCCGGCGAATTCTCCCTTCAAGGGCGCCACCAGTGAGGTGCACCCCGGGGATGACGTGGTCTGGCAACAGCTCACATTCAGTGTCCTTGGTGTTCCCGGGCACACTCTCGACCACATTGCCTATTATACCGACGTTCATGTCAACAACCGTCCGGTCCTGTTTTGTGGCGATACCCTGTTTGTGTGCGGTTGTGGACGCCTGTTTGAAGGGTCTCCGGAGCAAATGAAACGCTCGCTGGAAAGCCTTAGGGGCCTGCCAGACGACACAGCCGTGTATTGCGCCCACGAATACACACTAGCCAACCTTAAGTTCGCCCGTCATTGGCTACCTGATGACGAGCCGCTCAGGGATTTCGAAGCCCGCTGCCAGAAACGTCGCGACGATGGCATGCCCACCGTTCCATCCATCCTTGGTGAGGAAAAGCAACTTAACCCTTTCCTGCGCTGGGACGACAAGGCGGTCATCGAAGCTGCGCACCAATACGCTCAGAAAGCGGGCCTGGCCGTCGAATCGGACAACGACGTGTTCGCAGCCACAAGGCACGGCAAAGACACATTCTAAAGGACACGTTCTAAAGGATACGCTCAGAGGCGGGTAACAATTTCTATCAATGACGTAACGCGAGTCTTGTTGACCCCCCGAAAAGCCTTCCAATAGAATCCGTGAAACTTTTGTGTCATAACTCATTAAATATGCCGGGTTTTCATACAGTTCACCCCGGCGTCGACCAGCCACCGGAAGTAGTCATATGACGGTCTCGCGATTTTCCACCCTGTTTCTCCTTGGCGCACTTGCCAGTGGCTGCAGCGCTCTTGATCCTTTCTCAGAGTCTCCATCAAGTGACGTACTGGCCTCAGAAAAACTGACCGTGGCCGCCGGTGACGATGAGCTTAAAGAAGCGATTGAGTCCTCGCCTGGTGACGAATCAACCGGCCGCGCGTCCCGGACGAAGCTCGACGACGCCATCGACCCAACGCTCAAGAAAACCGCGGAAGACGCCAGGGAAAAGCTGGACGATCCTGACCAGAAGATCGCGGAAGAGAATGACGCCACACCGGACCTGTGGCACCGCCTGCGGGCAGGCTTCGCGCTGGATCACGATGCCAGCGAACCCAGGGTCCAGGCGCAACTGAACTGGTACAAAAAGCACCCGCGCTACATTGACCGAGTCGTCGATCGTGGCAGCCGCTACCTGCACTATATTGTTTCCGAAGCCGAGAAACGCGGGCTGCCCACGGAACTGGCCCTGCTGCCCGTGGTGGAGAGCGCCTTCGATCCGTTTGCGTACTCCCACGGTCGTGCTGCCGGCCTGTGGCAATTCATTCCTTCCACGGGTAAGTATTTTGGCCTGACCCAAAGCTGGTGGCATGACGATCGCCGCGACATCATTGCTGCCACCGACGCGGCGCTGACGTACCTTGACCGACTGGCAACGCGATTTGACGGCGACTACATGCTGGCACTTGCAGCTTATAACAGTGGTGGGGGCACGGTTTCCAGCGCCATGCGCCGCAATCGCAAGCGCAATCAACCAACGGATTACTGGTCTCTGGACCTACCCCGCGAGACCCGCCATTACGTCCCCAAACTGATCGCCCTGGCGAAGATCTTCGATGACCCGCAGGCTTACGGTATTGAACTGCCCCCGCTGGACGACGAGCCCTACTTTGAAATCGTGGACACCGGTTCGCAGCTTGATCTGGCCCAGGCAGCGGAACTCGCCGGTGTCGATATCGACGAGATTTACCTGCTCAACCCCTCGTACAATCGCTGGGCGACATCACCGGATGGCCCCCACCGTCTGCTAGTTCCCCGCGACCATGCTGAAACCTTCGCGACGGCCCTCAAGGGCATGGATCCGGCGAAGCGCGTTTCCTGGCGGAATTACAAGGTGGAATCCGGCGACACCCTGAGCACCATTGCCAAACGTTATTCCACCACACCCTCGGTGATACAGCAGGTCAACAACCTCGACAGTCACATCATCCGCATTGGCCAACGGCTGGTGATTCCCTCAGCTGCCGAACAGGCGGGCACCTATTCCCTGAGTGCCAGTGAACGACTCGCCAGAAAGCAGGAACGGAGCGGCAAGAACACCAATGGCACTCGGGTTGACTACAAGGTTCGCTCCGGGGACACCTTCTGGGATATTGCCCGCGAGCATCGGGTGTCCGTCCGCCAGCTGGCGTCCTGGAATGGCATGGCACCTGGTGATCCACTGATGCCCGGCAAGAAACTCGTCATCTGGTCCAAGTCGAAACAACCCGCCATGCTGGCCAGCACCAATCGTGGCAAAGGCATGGTACGCAAGGTGGGCTATCAAGTCCGCAAAGGGGATTCCCTGTCGACCATCGCCAGCCGGTTTGCGGTTAATGTGAGAGACATCGCAAGCTGGAACGACCTCAACACCTCACGTTATCTTCAGCCCGGGCAAAGTCTGGTACTCTATGTCGACATAAGAAACAGCCCCTGAGTCTGAACCGAAACGTGCGAGATCTATGACAAGAACACGGAAAGCCTCATCCCTCATCAGTGTTTTGACCGTTACCGCCATGGTTCTCCTCCCATGGCAATCAGCTTCAGCCGAGCCGGACGCACGTCACGGCATCGCCATGCACGGCGAGCCCCAATACTCCGAAGGCTTCCCGCACTTTGACTACGTTAACCCCGAGGCACCCAAAGGCGGCGTGCTTCGAATGGCCGTGGTCGCCAATGGGTTCGACACCTTTAACCCTTTCGTTATTCGCGGCGTAGCCGCGGCGGGAATCAACGCCTACCTTTATGACACCCTGATGGAACCCTCGGCGGACGAACCCTTTTCCGCGTATGGCCTGATTGCTGAGTCTATCGAGACGCCTGAAGACCGCAGTTACGTGACCTTTCATCTGCGTGATGAAGCCCGGTTCCAGGATGGTGAACCCATTACCGCGAAGGACGTGAAGTTTTCGTTCGATGTTCTGACCACCAAAGGCCATCCTTTCTATCGCAACTATTATGCAGACGTGTCCGAGGTAATCATCGAAGATGAGCGGACTATCCGCTTCGAGTTTGGTGACACCAACAACCGTGAACTGCCACTGATTCTTGGCCAACTGCCCGTTCTTCCAAGCCATTACTGGAAAGATCGTGAATTTGGCGACAACGGTCTGACACCGCCCGTTGGCAGTGGCCCGTATCGCATTAGCGACTTCGAGGCGGGCCGCTCCATCACCTTCAAACGGGTGGAGGATTACTGGGCCAGGAACATCGGAGTGCGAAAGGGGCGGTATAACTTCGATGAAATTCACTATGACTACTACAAAGATGACACCGTCGCCCTGGAGTCCTTCCGTGCCGGTAATTTCGATTTTCGGGTAGAGTCCTCGGCTAAGAACTGGGCCACCGCCTACACCGGTAACCAGTTTGACTCCGGCAAGGTTAAAACTGAAGCCGTAGAACATGGCCGCCCTGCCGGCATGCAGGCGTTCGCGATGAACACCCGCCGCCAGGTATTCAGCGACCCTCGTGTACGGGAAGCGCTGGCTTACGCGTTTGACTTTGAATGGGCCAACAAAAATCTTTTCTTCGGGCAATACACCCGTACCTCAAGCTACTTCGAGAACAGCGAGCTGGCGTCATCAGGACTGCCCGAAGGCCGCGAACTGGAGGTCCTTGAGCCTTACCGCGATCAATTGCCCGACGATGTATTCAATGAAGAGTATCAACCCCCTTCGACGGCGGGTAAAGGCGGGCTTCGCGATAACTTCCGTACAGCCCTGACGTTGTTACGGGAGGCCGGCTATGAGGTCAGGGATGGCACCATGGTGAACCGGGAAACCGGTAATCCCCTGGCCTTCGAGATCCTGATCTTTCAGAAAACCTTTGAACGGGTGGTGCTGCCCTTCAAGAACAACCTCGAAAGACTCGGCATTGATGTGTCCGTACGCCTGGTGGATACCAACCAGTACATCCAGCGTCTTCGTGAGTTCGACTACGACATGACCGTCCAGGGCATCGGCCAGTCCGACTCTCCTGGCAATGAGCAGCGGGAGTACTGGCATTCCTCCAATGTCGATGTGAAGGGCTCGCGCAACTATATGGGGGTGGATAGCCCGGTGGTGGATGAATTGGTCAACCTGGTCATCCAGGCGCCTACCCGAGGGGAGCTTGTTCATCGTACGCGGGCGCTGGACCGTGTGCTGCTGCATGGGCACTACGTGATTCCAAACTGGTACCTGGCCAAGGATCGGATCGCCTACTGGTCGTTCCTTCAACGGCCGGAGACGGTTCCCAAAAACGGTGTGGACATCAACAACTGGTGGGTAAAAAGCACTGACCAATGACGCAGATCTCTGATACAACTTTGACGGAGTTCCGCTGAATGGGCAGTTATATCCTCAGGCGCCTTGCGCTGATAATCCCCACCCTCCTCGGGATCATGCTGCTCAATTTCGTCATTGTTCAGGCCGCCCCTGGCGGTCCCGTTGAGCAGTTGATTGCGGAAACCGAGGGGCACGGTGGTAGCGCCCTTTCCCGGGCCAGCGGCGGTGGTGCCGGCGGCGAGGTTACCTCCTCAAGTGGCGACAGCCGCGGCTCCCGTGGCCTGCCGGAAGAGCTGCTCAAAGAAATAGAGGTTATGTACGGCTTCGACAAGCCGGCCCACGAGCGATTCCTGAAGATGCTCGGGGATTACGCCACCTTTGATTTTGGCGAATCCTTTTTTCGGGACCGCTCGGTGATCGAACTGATTCTGGACAAGATGCCGGTGTCCATCTCCCTGGGGTTGTGGTCCACCCTGATCATCTACCTGATCTCGATCCCCCTCGGCATCCGCAAGGCGGTCACCGACGGATCGCGATTCGACGTCTGGAGCAGTTCTGCCATCGTGGTGGGTTACGCCATACCAGGCTTCCTGTTTGCGATACTGTTGATCGTCCTGTTCGCAGGGGGCAGTTATCTGGACTGGTTTCCGCTGCGGGGGCTGACGTCGTCCAATTTCGATGAACTTACCTGGTACCAGAAAATCGGAGATTACTTCTGGCACCTCGCATTGCCTGTAACGGCCAATGTCATCGGTGGCTTTGCCACCCTCACCCTGCTGACCAAGAACTCTTTCCTCGATGAGATCAGCAAGCAGTATGTGGTGACCGCCAGGGCCAAGGGTCTGGAAGAGAAACAGGTGCTTTACGGGCATGTGTTCCGCAACGCCATGCTGATCGTCATTGCCAGCCTTCCCGGCGTGCTTGTGTCGCTATTCTTCACAGGCTCATTGCTGATTGAAGTGATCTTCTCCCTGGATGGCCTCGGATTACTGGGCTTTGAGGCAGCGTTGAACCGGGATTATCCGGTGATATTCGGCACCCTCTATATCTTCACGCTGATGGGATTGGTACTGAAGTTGATCAGCGATATCACTTACGTTCTGGTGGATCCCCGCATCGATTTCGAAAGCCGGGAGGGATCGTAGGTATGGTGACGCTCTCTCCCATCCAGCAACGGCGACTGCGCAACTTCCGCAACAACCGTCGTGGTTACTGGTCCCTGTGGGTATTTCTGGCCCTCTTTGGGCTCTCACTCATCGCCGAGGTGATTGCGAATGACGTGCCACTGGTCGCCTACTACAAAGGGGATGTTTACTTTCCGATCGTGGAAAGTGTACCCGAGGAGACGTTCGGCGGGTTTCTGCCCACCGAAGCCGACTACCGCGATTCGTTTATCGCCGATGAAATCGAGGCAAATGGCTGGATGATCTGGCCCCCCATTCGTTTTAGCTACAACACCACGAACTATAACCTTGAGGTACCATCTCCGGCCCCACCCAGCGCTGAAAACTGGATCGGCACCGATGACCAGGGCCGGGATGTGGCTGCGCGGGTGATTTACGGGTTCCGCATTTCCGTCCTGTTCGGGCTTGTGCTGACCATTCTCAGCTGCATCGTGGGCGTGGTTGTGGGTGCTATCCAGGGCTACTACGGTGGTAAGGTTGATCTGCTGGGGCAGCGGTTTATCGAAGTCTGGTCAGGGCTTCCGGTGCTCTACCTGCTGATTATTCTGTCCAGCATCGTGCAACCTAATTTCTGGTGGCTGCTGGGCATCATGCTGTTGTTCAGTTGGATGGGTCTGGTGGATGTGGTTCGCGCGGAATTCCTGCGCGCCCGCAATTTCGAATACGTTAAGGCCGCGAGAGCCCTGGGTCTGGGCAACCGCAAGATCATGTTCCGCCATATCCTGCCCAACGCGATGGTGGCCACCCTCACCTTTCTACCGTTCATCCTGACCGGTGCCATAACCGGCCTGACGTCACTGGACTTCCTGGGATTTGGCCTACCGTCCGGGTCACCCTCACTGGGTGAGCTGATCGCCCAGGGTAAATCCAACCTCCATGCCCCGTGGCTGGGTATATCGGCGTTTGTGTCCCTGTCCATCATGTTGACGCTGCTGGTGTTTGTCGGTGAAGCCGTCCGTGATGCCTTCGATCCGAGAAAAAACTGATATGTCGCAACTGCTGGAAATCCGGGATCTGTCCATACGTTTTGACGACACCATTCAGGCCGTGGATCGATTGTCGCTGAGTATCGACAATGGTGAAACCGTCGCCCTGGTGGGAGAAAGCGGCTCCGGGAAATCCGTATCCGCCCTGTCCATCCTCCGACTGCTCGACGAACGCCACGCCAGTTATCCCTCAGGTGCGATCCTGTTCCAGGGAGAGGACATGCTGAAGGCCAGCCAAAAACGCCTTCGACAGATCCGCGGACGTCACGTCAGCATGATTTTCCAGGAGCCAATGACCTCGCTCAATCCATTGCACACGGTGGAAAAGCAGATCAGCGAAACCCTGGCACTGCACAAGGGGATGCGCGGCCCACAGGCTCGTGCCCGTTGCGTGGAACTATTGGATCTGGTCGGCATCCCCTCGCCTGAAGAGCGCCTGACGAGCTACCCTCATCAGCTCTCCGGCGGCCAGAAGCAGCGCGTAATGATTGCCATGGCCCTCGCCAACGAGCCGGACCTGCTGATCGCGGACGAGCCGACAACAGCACTCGACGTCACTGTCCAGAAGCAGGTACTGGAATTGTTGAAAGACCTGCAACAAAAGCTGGGCATGGCCATCTTGCTGATCACCCACGACTTGTCCATCGTACGGCGCTACGCAGACCATGTCGTGGTGATGGAGCAGGGACAACTGATTGAGGAAGCTCCGACAGCGAAGCTGTTTGAAGCCCCACAGCATGCCTATACCCGACGCCTGCTTGACGCAGAACCACCGGCCTCGCCGTCGGGCACCATGGTCGACAACAAGTCGCTGCTGGACGTGAACAACCTTGATGTGCGCTTCGTTACTCGCAAAAGCCTGTTTGGTCGGCCTCAGTCGTGGTTTCAGGCGGTCGACGACGTCAGTTTCTCGCTCAACGAAGGCGAAACCCTGGGTATCGTTGGTGAAAGCGGAAGTGGCAAGACCACGATCGGCCACGCACTGCTGAAGCTCACTTCCAGTCGCGGCAGTATTCGGCTCAGCGGCGAAGAACTCGGTCCGCTCGACCAGAAGCAGTTCCGGCCATGGCGCAGCCGTATTCAGATTGTGTTCCAGGACCCATTCGGTAGCCTCAGCCCGCGGATGTCAGTCGCCGAGATCGTGCGTGAAGGCCTGGAAATACACGTACCGGCAACACCCGAAGAACAGGACCGAAGGGTCATACAGGCGCTCACCGACGTCGGGCTCGACCCACAGGCCCGTCACCGCTACCCTCATGAGTTCTCCGGCGGTCAGCGCCAACGCATTGCCATCGCCCGGGCGCTGGTGCTGCAGCCAGAACTCATCATTCTGGACGAGCCCACCTCTGCCCTGGACAGGACGGTGCAAAAACAGGTGATTAACCTGCTGCGGGATCTCCAGGACAAATATGGTCTAAGCTATGTGTTTATCAGCCACGATCTGGCCGTGGTCCGGGCACTGAGCCACAAATTGCTGGTACTGAAGAGTGGTCGGGTCGTGGAATACGGCGATGCCGCCGGGATATTCAATACACCAAAGCACGATTACACCCGTGAACTGCTTGGGGCGGCCCTGTTCTACAGCCAATAAAGCGCAATGACAGGCCACGCCCGATTACTACGACCAATTGAGCGTTACCCGCACCGCTGCGGTTCATGGATAATGCCTTAAACTGAAACACAGGGAGAATCGTTATGGGATTACTCAGTGGCAAAAAAGCACTGATTGTCGGCGTTGCAAGCAAACACTCGATCGCTTATGGCATCGCCGAAGCCTTTGCCAAACAAGGCGCCGAGCTGGCATTCACTTACCAGAATGAAAAGCTCAAATCCCGAGTAGAGAAATTCGCCGAAGGCTGGGGCAGTTCGCTGATTTTCCCGTGCGATGTTGCCAGCGATGACGAAATAGAAGCTGTGTTCACCGAACTGGGCAAGCACTGGGACGACATCGACATTATTGTCCACTCTGTCGGTTACGCCCCGGCCAACGAGCTGGATGGCAACTATGTGGACGTCACCACGCGGGAAGGCTTCCGCATCGCCCACGACATCAGCTCCTACAGCTTTGTTGCCCTGGCCCAGGCCGGTCGCAAGATGATGCATGAAAACAGCTCTCTGCTGACCCTCAGCTACCTGGGTGCCGAGAAAGTACTGCAGAACTACAACGTCATGGGACTGGCCAAGGCTTCCCTTGAGGCGAACGTTCGCTATATGGCCGGCAGTCTGGGGCGTGATGGCATCCGGGTCAACGCCATCTCGGCAGGGCCAATCAAGACCCTGGCGGCCTCTGGCATCAAGAGCTTCCGCCGTATGCTGGCCGAGAATGCCAGGCGGGCACCGTTACGCCGCAACGTGACTACCGACGAAGTGGGTAACGCTGCTGCCTTCATGTGTTCTGACATGGCCAGCGGCATTACTGGTGAAATCATGTACGTTGATGCCGGCTTCAACATTACCGGCATGGGCGAGCTGGAAGACTGAAGCTCCCGGTTTTCCCGGCAGGGCTTTCGGGCCTTGCCGGGACGACTTAACCCTCAGACATCGCCTTTGCGACGGCTTCCACCCACTCCAGATAGGACGTGTCATCCGACTCCAGTATCTGAAGTCCCACCAGCCAACTGGTTTCAGTGCTTGCACGACACCAGACAACCTCCACCATCAGACCAAACGGCTTATTGTCATCCTCCAGACTGACCCAGGCAGGTAAGAGTGCACCCTGGGTTACCGGTTCTGCGGTCGTCAACCGGATACCACGGGCAGAGACATCGCTGGTGCGTGATACCAGAGACCGCCCGGACTGATCCCCCTCGACATCCGGAATCGGTGATTCCAGCTCCAGGGTCACACTTGCGCTCGCAGCCAGCCGGTACTCGGAACGGTTATCCCCAGATTCCGGAGCATCCTCGTAGTCGCCAAAACTGTAATCGATATCGCTCATGATCATCTATCCGATAGTGTTTTATCCGGTCAGTTTCGACCGACCCTGATACGGCCAACCACCCGCGACAGAGCGTCATCAAACTCTGCAGAGCTACCAAGTACGCGTACCCGGCCCATCACCACGTGATCCACGAGTTCATCCACCAGGAATTCGCGGCGATTCAGCCCCAGTCGGTCCACAAAAACCAACTTCCGGGAGGCATTGATCCGTACGGCCAGCTTCAGGCGAACGGCATCCTTGCCCTCACCGCTACTTTCCTCGACGATCCAACCGCCCAGTTTGATGCCTTCCACCAACTCCCTCGCAGCGGTCTCCCGCTCCTGCAACAGGCGTTGCTGCTCGGCTTCTTCATCAGCGATACGTCGATCTTCTGCCGCTTTCTTCTGCCTTGCGAGTTCAGCCTGCCTGGCGGCTTCCTCCTGTTGGCGCAATTGTTCCGCTTCCGCCTTTTCCCGACGCAAGGTTTCTGCCCGGGCTCTCGCCTCCCTGGCGGCTTCTTCCCGTTGCAACGTCTGGCGTTCAAGCACCACAGATAGCGAGGTAATGGTTTCCGCCAACACCTGACCGAAGGGAGTCAATGGTGGTAATAATCTCAGGGTGCCGCTATCGAGAGCCGTGGAGAACCTTGGCCAGGGCATTAGTCCCAGTTTGACCCCGGCACCATTGGTCCAGAGCACTTCACAGGTATCCGGTAGCAGAGCAAAGAAATACCGACGTCGCTCCGCGGCGCCCTCACCTTCCACAAACCATTTTCCCAACAACGGCTCAACCTCGGCCTCAGGCGGTGCGGAAAACGACAACCAGGAAGGATCCCAGGAGAATCGGTCGCCTTCCGGCAACGCGGAAACCAGCTCGGGCGTTTCGCCCCTCAGACGATCCACCATAACCGACTGGATTCCTTGCAGGGCCGAGTCATCCAGGGGCTTACCGTTGACGCGGTTCCAGACGTCGCTGATCCGGTCACCAATTTGCTCCCCCACCGTATAGAGGCGGTTCCTGTCCTTGTCGGAAAGCGCCGGATCACCAATCCAGACAAGCCATTCCAACAGTTTGCTGGCATGCCGCCAGTTGTCGCCCTCGGTGCCTTCCTGCCAGACAATCTGCTTGATCAGGGCAAACCAGTGATCAAAGATAAACCGAACCACGGCTTGCGGCAGCTGACGATTCTGGAGGGCCCGGCCCACCAATGCCCTAGCCGTCTGTTCCGACTTTCTTTGACGGGCGGCGCCCTGCTCGGTTTCCAGCAACCGCTGACGTAAACGCTCATTCTGCTGTTCGCGCTTTCCCGCATCCTCTTCCCACTGACGGCAGAATTCGATAACCGGCCCGACGTCCCCGGAATCGAAACAGCCGGACACCGCTATGGTCAGTGAATCCAACTGATCCAGGAGGGCCCTCCCTGAGCGCCCGCCGGAACCACTCCATCCCCTGCAGTCCTGCAGGCTGTCAAGCCAGTGCACGATGGTATCGTTCAGCGCTCCGGCTCCCTCAAGGTTCATTCGCCAGGCGAGAAAGAACCGAAGGCGGGCAATTCGCAGGGCCAGTTCGGGATGGAGGCCGCTGGTCTTGAGAAACACATCCATGATTCGGTCCGCCACATAGGCGGAATTGATCTGCCTAACCGACCAGGTCAAGGATACCGAGCGGATAACGCGGGTCACGGGCTCATCCCGCTGCTCCGTCCAGCAGGACAGCAACAATGGGCGCCAGTCGCTGGCTGCGTCTGCAGCAACCTTTCCCGCGGGATAGGGAAGATCGGGTACACGAATGCCTGAAAGCACGTCCCCAATCCTCTTTACCACCTGTTTCCGGGACAGTACTTTGCGCTTTTTCTGCGTGCTCTGCTGCATCCGTTCCCCGCGCGTCAGAAGCGTTGAAAAGGTTCATCAAATAACGCAGTATAACCAACTCGCCGGGGTTTACCGCAACTAAGCGCCGGCCAGTCATGTTTTATGCGACGGGGATAACAACAGAATGTCGGGCACCAAACTAGAGAATCTGAATGTGGCGAGTCAGGAACCTTTGATTACCCCTGAAGCGCTCAAGCAGGAGATGCCGCTTTCCGGCAAGGCCGCGGAAACCGTGGAAAAAGGCCGCCAGGCCATCTATGACATCATGGACGGCAAGGACCATCGCCTGTTTGTGGTGGTGGGCCCCTGCTCCATTCATGATGTCGAAGCTGCTCGGGAATACGCCGCCAGGCTGAAGAAGCTGGCAGAAGAAGTCAGCGATACCCTGCTGATCGTCATGCGGGTGTATTTCGAGAAGCCTCGCACCACCGTTGGCTGGAAAGGGTTGATTAACGACCCCCACCTCAACGACACCTTCGACATTGAACAGGGCCTCCACATCGGCCGCCGTCTGCTCCTGGATATCTCCGAGTTGGGACTGCCCACGGCGACAGAAGCACTGGATCCTATCTCCCCGCAATACCTGCAGGATACAATCTCCTGGTCCGCTATTGGCGCGCGCACCACAGAATCTCAGACTCACCGGGAAATGAGCAGTGGCCTGTCCATGGCCATTGGCTTCAAGAACGGTACCGATGGCAGCCTGGACGTTGCGGTTAATGCCATGAAGTCGGTCTCCCACCCTCACAGCTTCCTGGGCATTGACCAGCAAGGCAAGGTCGCGGTCATCCGTACCCGGGGCAACAACTACGGTCACGTGGTTCTGCGTGGCGGCGGTGGCAAACCCAACTATGACTCAGTCAACGTTGCCCTGTGTGAGCAGGCACTGGAGAAATCCAAACTCCGTCAGTCGATCATGGTTGACTGCAGCCACGCCAATTCCAGCAAGGACCCGGCCATACAGCCTCTGGTATTGCAGGACATCACCCATCAGATCGTTGAGGGCAACCAGTCCATCCAGGGTTTGATGGTGGAAAGCAACCTGAATTGGGGCAATCAGTCGATTCCTGAAAACCTGGCCGATCTTAAATACGGTGTGTCCGTGACGGACGCCTGTATTGACTGGGAGACCACTGAAAAAGCCCTGCGTGACATGCGGGAGAAACTGAAGGACGTTCTGCCGAAGCGTCGGGGCTGATTTCAGCCCCCGATCCAGTCGAGCCTGCTTCTCAAGGTCACCACGTTGCCGATGATGACCAATGTGGGGGCAGGCACCGCATTCCTCTCCACCCTTTCCACGATGTTTGTCAGGTCCCCGGTCACAACCTGCTGGTGGGGCGTTGTCCCTCTTGAAACGAGCGCCACCGGCATCTCCGGAGACATACCGTGGGCAACCAGTTGCTGGCAGATAATCGGTAGCCCGACCAGGCCCATGTAGAACACCAGGGTCTGGTTGTTCTGGACGAAATCCTTCCAAGGCAGGTCGCAGGTGTCATTCTTCAGGTGGCCGGTGACAAATCGAACTGACTGGGCGTGGTCCCGGTGCGTAAGCGGAATGCCGGCGTAGGCGGCGCAACCGGAAGCAGCGGTAATACCGGGCACCACCTGGAAGCGCACACCGGCCGCCGCGAGGGTTTCAATCTCCTCGCCGCCACGGCCAAAAATAAAGGGATCACCACCCTTGAGCCGCACCACTTTGCGTCCCTTGCGGGCGAGTTCCACCAGGCGGCTGTTGATCTGATCCTGGGGCAAGGTGTGGTTAGCACGCTGCTTGCCCACATGAATACGCTCGGCGGATTCAGGAATAAGCGACAGGATTTCCGGCGACACCAGGCGGTCGTACAACACCACTTCCGCTGACTGGATCAGGCGCCACGCCTTCAATGTCAGTAACTCCGGATCACCGGGGCCGGCACCCACGAGTGCAACCTCCCCTTCGGAGCTATTCGGATTTTCCGTTACCGGATTCTTGTGGTACCGAACTGGTGCAGGCTTTGCACCAACGCCCTTCCATGGTGCATCGTCGAGTCTGTCACTCATTGTATTCTGTCTACGCCTCCCATATACGGTTTCAGGACCTCGGGAACCAGGATGCTGCCGTCTTCCTGTTGATAATTCTCCATCACCGCAATCAGTGCGCGGCCAACGGCAAGCCCGGATCCGTTCAAGGTATGAACGGGCTCCGGCTTATTGGTTTCCGGGTTACGCCAGCGTGCATGCATGCGCCGTGCCTGAAAATCCCTGGCGTTGGAACAGGAAGATATTTCGCGATATTTGTCCTGGCCCGGTAACCAGACTTCGATGTCATAGGTACGGGCGGCCGCAAACCCCATGTCGCCGCCACAGAGGTCAACCAACCGGTACGGTAGTTCGAGGAGCTGCAGTACCTTTTCGGCGTGCCCGGTCAGCGCCTCGAGCGCCGCTTCGGAGTCCTCCGGGCGAACGACCTGCACCAGCTCCACCTTGTCAAACTGGTGCTGGCGGATCATCCCGCGGGTATCACGGCCGTAAGAGCCGGCTTCACTACGGAAACAGGGAGTGTGGCAGACCAGCTTCAGGGGCAGTTCTGCTGCATCAAGAATGGTGTTGCTAACCAGGTTGGTGGCCGGAACCTCCGCCGTGGGAATCAGATAAAGAGGCTTCTCCCCGTCCATGCGGAAAAGGTCTTCCTCAAACTTGGGAAGCTGACCCGTCCCAAAGAGCGTGTCTGCGTTGACCAGGTACGGCACGTAGGCTTCCGTATACGCATGCTCGTCGGTGTGGAGGTTGATCATGAACTGGGCAAGCGCCCGATGCAGGCGGGCAACCGGGCCGCGCATCACAGCAAAACGGGAATGAGCCAGACGAGTGGCGGTCTCGAAGTCCAGGCCACCAAGGGCTTCGCCCAGGGCAACGTGGTCCTTTGGTTCAAAATCAAAGTGTCTGGGGGTACCCCAGCGACGCACCTCAACGTTATCGTCTTCGCTTTCTCCGGCCGGCACGGTGTCGTCGGGCAGGTTCGGTATGCTGGCGAGGAAGTCGTTCAATTCCTCCTGTAACACCCGTAACTCGTCTTCCGCTTCTGACTTCTGTTTCTTCAGGTCTTCCACTTCGTCCAGTAATGGCTGGATGTCTTCACCGGCCGCCTTGGCCTTGCCAATGGATTTGGACCGGCGGTTCTGCTCGCCCTGCAGAGTTTCCGTTTTCACCTGGATCGCGCGACGGCGCTCCTCGAGCTGATCGAATGTGGCTTTGTCAAAGGTGTACCCCTTGATAGCAAGGCGACGGGCGATCTCTTCAGTCTGGGTGCGGACACGTTTGGGATCGAGCATGATTATCCTGTTTCTGTTGTTCACGATTGACTGGGCATTATACCTGCGCGGCCGGCTATGACCACAGCGGGCGAAAGCGGCTGGCGGATTTCAGCGTTGCGGGTAACGCTTGCGGTCGCTGTTGCGGTTCCAGTCGTCGAGCCGGTCACGCTTTTCGGCGAGTTTGATTTCCAGGCCCCGATGGACTGGCTCATAGTAACGGCGCCGGTGAATGGCCTCGGGGAGATAGGATTCTCCGGCGGCGAATGCTTCCGGCTCGTCATGGGCATAACGGTATTCGTCACCGTGCCCCATGGACTTCAACAGTTTGGTGGGGGCGTTGCGCAGGTGAACGGGCACCTCATAGTCCGGGTCATTGCGGATATCGGCCATACACTGGTTAAAGGCGGAATAGACCGCGTTACTCTTGGGCGAAAGGGCAAGATAGGTAACTGCCTGAGCGAGCGCCAGTTCGCCCTCGGGGGAACCCAGTCGCTCCTGGGCCTCCCAGGCGTCCATGGCAATCTGCAGCGCCCTCGGGTCGGCATTGCCTATGTCCTCGCTGGCAATTCGCGCCAGACGCCGGGCCACATACAACGGATCACAACCGCCATCCAGCATGCGACATAGCCAGTATAGGGAGCCATCGGGGTCGGAGCCCCGCACAGACTTGTGAAGTGCCGATATCTGGTCGTAGAAGACATCGCCGCCTTTATCGAACCGCCTCAGGCTGGTTTGCAGCACCTGTTCCAGATGATCGGAGGTAATTCTGGCGGCGCCGTCTTCATCAGGCTCTGCAAGATCCGTTGCCACTTCCAGAATATTCAGCGCACGCCTGCCATCGCCGCCCGATGCGGTTGCCATCAGCTCCAGGACGCTCTTTTCCACGGTGAATCGCCCTGCCAGCCCCTCTGGTGAAGACAGTGACCGCCCAAGCAGTTCCAGAATGTCGGTTTCTTCAAGGTTCTTCAGCACGTAGACGCGGGTACGGGAGAGCAACGCACTGTTCAGTTCAAAGGAAGGGTTCTCGGTGGTGGCACCGACAAAGATGAAAGTACCGTCTTCAATGTGAGGAAGAAACGCATCCTGCTGGCTTTTATTGAAACGGTGAACTTCATCGACAAACAGCAGGGTGTCGCGCCCTTCGCTGCGCTTGCGGTCTTTCGCCCGCTCAACAATGAGACGGATATCCTTTACACCGCTGAGAACGGCCGAAACGGTCTCAAAGCTGAGATCACTGAGGTTGGCCAGCAGGCGGGCGAAGGTGGTCTTACCGACACCCGGAGGGCCCCACAGGATCATGGAGTGGAGCTGTCCCTGCTCAACCGCCCTGCGGAGCGGCTTGCCCTCGCCCACCAGATGTGACTGGCCGACGTATTCATCAAGGCTCGCCGGGCGCATTCGCGCAGCCAGCGGGCGGAAACCCTGCTGTTCCGCGAACAGGCTATCCTGCATCAGGCCCCGTCCCGGATCACATCCACGCTGTCAGGGTAATTCAGGGTAAACGCATTGTCCTCCACCGGGGCGTTCAGGCGAATGTCCTCGAAACTGAGAACGCTGAGCTGCGCCAGTGAATCCTGCATGCGCATTTCCTGCAGCTCACCGTTATGGAAGGTCAGCCTCAGGGATACGAACAGGGAATCCTCGCTTCGCGGTTCCAGGGTGAACTCACGGATATTCTCCCCAGGAGAGCGGGAGGACACGCGATAGGTCTCATTGAGGTTATCAACCTCACCACTCAAAAGAAGCGCTGGTGTTGTCTGTACACGCTCGTCCAGGTTGTGGATGGTGACCTGTTCCAGATCAGGATCGTAGACTTCCACGGTTTCACCGTTGCTGACGACGAACTGTGAATGGGGTTTTCGGGTTTCCCAATAAAACAACCCAGGACGCTTGGCCTTCAGGGAACCACGGCTCTCCTGAACGCGATTGCCGTTTTCGTTAACCACGATCTGAATAAAATCAGACTGGAAGGATTCGTAATTCTTGAGCAGCGCAGACAGATCCGCTGCGGCCTTTGCACTGGTATCTTCCGCCATGGCCGGCGTGATCACCGATATCAGGACCGAAAACGCGGTGACCAACCAAAGGGCTTTTGCTGAAACTCTCATGAATCGCTACTCCTAATCTCTCGGTGGCGGTGGTGCCAGAACTTCACGGGCGCCATTATGCCCGGCTGCGCTGACCACACCGGATGCTTCCATGGCGTCGACCAGGTTCGCGGCCCGGTTATAGCCGATCTTGAATTTACGTTGTACGGATGAAATTGACACCCGCCTGCCCTCAGTAACAAAGGCTACTGCCTCGTCGAACAGAGCATCCCCCTCACTGTCACCGCCGCCTTCGCTCAGGTTAGGCACGCCAGGCAGGTTCTCACCTTCGGCCCCGTTCAGTACATCGTCCACATAAACGGGCTCGCCACGAGCCTTCCAGGCACTGACAACCCGGTGGACTTCGTCATCGTCTACGAAGGCGCCATGCACCCGCACCGGCAGTCCGGAGCCCGGGGGCAGGTAGAGCATGTCACCATGCCCCAACAACTGTTCCGCCCCACCCTGGTCCAGTACCGTGCGGGAATCGATCTTGGACGATACCTGGAAGGACATCCGCGTCGGAATGTTGGCCTTGATCAGGCCCGTGATAACGTCCACAGACGGCCGTTGCGTAGCCAGAATCAGATGAATGCCGGCAGCACGGGCTTTCTGGGCGATCCGCGCAATGAGCTCCTCGACCTTCTTGCCAACGATCATCATCATGTCGGCAAATTCGTCAATGACCACCACGATGAACGGAAGGGTTTCCAGTTCCGGGCGTTCCTGCTCGTCATCCGCCAGGTACTCATCCGGCTTCCACGTTGGGTCCAGCAGTGGCTCACCCGCGGCGGCTGCATCCTTAACCTTGCGGTTGTAGCCGGCCAGGTTGCGTACACCCAGGCTCGCCAACAGCCGATACCGGCGCTCCATTTCCGCTACACACCAACGCAGCGCGTTGGCCGCGTCTTTCATATCGGTGACCACCGGCGCCAACAGATGCGGAATACCATCATAGATGCTCAATTCAAGCATCTTGGGGTCGACCATGATGAAACGAACTTCTTCGGGAGTGGCTTTCAACAGCATGCTCAGTATCATGGCGTTGACGCCCACCGACTTGCCGGAACCGGTTGTGCCGGCCACCAGCAGGTGCGGCATCTTCGCCAGATTGGCCACCATCGGGTTACCGCCGATGTCGTTACCCAACGCCAGGGTCAAGGCAGACGATGAGTCCTGGAACACCCGGGCGTTCAACACCTCACTGAGCCGGACCATTTCCCGCTCTTCGTTCGGTATCTCGATACCCACCACGGACTTGCCCGGAATCACCTCAACCACGCGAACACTGAGGACCGCCAGGGAACGGGCAAGATCCTTCGCCAGGTTGGAAATCTTGCTGACCTTGACGCCTGGCGCGGGTTTAATCTCAAATCGCGTAATAACCGGCCCGGGGTTAACTTCGACCACTTCCACGGAGACGCCGAAATCCGCGAGCTTTTCTTCCAGCAACCGCGACATGTGTTGAAGCGACTCCTCGGAATAACCCCTTTCCTTGTGCTCCTCCGGTGGGTCCAGCAGGGTTATGGGCGGAATGGTGCTTTCAATATCTTCCAGCAACGACGCCTGTTTGCTCTTGGCGCCATTGGTGCTGCCGGCGGACTGATCATCCCGCTTGAACGGGGATATCTTCAGGGATTTCCCGGGCGGCTTGGAATTCCCCTTTGGCGACGGTTTGGCCACCGGTGTCGTGTCATCCTGGGAGCTGAAGCTTTCCAGCCGAGCGGGTTCGGCATCATCAACTGGCAGTACGCCTTCCAGGCCCGGTTCTTTTCGCTCTGGGCGTGATGCAGGTGCCTTGACCTTTTCAGCACGCGGACCCAGGCCCAACAGGCGCCGCCACCAGGAGTTGCCTGCCGCCGGGGTTTTCTGGCTTGCCACCCTGTCCCGCACCGTGGGCGGCTCCGCTGGTTTCTTCGCGGGTTCGGGTGCAGCCGGGGCTTTTGCTGCCGGTTTGGGCTTTTCCTTGTCGGAAGAGGAGAAAAGGTTTTTGATGGCATTACCGATACGGAGCGTCAGATTGCCAACCTGATCCATCAGCCAGAACCAGGACATCCCCGTACTGACCGTCAGTGCAAACAGGAAAATCGCAATGAGCAGCAGCGTCGTGGCCGGCAGGTTGAAGAAGCGCACCATGGCCTCAGACACCGCGGAGCCCAGCACACCGCCCGACGTTACCCCAAGACCGAACACAGAATAGAGCGACAGTAGGCTTGTCGCCGACAGCAAGATCAACAGGAAACCGCCAAAACGGAGCAGAAACAGCGGCATGTGCATGTCGATAGGATCGTTCCGGCGGCGAATCAACATCAACGCATAGCCGGCGATCATTACGGGAAACAGAAAGGCGACATGGCCGAAAAAGTCACGTAGTAGACTGGCCAACCAGGCGCCCGTTCGGCCTGCGTAATTCTGCACACTGGTGTCGTGGCCAATGCTGGCCCAACCAGGATCCGAAGGGCTGAAGGTAACCAGCGCCATTCCCAGATAAATGCACAGTGCGATCAGGGCGATCACCGCTCCTTCCCTGGCCCCCTGGGCCAGGAAGCGACGGAACCGCTCCTGTTTTTCGGTCAACTCACCGGATTTTTTCGCTTTTACGCTCTCAGCCATGAATGCTCAGACAGTTCCCTGACGGTAATTTTCAAGAGCCTCAAACCCGCGTTGCAGATCGGTTTTGAGGTCCTCAACAGCTTCGATACCCACCGAGATCCGTACCAGATTTTCAGTAATACCCGCCTGAACCTTGTCTTCCGGAGACAGGCGACCGTGCGTGGTTGTGGCCGGATGGGTAATCGTGGTTTTGACGTCACCAAGATTGGCGGTAATGGAGATCATTCGCGTCGCATCGATGAACGCCCAGGCCTCTTCCCGGCCACCTTTCACGGTAAAGGAAAGGACTCCACCAAACCCGCTTTGCTGACGCTTCGCCAATTCATGCTGTGGATGATCGGGCAAACCGGCATAGAATACATGATCCACCGCGCCCTGCCCTTCAAGCCATGTCGCCAACTCTAACGCATTGTCACAATGGGCGCGCATACGGATTGGTAAGGTTTCCAGACCCTTGAGGAAAACCCACGCGTTGAATGGGCTCAGGGTGGGACCGGCAGAACGAAGGAAGCCGTAGACCTCCTCCATCAGTGTGTTGGGACCAATAACGACACCACCGACACATCGGCCCTGGCCATCCAGATACTTGGTGGCAGAGTGAATGATAACATCGGCGCCATGCTCAAATGGGCGCTGCAGCACGGGTGTACAGAAACAGTTGTCCACGACGAACAAGGCGTCATTCGCCCGGGCCAACCCGGACAGTGCCTCCATGTCGGCGACTTCGCACAACGGGTTCGTTGGCGTTTCGATGAACAGCATCCGGGTTTCAGGGCGCACCGCAGCCTGCCATTGCGACATATCCGTCAGGCCCACAAAGGTGGTGTCCACACCGAACTTCGCCAGGTACTTCTGAAAAAGCACATTGGTGGTGCCAAACACGCCCCGCGAGCAAATCACGTGATCACCCGCTTTCAGCAGCGCCATGCAGGTCGCCAGGATGGCCGCCATGCCGGACGACGTCGCTACAGCACGCTCTCCGCCTTCCATCGCCGCAATACGGGATTCAAACGCCTGTACCGTGGGATTGGTAAAACGGGAATAGATATTGCCCGGCTCCTCACCACCAAACCGGGCCGCTGCCTGTGCGGCACTGCCATAAACGAAGCTCGACGTTGGGAAAATTGCGTCGCTATGCTCCAGTTGGCCGGTGCGAATCTGACCGGCACGGACCGCGAGAGTGTCCACCGACATGCCCTCAAGATCCGACTCGGGGATCAGAACATGTTCTTCGCGGCGATAGGTCATGACAAACTCCTGTTTATGGCCATGCTGGGTCAGTCTTCGTCGTTATACAGATCGATAATGCCGTTGTCGGAGGAATCCCCGGCACCGGCTTGGGACATGTTCTCGTCATTGCGGGCCGCCTCCAGTTTATTGAGATAGGCTGCGTCCACATCACCAGTAACGTAATTGCCGGTAAAGACGGAACACTCCCACCCCTCGATCTCCGGATTAACGTCATTCACACAGGTAATGAGATCATCCAGATCCTGGTACAGCAACCAGTCCGCGCCGATGAGCTCGCCAATCTCCTGAACACTTCGGTCGTGGGCGATCAACTCGTTCACCGACGGCATATCAATGCCGTAGACATTGGGGTAACGAACCGGGGGCGCTGCTGACGCGAAGTAAACCTTACGGGCACCGGCATCTCTGGCCATCTGCACGATTTCCTTGCAGGTGGTTCCCCGTACAATGGAATCGTCCACCAGCATGACGTTCTTGCCCCGGAACTCGAGATCGATCGGGTTCAGCTTCTGGCGCACGGACTTCTTCCGCATCTTCTGGCCCGGCATGATAAAGGTACGGCCGATATAGCGATTCTTGATAAAGCCTTCACGGAACTTCACCCCCAGCCGATGCGCCATCTGCATCGCAGAGGTGCGACTGGTATCCGGTATCGGCATCACCACATCGATATCATGGTCCGGACGCTCCCGCAGCACCTTCTCCGCCAGAGTTTCCCCCATCCGCAGCCGCGCCTTGTAGACCGATACCTTGTCGATAATGGAATCTGGCCGCGCAAAATACACGTGCTCGAATATACAGGGGTAAAGGTGAGCTTCCTCAGCGCACTGCTGGGTATAAAGCGTGCCATCGGTTTCAATGTACACCGCCTCACCCGGCGCGATGTCCCGCACCAGTTTGAAGCCCGCGGCACTCAGCGCCACGCTCTCGGAGGCAATCATGTACTCCTCACCCTCTTCGGTCTTGCGCACGCCATAACAGGCGGGGCGAATGCCGTTGGGGTCTCGGAAACCGACGATGCCATATCCAGTGATCATGGCTATGACCGCATAGGCGCCGCGGCAGCGTTTGTGCACGGCCCGAACAGCCGCAAAAATTTCTTCCTTGGTCGGGTCGAGTTTGCCCAGTTTCTGAAGCTCATGGGCAAACACGTTCAACAGGACTTCGGAATCAGAGTTGGTGTTGATGTGGCGGAGATCGGTGCGAAACAGATCACGGCTAAGGTCGTCGGCGTTGGTCAGGTTGCCGTTATGGGCCAGGGTAATGCCGTAGGGGCTGTTGACGTAAAACGGCTGCGCTTCCGCCGAGCTTGAACTGCCCGCCGTGGGATACCGAACATGGCCGATACCAACATTACCCACCAGGCGGCGCATGTGACGGGTACGAAATACATCCCGCACCAGGCCGTTGTCCTTGCGCAGGTAAAAACGCTCATCCTGAAAGGTAACAATTCCCGCCGCATCCTGGCCCCGGTGTTGTAATACGGTCAGCGCATCGTAAAGCGTCTGATTCACGTTGGAAGTACTGACTATGCCGACAATGCCACACATGGATACGGTGATCTCCGAAGCGTTAATACTGAATGTTAGCGGGACGCGGAAGCGGGTTCCACGTTATCTTCCTGCTGAGAACCGGAGGGGTTATCCATTTCCCCGCCTGCCGGCCCGAGAAAGCGGGCAAATTCGTCTCCGAGGGTTCTTCTTGACCAATCTTCCACCACGGCCAGACGGTCTATCATGATGGACGTACGCCACCAGGTGTCCTGTGCCAGCGGCGTATAGCGGGTAAGTGCAATCCCGACAATCACCACCACAACGCCCCGTAACAGGCCGAATCCCATACCGAGCACTCTGTCAGTGGCGGAAAGCCCGGTCGCCCTGACCAGATGGCCGATCATGTTATTGATTATGGCACCAACAATAAGGGTACCAAAGAACAGGATCGCGAAGGCAGCGACAAGCCGCACAAGCGGCGTTTCAACGGTGCTCTCGAGGAGAGATTGCATCTGGGGATGGAATGTCCGGGCAAGGATAAACGCCCCCACCCACGTGATCAGCGAGAGCGCCTCTTTCACAAAGCCACGCTTCAGGCTGATTAGGGTGGAAACAGTTATCAGGGCAATGATGACCCAGTCGATCCAGATCAGCGCATCCATGGAAAACCCGGTGAAAATAAGGAAGCGCGAATTCTATCAGGAAACGTCACCCGACCAAACCGCCCTGTGCGCATAAGTGACCGGAGAAGCCCGGGTTATTTGTCGCCGGAGGTCACCAGGCTGTTGAGACCAAAGGCTTTGTCGAGCGCCTGTTTTGCTCTTTCAGCTTCCGCCTTTTCCGCGAAAGGACCACTAAAGACACGGGTCAGCTCGGTGTCACCGCGTGTCACCTGCTGCAGGTGGGAGTTGTAACCCTTGTCACGAACCTTGTCACGCAACCGCCTGGCGTTATCACCACTGCCAAAACTGCCTAACTGGACAACCCACGCGCCTTCCAGCGAGCGGGTATACTCCGCTGAATCCGTCTCAGTCGCCGGATCAGCGGAGCCGGTGTTGGCGGATGACGACGGCTCTTCAGATGGCGCTGGCTCTGGAGGATTCTGAGGTTCTTCGACGGCATTGGCGACAGGTTGAGGCTCTGTACCCGCCATGTCAGCATCGGGTGTTGGTTGGTCGTTTGACGGCTGGGGGGTCGAGTCCGGCTCGCCAGCCGCATCGCTTTCCTCAAGCCGGTACGCCGGGGCATCGGAAAGTTCTGGCTCGGGTGCATCCACTTCGGGGAACGGCGGCTCTTCCGGGATCTTGATTGTGGTGGATTCGCGCTCGGAATGTGGTTCATCGAACATCATCGGCACAAAGATTACGGCAAGTGACACCAGCACGAGAGCCCCGATGATTCTTTGTTTCAGTCCGTCCACGTTAGGTTGTCCCCTGTTTGTTCCTGCCCCGCCATCATTGACGACTTTCTGTGCCCGATACTAACCGCCCAATGCTGAGAACTCAAAGCTTCGACGACGGAATGAAGGATATTTAAGGCGCCGTTCTCCCCAGGGACACCCTGGCCTGCGCTACCGTGTAGAAGGAGCCGAATATCACCACCATATCCTCCGGACCGGCGCCACCCAGAGCTTCCTCCACGGCCGCTGAGACCGAGACGGAAACTGTGGCTGCAGGCAGCCGAAGCAGACCACCTATTCGGTCAACCAGCTCAGGACCGGACAACCCACGATGAACGTCCAGACCAGCCAGGTGCCACTCGTCGACTACCGGAGCCATTGCGCCCGCTACCCCTTCCACATCCTTGTCTTCGAGGGCGGCGTAGACAGCAATAACACGACCGGCCCCGGGCTCCCGCCGCCCGATTCGAGCCGCCAGCCAGTTGGCGGCGTGGGGATTGTGGCCGACATCAACCACCACCCGAGGTTGCTGCTGCAAGACTTCATAGCGACCCGGCAACGTCAGCCGGGCGATAACCTGCTCAATGGCACTGGGCGCCAATTCCGGCGCCAACTGTCTGACAGCAACGACTGCTGCGGCCAGACTGTGGACGGGAAGCCCGTTGTCTGGAAGCAATACCCGGTCGCCGTAGCGAGGCTGCTCCAGCCAAAGACTGCCAGCTGGTGCTATGCCTGGGTCGCACGGCACCAATTGATACGTCTCTCCAGGCCTTTCCAGCTGGACCTTCTGGGCGGCCGCCTGCTGCAATACCGACTCAGGTGGATCGATATCGGCGTAGACAGCGGGTATGCCGGGGCGAAGGATGCCCGCCTTCTCAAAACCGATGACCTCACGGTTGTCTCCGAGAAAGGCAACGTGATCGATATCAACGGAGGTAATAATGGCCAGATCCGGATCCAGAACGTTGACCGCATCAAGGCGCCCACCCAGCCCAACTTCAAGAACCCAGTCCTCGACACCCGCTTCCTGGAACAGTACAAAAGCAGCGAGGGTTCCAAACTCGAAATACGTTAGCGTGGTATCACGGCGAGCTTCCTCTACCCGGGAAAACGCACGGACCAACTGGTCATCGCTAACATCCGCCCCGTTGATCCTTACCCGCTCGTTATAGTTCTGGAGGTGGGGAGAGGTATAGGCCCCGGTGGACCGCCCCGATGCCATTAACAGCTTCTCAAGTGCCGCTACCGCACTGCCTTTTCCATTGGTACCTGCGATGGTGATGATTCGCCCGGCCGGATTGCGGCGAAACAGGCGTCGCAACACCAGCAACACTCGGTCGAGGCCAAGGTCGATTTCAGAAGGGTGGATCGATTCGAGGTAACCAAGCCACTGGTCAAGCGTGGCTTTATCGCCCGGGACAGCATTGCCCCGGGCGACAGGGCTATTCTGCGGGGGCATCGGTTTCCGGTCGCTCCGACACTTCGAACTCGATGGGCGCTTCCGTGGCCGGCTTATCCAGATCGGTAAACTTGGCCAACAAGGCAGCAATGCGCTCACGCATCTGATGCCGATGAAGAATCATGTCGATGGCGCCATGCTCCAGCAGGAACTCGCTGCGCTGGAAACCTTCGGGCAGCTTTTCACGAACAGTTTGCTCGATAACACGAGGACCGGCGAAACCGATCAGCGCATAAGGTTCCGCAATGTTCAGATCGCCCAGCATGGCAAGACTTGCGGAAACGCCACCGAATACCGGGTCGGTCATGACCGAGATATAGGGAATGCCCTCCTGCTTCATGCGCTCAAGCACGGCGGCCGTCTTGGACATCTGCATCAGCGACAGGATTGCCTCCTGCATCCGTGCGCCACCGCTGGCAGAGAAACACACCAATGGAATCCGCTCTTCCAGGCACACATTGGCCGCCTGAACGAACTTTTCACCCACGACCTGCCCCATGGAGCCGCCAAGGAAGTTGAATTCAAAGGCCACCGCAACCAGCGGAATATCCAGGCAGGAGCCACGCATGGCAACCAAGGCATCTTTCTCACCAGTGGCTTTCTGGTTCTGGCTCAGGCGATCCTTGTAACGCTTGCTGTCCTTGAACTTCAGGCGGTCCCAAGGTTCCAGATCAGCCGCGATCTCCTGGCGGCCGTCGGCGTCCAGGAAAACATCCAGACGACGGCGGGCAGTTATCCTCAGGTGATGCTGGCACTTGGGGCACACGTCCAGATTCTTATCCAGCTCCGGCTTGTACAAAAACGCCCCGCACTTGGGACATTTCTTCCACAGACCTTCAGGAACACCGGTCCGTTGTTTGGATTCCGAGCGGATCTTGCTCGGCATGATCTTGTCCAGCCAGTTACTCATGATCTCATCCTGTCCTTTGATGCCTGCGGGAACCCGACTGTCACGAAGCCAGGCTGTCCAGTGCTTCTCGCATCGGGTGGAGCAGATCCGACAATGCCCGTTTGAGCTGATCAGGATCCGCCTGATTTCGGGCTATTGTATCGACCAGTACACTGCCGACAATTACACCATCGGATACCCGACCGACCGCTGCCGCTGTTGCAGCGTCACGAATACCAAATCCAACACCCACCGGAAGCGCAGTCAGTTCGTGAATATGGGACACCTTCGAGGCCACTTCATCCACATCGATCTTACCGGCGCCCGTAACACCCTTGAATGAAACATAGTACACATAGCCCGAACTGTGCTCACTGATTGCACGAATTCGGTCGTCCGTCGTGGTTGGTGCCAACAGAAAAATCGCATCAAGGTTCCGGGCCGTGAACAACGGCGCCACTTCGTCCGCCTCTTCCGGCGGCAAATCCACCGTCAGGATACCGTCAACCCCGGCATCAACAGCCGCGTCAGCGAATTTCTCCTGACCCATGGCCTCCATCGGGTTGAGGTAACCCATCAGCACGACCGGTGTGGCATTGTCTTTCTCACGGAACGTTTTCACCATTCCCAGCACCTGACGCAATGACGTCCCGTGCACCAACGCTCTCTCACACGCCTGTTGAATCACCGGGCCGTCCGCCATTGGGTCGGAGAACGGTACGCCCAGTTCGATGATATCAGCACCCGCCGACACCAAAGTGTGCATCAGGTCAACGGTCAGATCCGGATGTGGATCGCCAGCGGTAATGTACGGAATCAGCGCCTTGCGACCCTGCCCTTTCAGGGCTTTCAGCACCCCTTCGATTCGACTCATGCCTGCTCCTGTGATTATTCCTGCACTGCAGTCCGTACCAGCCCGGCGACCTGCCGTCAGATACCGGGCAACTGCTTAAACTTCTATGCCATCCAGTTGAGCGATGGTGTGTATGTCCTTGTCACCGCGACCGGAGACGTTGATCACCACCATCTGGTCCTTATCCATCGTAGCGGCCAGCTTGATAGCGTAGGCCACCGCATGGGCGGTCTCAAGCGCGGGCATAATACCCTCCACCCGTGTCAGCTTCCGGAAGCCATCCAGAGCTTCATCATCGGTCACCGACACGTAGTGGGCCCGGCCAATGTCCTTGAGCCAGCTGTGCTCAGGCCCGACGCCCGGGTAATCAAGGCCGGCACTGACCGAATGGGTGCCCGCGATCTGGCCATTTTCGTCTTCCATCAGGTACGTCCGGTTACCGTGAAGCACACCCGGACGTCCCGCGCTCAGCGGCGCCGCATGTTTTCCGGTCTCAATACCCAGGCCACCGGCTTCCACACCGTACATCTCCACACTCTCGTCGGTCAGGAACGGATAGAACATGCCGATGGCGTTGGAACCACCACCGACACAGGCCACCAGCGCATCCGGCAGTTTACCCGCCTGGGCCAGGGACTGTTCGCGGGTTTCTCGCCCGATGACTGACTGGAAATCACGCACCAGCAGTGGATAAGGGTGAGGCCCGGCAACCGTACCAATGATGTAGAAGGTGTCGTCAACGTTCGCCACCCAGTCACGCATCGCGTCGTTCATGGCGTCCTTGAGTGTGCGCGTTCCGCTCTGAACGGAGTGAACCTCAGCGCCAAGCAGTTTCATCCGGTAAACGTTCAGGGACTGTCGCTTTACATCCTCGGCGCCCATGAACACGTGGCACTCAAGGCCCAGGCGCGCGCACACGGTCGCTGTAGCAACGCCATGCTGCCCGGCACCCGTTTCTGCAATGACCCGTTTTTTACCCAGGAAACTCGCGAGCAGTGCCTGACCGATGGTGTTATTTACCTTGTGCGCGCCCGTGTGGTTAAGATCTTCACGCTTCAGCCAGATTTGTGCACCACCGGTTTCCCGGCTCAGTCTTTCAGCAAAGTACAGCGGGCTGGGCCGGCCAACATAATGCGCCAGATCCCGATCAAACTCCGCCTGGAACTCCGGATCGTCCTTTAGTCTTTTGTACTCACGCTCCAGGGTCATCAGCGAATCAAACAGGGTTTCGGAGACAAATCTTCCGCCGTAAGCACCAAAGTGACCCCGTGCATCCGGAAGCGCCTTGAGCATTTCTTCAGTCAGTTTCATCGACACGGTGAACCTCGTTTATAAAATCAGTGATCTTTTCGTCGTCTTTGATGCCTTTGCTGCTTTCCACACCACCACTGACATCGACGGCCCAGGGGCGCACCTGCGCAACAGCGCGGGATACATTATCAGAAGCCAGGCCGCCGGCCAATATGAGAGGCAATGGGCGCGTGGACGGTATCAATGACCAGTTAAAGGACTGTCCGGTACCGCCGTATTTCTTCGGGTCCCATGCATCCACCAGCAGGCCGCTGGCGTTACGGTAATGCTCAAAGGCATGTTCGATATCATCAGTTTCGCGCACCCGCACGGCTTTGATCCAGCGAACACCGAAACTGTTGCAAAATTCCGGAGATTCATCGCCATGAAACTGGAGAAGCCCCAGCGGCACCTGTGACAGCACCTCCCGGACGTATGACGCTTCGGGGTTAACAAACAGCCCCGTTGCCGCTACAAAGGGAGGAACCGCATCCACCAGCTCCCTGGCGGCATCAGGTGTCACATATCTTGGGCTGGGCTCGTAGAATACAAAGCCCAGGGCATCCGCTCCAGCGTTGGCAGCGGCAATAACGTCCTGCTTTCGGGTGATACCACAGATCTTGACCCGGGTTCTCATAAGCCGTCTATCGCTGTTTTCGGTGTATGTGAGTCGGGCTGCGTGGTCGGTTTTCATCAGCCTCAAACCAGGGTGCGACGAACGCTGGCCCGCACTGAGCTGCCGGGATAGAGAACCCTTCCGGATACCCTACATCCACCAGATACAGTCCATGGGGCGGTGCCGTTACGCCTGCAACAGTCCGATCTCTGGCCTCAAGTATCTCACGAATCCAGGCCGGCCGCTGCTTCCCTGTACCCACCGACATCAGTGCACCGGCGATATTGCGAACCATATGATGCAGGAACGCATTTGCCTGCACATCTATTACGACGAAGTTCCCTTTTCGGGTTACCTCGATGGCTTCAAGAAACCGAATGGGTGACCTCGACTGGCAGCCAGCCGCACGAAATGAGGAGAAGTCGTGCTCACCGCAAAGAAACTGGGCAGCCTGATGCATCAGCGCTGCATCCAGGGGGCGAAACGTCCAGCTAACCTGGCCATAAAGGATGCCCGGCCTTACCGCATGGTTATAGATTACATAACGGTACCGGCGATACGTCGCGGAAAAACGGGCGTGGAAGTCATCCACCCCATTACCGGCCCAATGAACCGCAATATCCTGCGGCAATGAAGTGTTGATTCCCATGACCCAGGACCGGGGATTACGCACCGAGGGCGTCTCGAAATGGGCAATCTGGTAACTGGCGTGCACGCCCGCATCTGTGCGACCCGCGCATACGAGTTCAACAGTATGGTCAGCAACCTTTGAAACTGCCTGGGTCAGTTCTCCCTGAACCGACCGCACGCCTGATTTCTGATATTGCCAGCCGTGGAAGCCCCGGCCATCGTATTCAAAGGCAAGCGCGACCCGCCCCGCCCCGATGGCGCCGTCAGTGGTCAGTGGTTGTGGCGTAACAAACAATGAAGTGTCCGGATTGGCAAGCTGATAATAAAAAACAAAACGCCGGCTTTAATCCGGGACGGGCCCGGTAACCGGCGTTTCGCATTCGCTGTACTGATTATATCGAATCAGGACAGATTTTTAAGGAGATCCTGCGCTTCCGCTTTCTGCTCCTCATTTCCTTCCAGAGCCACTTCCTCAAGGATATCCCTGGCTCCATCGACGTCGCCCATTTCCACGTAGGCTCTGGCAAGGTCAAGCTTGGTTGACGCTTCGTCGGTGCCTGTCAGGAAATCGAAGTCATCGTCGTCGCCAAGATCGGCTTCTTCGATGTCATCCGCGCTGGACGCAGTCTTTGAGGACGCGGGATCAGATGCCACGGGAGGCTCACCTGACTCTTCCTCCGCGGACTCGGCAGTCGCGAGATCATCATCGCTAAGTTCTGGAAGATCTTCTTCCACTTCCTCGACGCCTGCAACGGTCTCTTCCGGATCTGCGGGCTCCTCACCCGTCAGGGTATCCTCAAGGCCGAGCTCTTCATCCAGAGGAGTAGAATCCTCCTGCTGATCGTTATTCGCATCTATACCGGCGGAATCGCCGGAATCGGCAAACTCTTCCATAAGCGCAAGGTCCTCGTCGGAAACGTCAAGCTCAAGGTCGTCAAGTTCGCTTTGTTCGTCGTCGGAAGACGTCTCATCTTCGCCGGCAACTTTATCCAGCTCAGCATCCAGTTCGTCCAGGAAGGATTCGTCCAGGGAATCCAGATCGCTTTCTTCCAGGCTGTCAACTTCCGGCTCTTGACCTTCAGAGTCGTCAGCGCCGGCTGTTTCCAGATCGTCCTCATCAAGTTCCAGTGAGTCGAATTCATCCGAGTCGTCCGTTGTTTCGCTGGATTCCTGTTCATCCTCCGCGAAATCGAGGCTCAGATCATCGTCTTCCTCGGATGTTTTCGGCTCCTCGGCTGAATCGTCCTCTAGTGAAAAGTCGAAGGCGTCGTCAGCCAGATCATCGGATTTTTCTGTGGTCGCCTCTTCTTTACCACTCGAGGTATCGATACCAGAGAGGTCATACTCGATTAGATCATCCGGGCCCGGTTCCTTTTCGGATTCCTCGGCGTAGGTGTCGTCAGTTTCGTCCAGATCGGAAAAATCCGTCTCCAGGCTACCAAACTCATCTTCAGCCTCATCATCCGATGTGCTGTCCAAAGCCGGCTCATCAAATACGGTATCCTCGTCACGTGAGCTGGTGTCGAAAGAATCCGATCTCAGCTGAGATTCCAGATCGTCAATGCTAGGCATTGACTCAGCCTCTTCGAGGCGAGCGCGCATTTCGTGAGCTTCGGCGATAGCCTGTTCGTCGTCCAGGGTCTCAACCTCACCGAGCTGCTTCTCAAAGGATTGTCTGTCCTGGGTATCCGCGTACACCCCAAGCAGTTTCAAGCGCAGATCTGTACGACTGGGTTCACGGGAAATTGCGGTTTCCAGAGACTGTGCCGCCTGATCCATACGCCCATACGCAATGTAGGCGTCGGCTTCCGCCAGAGGGTCACTCTCCGGTGCATCCGCACCGTCTTCGTCATCCAGGGTGAGATCGAAGGTATCGGTCTCCGCGTCGGTTTCACTATTCAGCTGGTCGTAAAACGCTTTTTCACGATTGGCATTGCGACGCGCCAGCAACAGCAGAAGCAACAACAGAACAACCAGACCACCGCCAAGCGCTATCTGATACATCGGGTTGTTGGTAATCGCGCTGATGATGTTATCCGGAAAGCCCTTGTCAGACTCCGCCGGTGATGTCGACACCTCGCTGGCAGGCTGCTCGGATGCCGGTGATGCTACATCGGCTTCCTGCTGACCGGCCTCTTCCTCAGGCGCGGTACCGGCATCCATCTCATCGGACGCAACGTCGGCCTCTGGCATATCGGCATCATCACCCATCGCCGGTGCGTCAGCACCTTCTTCGGCGCCCGCTGCGGTGGTTTCATCCATGTCGGTTGCCGCAGGATCAGCCGCATCTTCGTCGGTGGCCATACCGTCCGCGGCATCCATGTCTTCTGCGGCCATATCAGTAGCGTCGCCATCGGGGGACGTTTCCATCTCCTCTTCAGCGACTTGCTCAGACAATGTCTCCGCCTGAGGTGCATCTGCAGGTTGGCCGCTGTCACCTTGAGCCTGCTGCATTTCGGCAAGCTGTGTATTTTTCAGTTCCAGCAGACGCTGAAGGGTTTCGACCTGATTTTGAAGATCATCAACCCGACCACCCAGCTCTTCATTTTCTCGCCGGGCGCTTTCGAGCTCTTCCATGACGACGGCGGAGCCGGCGTCTACACCACCGGCGGTATCACCGTCACCGCCGGCAGAACCGCCCTCTTCGGCATCACGAGTGCTGCTGTCTTCACTTGCAAGCAATCTCAGCTCATCACCGCCAGTCTGTTCACCACCCGCTTGCCCTGAAGCAACTTCAGTATCTGTGGCATCCACCGTGCGCTGCGGCGTCGAGAACGCTTCGTTCTGTGCAGCCACCTGCCGATTAGCCTCGGCACGGGAACGACTGCGAATCTGTTCCATATCCGGCACCCGCAGCACTTCACCACGCTTGAGCCGGTTGATATTGCCCGCAATAAACGCGTCAGGGTTCAGGTCCTGGAGCGCAAGCATGACCTGTTGCATGGACACACTGCTGTCGGGGCGAACACTCTCAGCAATATTCCAGAGGGTATCGGAAGGCCCGGTGGGCCCGAGAGTCCTCGCACGCTGAGTGGTTGTGCGCCGGGGCTCCTGGGATGTCGATCTGGCCTGCTGTTGACGGGCTGGCTCGGAAACCTGGCGAGTGGCTGGAGCGGCAACCTCTTCCCGCACACCGGACTCCTCCGCATACACCGGGGGGTCAACCAGAACCGCGTATTCCCGCATCAACCGCCCATTAGGCCAGGTCACTTCAAGCAGGAAATTGAGGTAGGGTTCCCGTAATGGCTCACGGGACGACACGTTCACCACCAGACTGCCATCGCTGGCTGTGGTGACGCGGAAATCAAGTTTGGTAAGGAAATAGTTCCGGTCGATACCAACCCGTTCATAGGCCGAATCGGGAGCGATGTTTACAAATACATCACCAGGGTCGACGCCCTCGCTTTTACGCAGACTGATATCCGCGTCCAGAGGCTCATTCAGATAGGACTGTAATTCAATCTCACCCAGACCCAGGGCCTGTGCGACGCCAGAACCAAGCCCTCCCGCCAGAGCCAGAGCAACCGCAAGCTTGCGTACCTTCATGCTTTTTCCTTACCAGTCTCCGTTATTCGTTACTGTTTTCACAAACAGAATCGGACGAGGTTGGATGACTTCCGTCTTGATTACTATCGTTATTATGTAAAGTTTTTAATATTCAGCCCGGCAAGTATTGTTGATAAAACCTCTTTTATCAATCAATCAGCCGCAGTCCTTGCACCATTTTTTCATAAATGGTCGGGAACATATTGTTACCGAACGATGATCCGGTGCCCCCGAATAGCCAAAGTCTAGCCCACAAGAACCCAAACATGTACAAAACGCTTCCGAAAATAACAGGGGCGGAGGCGTATTTCAGCCTCCGCCCCCAGCCGGTTCTCTGAAACCGGACACAGTTGGCATAATATTGCCCGCTGCGGGACTGCGTTACTGCTCCTGCAGTATGCGAAGCATCCGCCTGAGCGGTTCCGCCGCACCCCACAGCAACTGATCACCAACCGTGAACGCTGAGATGTACTCAGGCCCCATGGTCAGCTTGCGGATACGGCCAATGGGAACACTCAACGTACCCGTAACCTTCGCCGGGGTGAGCTCCCGAAGGGTGGCATCCCGCTCATTGGGAATCACCTTCACCCAGTCGTTGGCTTTGGCCAGGATGGACTCAATCTCGGAAACCGGAAGGTCCTTCTTCAATTTGATGGTCAAGGCCTGACTGTGGGAACGCATGGCACCGATGCGAACGCAGATGCCGTCGATCGGAATCGGATTGCTGCTGCGACCAAGAATCTTGTTGGTCTCGACGCCCGCTTTCCATTCTTCCTTGCTCATGCCGTTATCAAGCTGCTTGTCGATAAACGGAATCAGGCTGCCTGCCAGAGGCACTTCAAAGTGCTCGGTGGGAAAGCCGTCCGAACGCATGGTTTCGGTTACCTTGCGATCGATATCGAGGATAGCCGAGGATGGATCCGCCAGCTCGTCACTCACGCTGCCCTTCAGCTCGCCCATCTGGTTGAGCAGTTCCCGCATGTTCTGGGCACCGGAACCAGACGCCGCCTGATAGGTCATAGGCGATACCCATTCAATCAGGTCCTGCTCCAGCAGCCCACCAAGGGCCAGCATCATCAGGCTGACAGTACAGTTCCCACCAACGTAGTCCTTCACGCCCTTCGCCAGGGCATCGTCAATCACGTTGCGGTTGACCGGATCAAGAACGATGACGGAATGATCGACCATCCGCAGCGTGGAAGCGGCGTCAATCCAGTACCCCTGCCATCCGGCATCACGGAGTTTCTGGTACACGGCACCGGTGTAATCCCCGCCCTGGCAGGTAACCACCACATCCAGCGTTTTCAGGGTATCGATATCGAAGGCATCCTGCAGCGCAGGCACACCCTCTTTGCCTACGTCCGGTGCCGGCTTTCCGGCCTGGGAAGTGGTAAAGAAGATCGGTTCGATATCTGCAAAATCGTTTTCTTCGCGCATGCGCTGCATGAGGACAGAGCCCACCATACCGCGCCAGCCAATAAGTCCAACTCGCTTCATGTGCGACCTTTGAACCTCGTTTTATGCCCGCCCTCTACCTGTATCGCTGGCAGGGACAGGATGGATGATCCCGCGACAACCGCATCGCGTTGTCGTCGGGTCTCAAAACTTGCCGGCCTCAGAGTGCCGCCAGAACGGCATCGCCCATCTCTCGGGTCGATACCTTCCGGCCCTCAGAAGACATGATATCCGCTGTCCTCAGGCCCTGATCCAGCACTTTGCTGACCGCCGCCTCTATCGCCTCGGCGGCTTTCTCCTCGCCAAGACTGTACCGCAACATCATTGCGCCACTGAGGATAGTAGCCAGCGGGTTGGCTATGCCCTTACCTGCAATATCGGGCGCTGACCCATGACAGGGCTCGTACATACCCTGCTTCTCAGAGTTCAGAGACGCAGAGGGCAACATCCCGATCGACCCCGTCAGCATAGCCGCTTCGTCAGAAAGAATATCACCAAACATGTTGCCAGTCACAATCACATCAAACTGTTTGGGTGCCTTGACCAGCTGCATGGCGGCGTTATCCACGTACATATGGGAGAGTTCAACATCCGGGTATTCCCGGCGCAGGTCTTCCATGATTTCCCGCCACAGAACAGTCACTTCCAGCACATTCGCCTTGTCGACAGAGCAGAGCTTCTTGCCACGCTGCTGCGCCGCTTCAAAGGCGACACGGCCAATACGACGAATTTCCGATTCCGTATAGGCGTACGTGTTGTAGCCCTGACGCTCCCCACTTTCCAGTTCGCGGACGCCCCGTGGCTGGCCAAAATAGATGCCGCCGGTTAACTCCCGAACAATCATGATATCAAGGCCGGAGACCACCTCTGGCTTCAGTGAGGATGCAGAAGCAAGCTGAGGATACAGAATGGCCGGGCGCAGATTGGCGAACAACTCAAGGTTGGAGCGCAGCCCAAGCAGTCCTTTTTCAGGACGACTGGCCATCGGACGCTTGTCCCACTTGGGGCCGCCCACGGCGCCCAGCAGGATTGCGTCCGCCTTACGCGCCTTGTCCAGGGTATCCTCCGGAAGTGGCGTATCCGTTTCGTCGATGGCGGCACCGCCAACCAGGGCGGACTCGAAGTGCAGCTCCAGACCGAATTGCTCGTTTATCTTACGCAGAACCTTTTCCGCTTCGGCAACAATTTCCGGGCCAATGCCATCGCCAGGAAGCATCAGGATAGAACGGGACATAGTGATTCCTTGAAGGTCGATTCGTTGTGGTAATTCAGGGCGGATCAGCGACCGGCATCAAATAACCAGGGTGCCGTTTCGCGCCTCGACGCTTCGTAGGCCTTTATGACCTCCGCGTCTTCGAGCGTAACACCGATATCGTCCAGGCCGTTCAGCAGGCAATGTCGACGAAAATCATCAACTTCAAAGTTGAACGATTCGCCGGACGGCGTGGTAACGGTTTTGGCTTCGAGATCTATCGCCAACTGATAGCCCTCTTCCGCCTCGGTTTCATGAAACAGCCGATCTACAATTTCTTCATCTAAAACAATTGGCAACAAGCCATTCTTAAAGCAGTTGTTATAGAAAATGTCGGCGAAACTGGGCGCAATGATAACGTGGAACCCAAAATCCTCAAGCGCCCAGGGGGCGTGCTCGCGGCTGGAGCCACAACCAAAGTTGCGCCGCGCCAGGAGCACGCTGGCATTTTTGTAGCGATCCTGATTAAGCATGAAATCAGGATTGATGGGCCGCTGTGAGCAGTCCTGGTCCGGCTTGCCTTCATCAAGGTAACGCAGTTCGTCAAACAGGTTCGGCCCGAAGCCGGTACGTTTGATGGACTTCAGAAACTGCTTGGGAATGATCATGTCCGTATCCACATTGGACCGGTCCATGGGGGCAACAATGCCCTGGTGTTGCTTTAAGGCTCGCATGGTGTCTCTCCTGTGGATCAGTTCATCATCTCGCGGACATCAACGAAGTGGCCGTTGATCGCCGCCGCCGCTGCCATGGCCGGGCTAACCAGATGGGTACGCCCGCCGAAGCCCTGGCGGCCCTCGAAGTTACGATTGGAAGTGGAGGCGCAATGCTCTCCCTGCCCCAATTTGTCGGCGTTCATGGCCAGACACATGGAGCAGCCCGGATCACGCCACTCAAGACCGGCTTCAATAAAGATCTTGTCCAGCCCTTCCTGTTCCGCCTGAACTTTCACCAGACCGGAACCGGGCACCACCATCGCCTGCTTGAGTGATGACGACACCTTCCGCCCCTTCACGACCGCCGCTGCTTCACGAAGGTCCTCTATACGGCTGTTGGTACAGGAGCCAATAAACACACGATCCAGCTTGATCTCGGTAATCGGCATGTTCGGCCTCAAGCCCATGTACTTCAAGGCACGGACAATTCCCTCGCGCTTGATGGGATCGGCTTCCGCTTCCGGGTCCGGCACATTACCGCCAACGCCGGCGACCATCTCGGGAGACGTCCCCCAGCTCACCTGCGGCATAATTTCGGAACCGTCGAGTTCAACAACCTTATCGAACACCGCATCGTCATCGCTGTGCAACGTCTTCCAGTATTCAATGGCTTGCTCGCGCATCTCGCCCTTGGGGGCAAACGGGCGATCCTTGACGTAATCAATGGTGGTCTGGTCTACCGCGACCATGCCCACTCGCGCACCGGCCTCGATGGACATGTTGCAGATCGTCATTCGGGCCTCCATCGAAAGGCCTCGAATCGCTTCACCGCCAAATTCGATCGCACAGCCCGTGCCGCCGGCGGTGCCGATCTTCCCGATAATGGCGAGGACAACGTCTTTCCCGGTCACGCCGGGCCCAAGCTTGCCATTCACCTTCACCAGCATGTTTTTCATTTTCTGCTGAACCAGACACTGGGTGGCCAGCACATGTTCCACCTCTGACGTGCCGATACCATGAGCCAGGCAGCCGAATGCACCGTGGGTGGAGGTATGGGAATCGCCACAAACAATGCTCATGCCAGGCAGTGTCGCGCCCTGCTCTGGCCCGATCACATGCACGATGCCCTGGCGTTGGTCCTTGATCTTGAACTCCAGGATGCCGAACTCGTCGCAGTTCTTGTCCAGGGTTTCCACCTGAATCCGGGATACCGGGTCAACAATGCCTTCAATGCCTCGGGCGCGGTCGGTGGTGGGTACGTTGTGGTCCGGCGTCGCCAGGTTGGCATCCAGCCGCCAGGGCTTACGCCCAGCCAGACGAAGGCCTTCAAAGGCCTGCGGCGAGGTTACTTCATGCAGCAGGTGCCGGTCGATGTAGATCAATGCGGAGCCGTCATCCCGCTGTTTGACGAGATGGTCGTCCCACAATTTGTCGTATAAGGTCTTGCCCGCCATGGTTCTCTCTCACTCTCTGGGGGTTTCTGTTTTTTCAGTATGGTTCTATTTTAACGCCTAGCCTTGAATAACCTCAATTCATGTTTTTTATGTTGCGCATTCCATGATGGAATATTAGGATTTGGTGGGACCTCCACCAAAAGCTGCAGTTACGGATTCAACCACAATGGATGCAAATTCCCTGAAAGCGTTCCTCACCATCGTCGACCAGGAGTCGTTCTCCGAGGCGGCAGAACTGCTACACCTGACGCAGCCTGCAATCAGCAAGCGGCTGGCTGCTTTGGAGAACCAACTGGGAACGAAGCTGATCGACCGGAGCAATAGACAGATCCGATTGACGGACGCAGGGGCACGCCTTCTACCCCATGCCCGGCGAATTCTGGATGAAGTGCACAATGCCCGACAGGCGCTGTCAGATCGTGAGGGATCGGTTTCAGGACAGCTGTCGGTGATTGCCAGCCACCACATCGGACTGCATCATCTCCCTGCCTGGTTACGGCGGCTGAACCGGGATTATCCGGAGGTGTCTCTGGAACTGCAGTTCATGGATTCTGAAAGCGCCTTCGGGCAGATGCGTAAACGTACAGCAGAGCTCGCGTTCGTGACCCTGAGCGAGAGCATGGACCAGGCATTCGATGTGCACGTGCGCTGGGAAGATGCCATGGCATTCGTGGTGTCGCCGGAACATCCACTGGCCTCGCTGGACAACCCGGGGCTCGGGGATCTGTCCCGGTATGACGCCCTGCTCCCCGAAGCTGGCACCGCCACCTACCGATCCATCAGCCGACTGTTTCTCGATGCGAGCCTGCCCCTGAAAATCCAGATGCCCACCAACTACCTGGAAACCATCAAGATGATGGCCAGCGTCGGGCTTGGGTGGAGCGTTTTGCCGGTGAGCATGGTCGACGACTCACTTACGGTGCTTTCTGTGCCCCACTCCGTAAGCCGCATTCTCGGCGGTGTGGGACTGAAGGGCCGATCGCTGAGCCCCCAGGCACAGGCACTGCTGGATATCGCAGCAGATCTTCAATAAAACCCGCTCAACACCACAGCAACACCAATCAATGCTCGGGCGGCGGCCTCAGGCCCCGCCAAGTGATGACAATGGCAATGGCCATGGCCGCCGCCCCGCCCCAGAACGCGGCGGAGGTACTGAACCCGTCCACCAGAAAGCCCGACAACCAGGCGCCCAGTGCGCCACCGGCACCAAAGGTCAGCCCACTGTAGAGCGCCTGCCCCTGGCCGTGATGATGCTGCCCGAAGAAACCCTGAATATACTGCACCGAAATAGCGTGCAGAGCGCCGTACGAGGCCGCATGCAGCAACTGCGCGAAAATCAGCACCGCCACCACATTCGTCACTTCCGCGATCAACACCCAGCGGATCATCGTCAGTGCCAATGCCGCAATCGCAATCTGCCTCACGGTGAAATTGCGGGTCAGCCGATGCATCACCAGGAACAACCCAATCTCTGCCAGCACCCCTAGCGACCACAACAACCCGATCGCCAACTTACCGTACCCGTGCTGCTCAAGGTGAATACTGAAAAACGTGTAGTACGCCCCGTGGGATACCTGCAGCAGAAAGTTCATCAAAAAGAACGTCACCACCGCCGGGTGAGTCACAATCGCTTTCAGACTGCCCTTGGGCGCCGGTGGCTTACGCTCTCCCCGCTCCGACGGCACCAGAAACGCCGACACCGCAATCCCCGCAAACACCGGCAACAACAACCACGGCAACAGAGTGATCGGGATCAGCTCCAGAATCCCGCCCACCAGCGCCACCGCGCCAATAAACCCTACCGACCCCCATAACCGCACCTTGCCGTATTTCTCACGTTGCGTTCCCAGCGACCGCAACGTGATCACTTCATAAAGCGGCAAAATCGCGTTCCAGAAGAACGTAAACGCCAGCATGACCAGCAACAGCCCATAGAACCCCGGCTCCATGAACACGCCGGCGAAGAACAGCGACCCCGTAATGGCACCGAACCGAACCAACCGCACCCGCTGCCCAGTCCGATCCCCCAGCCATCCCCACACACTGGGCGCCACAATCTTGGTTAATTGAATCGTCGCCATCAGTGTGGCGATCTCAAGGTAGGAAAAGCCCCGGCCTTCCAGATACAGGGACCAATACGGCAGCAAACCGCCGAGGAGAGCGAAAAACCAGAAGTAGAGGTTTGAAAGGCGCCAATAGATAGGAATGCTCCAATGAGATATCACAGAAGACCGACCGCTGCGGCAAGCAGGGCCTTTCAAAACCGTGGAGGGCCAGGGATGGCCCAACCGAGCCTACATGGACGTACTTGCGGCGTGTTTTGAGAGGCCCTGCTTGCCGCAGCGAGCACCATTACCAACCGCGACCGAGCCCTACAGGGACGTATTTACGGGCGTTTTTTGAACCATGCTCACCGCCGGAACCGCTTCGCGAATTAAGACGACCGGCTAGTTGGCGAATTGTTCCTTCGCAGGCTGGCTGAAAACTCCAATACTCTCACGCCTGCCCAATATTAGGCGTAGACACCGTGACATTCCCATTCTGACCACGATGGCGGAGATAATGATCCATCAACACAATGGCCATCATCGCCTCCGCAATCGGCGTCGCACGAATGCCCACACAGGGATCATGCCGCCCCGTGGTAATCACCTCCACGGGATCACCGTGAACATCAATACTCCGCCCCGGCAACCGCAAACTGGACGTCGGTTTCAGCGCAATACTGGCCAGGATTGGCTGCCCCGACGAAATGCCGCCGAGAACACCACCGGCATGGTTCGACAGGAACCCTTCAGGGGTTAACTCATCCCGGTGCTCCGTGCCTTTCTGGTCAACACACCCAAAGCCCGCTCCAATCTCAACACCCTTCACCGCGTTAATGCTCATCAACGCATGAGCCAGGTCCGCGTCCAGCCGGTCGAAAATCGGCTCACCCAGGCCGGGAGGAACGCCCTCAGCGACCACATTGATACGCGCACCGATGGAATTGCCCTCTTTGCGCAGGGCATCCATATAGGCTTCCATCTCCGGCACCTTATCGGCATCCGGGCAGAAAAACGGATTCTGGTGAACCTGATCCCAATCGATCTTCTCAATGCGGATTGGTCCCAACTGGGAAAGATAACCCCGGATCGTGATGCCAAGGCGCTGATCCAAAAATTTCCGTGCAACGGCACCGGCGGCGACCCGCATCGCTGTCTCGCGTGCAGAAGACCGACCTCCACCCCGATAATCCCGAACACCGTACTTGTGCATGTAGGTATAGTCGGCGTGGGCAGGACGGAACTGCTCCGAGATCTTCGAATAATCCTTTGAGCGCTGATCGGTATTCTCGATCACCAACCCAATGGGGGTGCCAGTGGTCTTACCCTCGAACACCCCCGAGAGGATCTTCACTTCGTCCGCTTCCCGGCGCTGGGTGGTATGACGCGAAGTGCCGGGCTTGCGGCGGTCCAGATCCCGCTGCATATCAGCCTCGGACAGCTCAAGCCCCGGAGGGCAACCATCAATTATGCATCCGAGCGCAGCCCCGTGGCTCTCACCAAAGCTGGTCACCGTAAACAATTTTCCGAAGCTATTTCCCGACATGATTCAGTATCTTATCCAGGGTATTTAATGTAGGTCTTCAGCAGTCAACAGAAACACACCGTCGCCGCCATTCTCAAATTCCAGCCAGGTAAACGGCATATCCGGATAGGCTTCCTGCAACGCCACCCAGCTATTCCCGACCTCAACAATCAAGAGGCCACCCGGGTTCAGGTAATCGGCTGCCCTCGCGAGTATCCGATGAGCGATGTCCAGCCCATCTCCCCCGGCAGCAAGGCCAAGTTCCGGTTCGTGGCCATACTCCGCCGGCATATCCGCAATATCGTCAGCGTCCACATAGGGAGGGTTGCTGAGGATGACATCGTATCGACCTTCAAGCCCATCGAACACATCGGACCGTACGGTGCTTACCCGGTCACCAACCTCGTGATAATCGATATTGACCGCGGCCACGTCGAGGGCGTCGGTAGAGATATCCGCAAGGTCCACCTCGGCGTCCTCGAATACGCTCGCGGCTGCAATGCCAATACAGCCACTGCCAGTACACAAGTCCAGGATCCTGCCCACGGGCTTGTTACCCAACCAGGGTTGCAACCCGCCTTGAATCAGCTCTCCCAATGGTGAACGCGGCACCAGCACGCGTTCATCCACATGAAATGGCAGCCCCATAAACCAGGCTTCACCCAACAGATAAGCCAAGGGGACCCTGTCGTCAATACGGCGTTGCATGCGATCAAGGATCAACGCTCGTTCTTCACGGGTCAGCCGCGCATCCAGAAACAGGGTATTGTTTTCCAGAGGCAAATGGAGGCTGCGCATAACCAGTTGCACAGACTCATCCCACACGTTGTCAGTGCCGTGGCCAAAATAAAGAGGCGAATCGGCAAAACGAGAAGAAACGTACCTCAGGTAGTCTCTGACGGTGTGCAGGTCATCAATGGGGTTACTCACGCACGCTCATCCTGTTCGGAAATGATCAAGGCGCTGAATTATACGCTCTTTCCGGCACAGGCTGCAGCCCACCGCCGCAATCGCGGTTTCAGGGTCATATCGCCATCGGGCCAGAGCTGTTCTGGTTCTCTTCGTACCGGTCCAACGCGGCGGCCATACGTTCCCGTCCAAGCTGAATCAGTTCCGGCGCCTTGTGATAGTCATAGCTGCGGCTGGCGTTCTTGGGAATGTTCACCAGCAAATCGGGTGGATACCCAGCGATCTTGTATTGTACCAAGGCGCTTTGCATGGTTTCGACGGTCAGGTTCATGACATCGAACTTACCAATACCCAGCTTATCCCAGTCAATAGTCTCGTGATCATCCTGATGTTTCTTCGGTTCCGATTTTATCGCGGGCGTCTTTTTATTGTGCTCGTTCTTCGCCACCGCCTTGCTGATTTTCTCTTCCGGTGAAGCCGACGAACCACCCTCTTTCTTGGTACTGAAGGTCTTCAGGGCATCCCAGTCAAACCAGCGGGAGGCCTTATCACGGATTTTTTCGACCCATTCCTCGGTATCATCGTCGTCAGGGTTTGCAAACGCCGCATCCGGCAATCGCCGCCCGCGGTCATCTTCGCCACTGAGGTTTACGGCCACAATCATATCGGCATGGGAGGAAATGGTCGGAATGATCGGCAGTGGATTGAGCAAAGCGCCGTCCACCAGCACGCGGCCATTCAACACCAGAGGCGTCACCACACTGGGTATGGCAACCGACGCCCGGATGGCCTGATCCAGCGGCCCTTCCTGAAACCAGATTTCCTTATGGGCAAGGAGATCCGTCGCCACAGCCGTATAGGCGATCGGAAGGTCTTCAATTCGGGTATTTCCAATCATTTCCCGCACCACGGAGAATATCTTTTCTCCACGAATGGCGCCGACGGAGCTAAAAGTCACATCCAGCAGCTTCAGCACATCGAACTGGCCCAGGCCAGTTACCCAGTCCTTGTAATCCTTCATCTTGCCGGCTGCAAACACGCCCCCGATCAAGGCTCCCATGGAACAGCCGGAAATGGCGACAATGTCGTAGCCTCTTTCCACCAGTATCTCGATCGCACCTATATGGGCATAGCCCCTGGCCCCGCCACTGCCAAGAGTCAGCGCTACGGTCTTGCCCTTGCCGGGAGCCGTCGGCCGGGGATCGCCTTTCTCGGACGCCGACTGAGCAGCGGATATTCCGGTGCTCGTGACAATCTGGGAGATATCGTCTGCCGGCTTCTGATCTTCGTCCTGAAGCTCTGTCCCGGATGGCCTGTTCATTCCCTTCACCTCGTAATCACCATCACTTCAACCCGGTCACCTTGCCGATCGGGATTTGGTATCACAACCGTGGGGCCAACCGTAATGATCATCTGGCGGCTTTCGGAAACGCCACTTTTGGCCAACACCTGGGAAAGTGACTGCGCTGCAGCCTCTGCCCGCTCCATAGACGCTTCCAGGGTTTCATTATCCTTGAGCTGGGAATAGGCCGTCAGTACTACCCGGGCTTCAGCCTCGCCGGCCCAGTCATTGATGATGCGCCGGTCGGCACCGCTCCACTCAAAGCGGTAGGTGATGCCACCCTGCCAGGGCACAATCACCGGCCCCTTGATTCTGGCGCTTTCGTTGCCCATTCCCGGAATATCAGTTCCCTGAGGCGCGACCAAATGTTCAACCCAGACAAACTGGCGCTGGTTGGCGCGGGTAACCGTATACACCAGCGTCAGCCACGGCTGGCCATTCTCATCGACCGAACCGGCAACAAGATAGTCCTGATTGTTGTCCCGCCCATAGAGACTGGATTGATCAAAAATCTGGTTGGCCCACACGTTACTGCGCCCGCAATTCCTTCCGGAACATTCAAACAGTATCTGGGCGCCACGGGCCTGCAATTCCCTTAGATAGTGATCGCGAGCCTCTTCCCGGTTGGCACCGCCCTGGACTTCATATAACTGCCCGACGCCCTTGACCGGGAGCCGGGCCATGGACGCGGAGCGGATCTCGTTGTTCACCTCACGAACCGGGCTGAACAACACCAGATGCCCCGGCGACTTGATGCTGATTTCCTGATCAAGGCGCGCCTCCGGAAACGGTTCCGGCGGTGGCATTTGCGCCGACACCATGGTCGAAAACCCCATGAACATGGCGGCGACCCACACTACTGACTGCGACAAGCGCTTATTCTGCATCGTCTAAAAAGCCTCTGACTGCATCAATGACGGGTTCAACATTCCCGTCCAGGTGGCAATGGTGGCCTCCGGGCACGGCCACCACATCCAGGTTCGCGATCGCATCCAAACGTGAATCAAGTTCCGGGCGACTGGCCAGGAGCCCCTGCGTCGCACGCAGGAAACGTGTTGGCGTGACGACTTTCTTCAGGCAAGCGGTCACTTGCGCTTCGTCCATCATTATCATCGATGGATGGCGCAAACGCGGATCGGTTTGCCACACGAAACCATCACCGGAAGACTTCATGCTCCGCGTTACCAGCATTCTCGCGGCTTCTGGCGACAGGGGGATCATGCCACCCTCCCGAGCCTTGGCTGCCAACTCTATGTCAGGGTATACGACCGCTTTCCCTGAACCCGTCATTCGTTTGATGATCGACTTGCGCATCTGATCGATCACCTCATCCGGTTTACGACTGATCGGCCCAATGCTGTCGATCATGACCAACCGACGCACCCGTTCCGGAAACGCCGCCGCGTAGAGCACGCTGACAATCCCGCCGAGTGAATGACCCACCAGATCAATCTGCCCTTTCGGCGAGTCTTTGAAATGGGTCTCAACCAGTTCTGCCAGGTCCGCCACATAATCCATCAACTGGTAACCCTGGCCTTCAGGCCGGTGCCCGGAACGCCCGTGCCCAGCCATATCGAGGGAGTACACATCGCGATTGCCCGCCAACGCCGGGGCCAATCTGGCGAATGACAGGGCGTTATCCAGCCAGCCGTGGATCATCAGCACCGGCCAGGTTTCAGAGGCCGTGGCAGCGGGCCAGTGCAGGCCTGCCAGGTCGATGTGTTTAAGAGACCAGTTGATTTCCCGACACGTCATTGTTGTATCAGGTGGGGTTTCCAGAATGGTGTCGTTCATTGAAGCGCTTACATAGTGTGGGTGGGTCGATCCGAGCTCAATGAACCCGCCAGGTAGGACTCGATTTTGGTACGCGCGGTTTCGTCTTCACCATCGAACTGCACACCAATGCCCGCTGCACGGTTGCCCTGGGCACCCTTCGGGGTAATCCAGATCACCTTGCCCGCCACGGGGATTTTTTCCGGCTCATCCATCAGGTTGAGCAACAGGAACACTTCATCGCCCAATTGATACTGTTTTTGCGTGGGAATAAACAACCCGCCCTGCCGGATATAAGGCATGTAGGCGGCGTAGAGTACCGCCTTGTCCTTGATGGTCAGCGTGAGAATGCCACTGCGTGCGCCAAAACCAGGCCCCATAGTAAACACCTTTCTCTGTATTGATAGCTCTGTATTGATAGCAACCGGATTGATAACAACCGGAGTCAATAAACTCCTGATATTCCGCAATCATAGCAGTAGTTGTTAATCACTGCCCTATCCTGCCGCGCCATTGGTCACTCCGTTTATCCCGCAGCTGGCCTGCGGCGCGGCATGAGTTTCTGCCATGCGATCAGCAATCGGCCCGTTTCCAACTCAGGGTTCACGTTGTAAACGCCGGCAGACCTGGACTCGTGGATCGCATCCAGGAGTTCATGGGCCCGCCAGGAAGGATTGTTTCTGGCAAGGAACGTTAACATGTCCGCCGCTTCCGCATCCCGGGGCTGCCCCCCGGCACTGATGCGGGCCAGGTCACCAGCCCAGCCTTCAAATAGCCATAGAGCACTTTCAAGCCCCATTGCCTTGAACGGCTTTGCAGCCTCGGAAAGAGTGAGCTGACCCTTCATGAAATGGCGGAAGTTGTCCAACGCCTCATCCCGCAGGCTAATAAACTCTCCGGTAGCATATTCCAGGGCCAGCCGCGGCGCATTGGCTGCCAGTACCAGCGCCTTGGCGCATTGCTCCGGCGTTGGTCTGTTGTCGCCATCCATCGCTTTGACCGCCGTCGCCAGCCAACCAGCAGCCTGATCCCTGTCCGGCGTAGCAATCAGCAAACTCTGGCAGCGGGAACGGATCGTCGGCAATACCGGCCTGCCACTCTCCTGTAGCAGCAGAAGCACCACATCTTTGGCGGGTTCTTCCAGGGTTTTCAGCAACGCGTTGGCGGAATTGATGTTCAACTGGTCCGCCCGATCAATAATGGCCACCTTGCGGGAGGCCACCTGGGGAGAGCCGACCGCGAATGCGGACAGCGCACGAATCTGATCAATCTTGATCATCCGTGATTTTTCCGGTGCATAAATCCGAATATCCGGATGGGTGCCCGCGGCAACCAGCTCGCACTGCTTACAGATGCCACAAGGGGACCCTGCGTCCATATCCGCCTTTTCACAGACCAGCAACCCGGCCAGCGCGTTGGCAAACAGACGCTTTCCCACGCCGTTCTCGCCCGTCACCATCAGGGCATGGGGCATCCTGTTGCCGGCGATGCGTTGGAGCAGTCGGCTCCAGGCGTCTTCAAGCCATGCCATGGTTGCTATGGATGCGTTCACGTATTCACCCCTCTGATGAACTGGTTGACGGTCGATCCGCCTGTCGTTTCATCGTGGCCAGCAATCGCTTCATTTTCGCCAGTTCGCCATGATGACCGGTTTCGGAACTCCGGCCATAGTAATGTTTGTTGATCAATCGGGCAAAAGCCGTTGCTGTGCCGGCCGCCGCGGGTTTTGCCCGGGCAAGCCTTGAGGCCAGTTGGGAGGGTGTTTCACCGTGACGTACAGGCACTCCCGAACGGTCACACAACCGATACCAGCGGCTGACGAGACGACCAAGCGGGTCCCGGCTTTCCACGCGACGGTACTGCCAGGCGGTAACCAAACCCGCCAGTAACAGCGCCATACCGACAATGCCCGCGGTAATATAGCCAAGCTCCCGCATTCCTATCCCTCCAGGCAAACGCGACATCAGGTCCATCTGTGACTGCCCCTGATATCCGACAACCCAGCGCTGCCAGTGGTAATTAATCTTATCGAGCTGCAGGGAAGCCCACTGCAGCATCGCCAAATCGCCGTAGCGCTGTGGCGATGTCCAATCGTTCTCAAGGAACGAGCCTTCCTCAGCCACCGCCTCCCGTAGACCAAACTCAATACGCTCGGGAGCAATGGCAGCTGTCGGGTCCGCCCGCACCCAACCCTGGCCGGGGAACCACGCTTCCACCCAGGCATGGGCATCGTACTGCCGCACAATGAGATATTCGTCATCTGCGCCGGGTGACCCGCCCTGATATCCGACCACCACTCGGGCCGGAATACCCGCTGCGCGCAACACAAACGTGGTAGCCCCGGCGTAGTGGGCACAGAAACCCCGCTTTTCATCGAATAACAGGCTGTCGATGCCATCCACGGGCATAGCGGGTGGGCGCAGGGTGTAGAAATAGGCCTGCTCCCGGAAACGGGTCAGAAGCTGCTGCACCAATGCCTGAGGGTTGTCGTGTTGGCCAGCCAGTTGTTGCCCGAACGCCCTTGCCCTCGGGTTGCCGCTTTGTGGTAACTGGAGATAACGCTGAAGGTTATCGGGCTCCGCACTGGCATCCTCCGTTGTTTGGTTCCCGACCAACTCCATCCGGTAACGGACCGCGCTGTCAGCCGGCCGGTCAAACCGGAACAGATTCTCATCCGTTTGCTTTACATTATTGGAGACCGCCCTGGAGTTCTCCAGAGCAAAGGCCCAGGTCTGGTCCGTCGGTTCCAATAACACCTCGTACTGGTTGGGCCCGAGCGGCCCTACGCCACCATCAACGTCAACACGGCCAAGCCGGCGAAACGGCTTTCCAAGGCCCTGTTGCCAAGTGTCTCCGTCAAGGCGATCCAGGATAAGCCCGCGCCAATATCGGTCCCGGTAGGCCGGTAACTCACCGCCAAAGGTGACGCGAAAGGCTCGCTCACTGCTCTGGGCGAGACTCGAGATGTCACCGGGAGTCATGGTGTCGCTGATTCCAGTTCGGGCTTCGCCGGAAACCAGCGGCACACTCCAGAGCGGCGACATGCGCGGGAAGAACACGAACAGGAGCACTACAATCGGCAAGGTCTTAACCAGCATCAGCCCCAAGCGCCGCCATCCCTTCTTCATGGCACCGGGAATTTCCGGCGCATTCACCACCTGCAGGCCGATTAACAATAAGGCAACGCCCGCAATGTTAATGACACTCCAGTGAATCTCCTGATGAAACAGAAAGTTGACTGTCGCCAGGTACACCAGGATAAAAAACAGCACATAGAAATCCCGGGTGGATCGGGTCTCAAGCCATTTAAGCCCCACCGCCAGCACAAAAAACGACGCCGCAGTATCAACGGTGAAACGCCCCTGCACAGTTGCGATATAAACGGCCACCAGTACCAGCATGATCCCGGTACGCATCCACCTTCCCGGTAACCTGACCCGCCCGGATTGCGCCAGCCACCGCCAGCCAGCAAGTACAGCGCAACTGGCCACCAGCCAGATCGGCAATCGGTCCCACTGGGGAATCAGCAACAACCCAAAGCCTGCGATCAGCCATATCAACGCGCGGCCCGATACCAATTCCGCAGCCTTTAAGGAGCGTGAACTCGGCGAATTACTCAGGAACCTGCGAATCATGCCCGTCCCTCCCCGAAACCAGAAGACGCAGAGGTCCGATTCCCAACCTCTTCGGAGCGGGTACCATGGGGCAGAGGACCACCTTCCCTTGGTTGTTCAAGGCCAAAGATGGCCAGCGCCTTAAGGCACCGGTTGGCGTGAGCAGCACCGGTGTCCGGTTCAATCACCTGCCCCGGCAGATTCAACCCGAAACGGCTGTTGTTGCGGGCCCGTTCCATCACCTGATGAGCCAGGTAACCCAGGCGCAGCTCACGGTCCACGCCCCTGAAAGCGTCGTAATCAAGCCAGTGGGGGCTGCCCTGTTCACCTTCCCAATCGGTAATCACCATCTCACCGGTACGGGCGTATCGTTTCCACTGAACCCTCTGGCTCAGATCCCCCTCCCGCCAGGGCCGAATGTCGGCATGGTCATTCCCATCCGTCGAGCGGGCCTTCGATTGCTCCTCTCCGTCCTGAACCGTGCTGGTCACATCCGGGGCGGCCAGAGGGTTTGGATAGACAATGCCGGACGTGACCGGCCGCAGCCAGGACCAGGCCTTGAAAAGGCCAAAAGGAAAGCGGGTTTCCACGCGGATACGTTCCGGCTGCAGGTAGCCACGTTGATAGGACGGTATCGCCAGGGTCATATCCTCCTGCTGCCCGGCTGGCACGTGCTGGTTTTCGAGTTGACTGTCATCGCAGAACAGGGATATCGCCAGCGAATCATGACGGGGCGACACAGCCCTTAAACGGAAGGGTATCGTATCGCCGGCAAAGCCATCACCGGCCTGTATGAGTGTCAGTTCCAGCCCCGACAGGTTGCGGTGGGTCTGGTGCATGGCCGCAACAACTACTGCGCCCAACAGAAATGTGAGCATGTATATCAGGCTGTTCTGGTAGTTAATTCCGGTAATCAGCATGATCAACAGTAAACCGGCAAACACCACCCCGGCACCCGTGGGCAGGATAAAAACATTGCGCTGTCCGAATATTCGCTGATCGGCTCGCGGAATCCGCTGGTTGACCCAGCGCTGCCATCGCGAACGAAATGCCTTCAACATAAGAGTCCTGTTACAAAAACTGGATGGTTACGCCTGTTATATAAACACGTTTGCGCGGTTTTACAGAAGAATACTGACAATAGTCCGATTCTGATCACAAACACCACAAAATCGCCTTGAAATCCGAATCTCTGAGAAGAATACTGCAACCAAGGAGCATACTGACTGCAGTTTAGTGTCGGAAGCGCCTCCATTTCGCGTTTGGACACGGCAAGAGGCTACGCCATGAACCGCCGAACACCCTTGTACATCGCTCTGGCTGGTACGGCCAGCCTGGCTGTTTCGTTTAGCTCCCCGCTGATGGCCGGGGTGCAGACCCTGACCTCTGACGAAATGGTTGAAACCTACGTGAAGGATTCCGCCGTCATCGTGGTGCCTAAAGAACGGCAGAAAACCGACGCGGACCGGCAGCAGATTATCCGCTCCCTGACCATTTCTCCGGGTGAGCCGGTGCTAACGGAAGCGGAAGAGGAAGCCTATCGCGAAGCCCTTGAACGCTTCGAACGGGAAGGCAAGAAAGGTGCCCTTGAGAGCGCGGAAGAGGAGTTCCTCCGGCGCGCTCTGCTGCTGCCCCAGGAAGAACTCGCCCGGGTGCAGCCCCCAGCGGAGTTCACCCCAACCATTCCGCCCATTATTTTCGGACAGCAGGCCCAAATACCCGACGAGCCATTCAGCCAGACCTTTCTGAACGATCAACTGGGCGTTGGGTTTGACGGCCAGAACCTGAACTTCACCATTGGCAACCCGCCGGGTATTGATACGATCCAGGTGCCCCATGGCATTAACGAAGGCCCGATCACATTAACACCCCGTCCTGGCGGTGGGTTTGATCTGTCTATAGCGGTGCCGGATCGCTAAGACTATCTCTACAGGTCCGAAACATAAAAAGCGGTGACTCCTTGCGAGTCACCGCTTTTTTTACCAGTACTTTTTTGACCGGCATAAAAAAACGCCCCGCAGCGCGGGGCGTTCACACCAAAGGTGTTATGCGATCAGCTTAGTGACCGTATACAGCCAGCTTGGTGTTGCTGATGTGCAGGTTGTCGATACCGATGGTACCGATGTTTGCACCGCCGATGTTGGTTTCGGCAACGTTGATGTCCATCAGGACGTCATCAACATCTACACGCAGTACGCCAGTCGCTGTGGAAGCGCCCAGGCCGTCGCCTTTGTAGATGTCCAGACCAACAATCGCGAAGCCAGCCTGAGCCAGACCAACTTTACGCTGCTCTTCCGGAGTCAGGTTGGCAGGATCTTCACCAAAGATCTGAGCAAGGCCGGCTGCACCAAGTGCTTCACCGCCGGACTCAGAGCCCTTGATGGTCATGCCAGCGATGCCAACACCCAGGAAGTCAACGTCGAAGCTCATTTCTTCAACGGTGAACGCTGCGTCAATGTTCAGGGTACCAGTACCAGCCTGGCCATCTACGTCGTCAGTGTCGACAACGATGTCCAGAGCGCCGAGAAGACCCCATGCGTCCATGTTGGAAACGAGAACGGTGTTTTCACCGCCGTTACCTTCAAGCTCCATGGAGCCTGCAGTCATACCCCAGTCGATGGGAATCGGGTTACCACTGCCATCAGTCTGGAGAGAGCCAACGTGAATGATCGCGTCGCCATCGTCAGCGATGTCGATGTCAATTTTCAGTTGGTCCAACAGAGCGCCGGCGCCGGTAGCCGCAGCATAGTCTGCAGCAGACTGTGAGCTACTGGCCAACGCACCACCCAGCTCAATGTCCTTAACGGCGAAGGTGCCTTCGTCCGTGTAGGTGAACTGACCGATACTTACCTGGGTTTCCAGCTCGATGGTCACACCGGCCTGACCGGTGACGTTACCCATCATGCTGTCGTCCATCGCCTGCAGCTCGGCTTGAGCGGCGAAGGGCGCAGCAGCAACAGCTGTTGCCAGTGCAATTTTCTTCAGGCCTTTCATATTGTTCTCCTTGATTGAACTTATTGTTATCCGGTTGAACGTTTTAACCTTGTTGTGAGGCTCAACCTCACCACTCCATTTAAGATTGTTTTACAGTCTGGTTCCGTGAATGCATTCACAAATTGTCACAAAACAACTCGGTTCGTAATAATTGACCGATATACTCTTTAATATCAGCTAGTTGAAGAATCTCCCTCACCCTTGTCGTCGTAAAAAATCTGGAACGGCTTTTCCTGCGACATTGGTTTTCCAAAGCTGGCTTTTCCGTTCTCAAGGTTGATGGGGATCAGCTTGAAACCCGAGATGCCAAGACGATGTTCGTGTTCAAGAACCAGCGCACGGATGGTTTCTCCATCTTTCTCAACGCTGCCTGGGTATGCGATCGCAGACGCATGGATTTCCCCGCGGCGGGCAATCGATTTCAGACCTGCGCGATACATCAGTACCTTGACCTGCCCCGGTGCTTCCTCAGCCTTTTCCTCCAGCCTCATTTGCTGGACCTTGTCGGACTTCATCACCATGAACGCCATTGGACGGAAAATGCCGGCTTCCTCAAGTTCTGTACCGGCGTTTTTAACCACCGAGTCGGTCAGTTCCGTGAGGTGTCGCTGCGCAACCGCGACGACCGCCGCCAGATCCTTATCGTCCAGCTTGCCATCCGACAGCACATGGTCCTCCCGATCAATCGCATCCTGCGCCAACACCTCTGTGGAAAACGCAAACCCTGCGATCATAGCCAAAACAAATCGCTTACCAATGCCGTTACAAGTCTTCATACTGGTTACTGCCCTTAGGATTATTGTTTAGAATGCACCGGCCCAAGCCTTCCCAAGCCCGAAATCAGGTGACTTGCCGCACAGGCTACCGTGAACCCATGCAAGATTTTGTTAAGTATGTAACATCGTGAAAACATTAAGTGCGGAAGAGGCAGAACGCCTCGTTTCACAGATCAGCAGCCAACATGGGTTTATCGACTACACCGACGCCGGCAGGCAACGGCGGATCATTACGGCGTTCCCGATAAAGCATTGGCCGATACCCAAAGATGCACTCGCCTTTTCATGCCTGGCGGAAGAGCTGGATCAGGCGTGGGCGGGACTGGCCCAAGAGCAGGGCCGGGAATTGGCAGGCGGCATCATGGGCACGTTGTTCTACGAAGCTGGAAACCACACGGTGCCGGGATTCTCCGGCGAGGCCAGCGCGGGGGACTATGGCTATGTCGGGCTCTACCTCTGGCAACTGACGCTGGATGTTTCGGGTGCCAATTCGCCCAGGCTCGATTTTCATCCCGAGTGTGACGACCGAACCCGTGAACGGGTGCTGAACCTCACCGGCGAAAAGCCGACGCGCCCTACTCCTTTTCACATCAGCCCGGGATTTACAGCCGACCAACCCGCCGAACACTACCGCAATGGCGTATCCCGGGTGCTTGGCTATATCCATGCCGGGGATTGCTATCAGGTCAACCTGTCCAACAAGTACACCGGCGGCTACCAGGGCGACCCGTACACAGCGTTCCGGGCTTTGTGCCAGGCCGTTCCGGTCCCCCACGCTGCGTACATCAACGCTGGTTCCTATCAGGTCCTCAGCATTTCACCAGAGCTGTTCCTGAGCATTGAAGATGGCAACAGGGTCATCAGCAAACCCATCAAGGGTACCCGGCCCCGGGATCTGAACTCGCCGGAGAACGACCAGCGGATTGCCGAATCCCTGGCCGCCGCTGAAAAGGACCGGGCCGAAAACCTGATGATCGTGGACTTGATTCGCAACGACCTGTCGCGATTCTGCGAGCCGTTTTCCGTCTCGGTGCCACAGCTTTTCAGTATCGAGAGCTATGAAAACGTCCATCAACTGGTCAGCACGGTGGAAGGCCGGCTGCAACCAGAGAACACACCGTTTAAAGCCCTTCTCTCTGCCTTCCCCGGGGGCTCTATCACGGGTGCACCCAAACGCAGGGCGATGGAGATCATCGACGACCTGGAACCCCATCGTCGCGGGCCCTACTGCGGCTCGGTCTTCCGTTGGGATTTTTCCAATAACCTGGAGAGCAATATCGCAATCCGAACCCTGATGACGGATTCGGAAGGAAAGATTCACTGCTGGGCGGGATGTGGCATCGTCGCGGATTCAGACCCGGATGATGAGTACCGGGAATCCGTGGACAAGGTTCAGAAGCTGATGAGCGTACTGGAAGCGCTATAGAGAGCAAATTGCAAAGGAGGAAAAGCCAGGACAAAGAGCTTGCCCCGGCCTCTTGTCCGCGCTATCCGTTATGGATGGCGCTGGCCTTCAGGAACTCGCCCTTAAGCTCTTCAAACGTATGTACCGCCGGGAACTGGGGGAACTCCTCGATCACGTTCTTCGGCGCATGGAACAGGATGCCCGCTTCCGCCTGGCCCAGCATGGTGGTGTCGTTGTAGGAATCACCCGCCGCAATAACACGGTAGTTCAGCAGCTGGAAGGCACGCACTGACTGACGCTTGGGGTCACGCTGGCGTAGCAGATAATCGGTAATCCTGCCGTCTTCGTTTACTTCCAGCTTGTGGCACAGCAGTGCCGGATAGCCCAGCTTGGCCATCAGCGGCATGGCGAATTCATAGAAGGTGTCGGAAAGAATCACCACCTGGAACCGCTCCCGCAGCCAATCCAGGAACTCCCGTGCGCCGGGCAGTGGGTCCAGCTCGCCGATCACTTCCTGGATCTGCGGCAGGCCATAGCCGTGTTGGTCCAGCAGTTTCAGGCGCTGCTGCATCAGTACGTCGTAATCGGGAATGTCGCGGGTGGTCGCCTTGAGCTCCTCAATGCCGGTTTTTTCCGCAAACGCGATCCAGATTTCCGGGATCAATACTCCTTCAAGGTCAAGGCACGCGAGTTCCACAATGGTCTCCTGATAGTTGAACGCTGGTCAGCCCGGCGAAGGCCGCCGGGGATTGGAATCAGGCGGTATGATAAGAAAAACCGGGGCGGAATGCATCGTACATCTGTGCGGCTATAACGATATACTCCCCCATTCCTTCAGACTGTTGCCGGTTAATGGTAGATTTATCACACATTTACACTCCAGGTGATCCTTTCAAATGACGGACATTGCACAGTTACAGGCCGAGCTTGAAGGCGCGAGCCCCAGGGCTATCCTCCAGGCCGCTCTGGCGAAGTACGACAACATTGCCATTTCCTTCAGCGGTGCGGAAGACGTCGCACTGATTGAGTTGGCCCATAAGCTGACCGACAACCTTCAGGTATTCACCCTGGATACGGCGCGCCTTCACCCGGAAACCTATCAGTTCATTGATCGGGTCCGCGAGCACTATGGCATTAACATTGAGGTGATGTTCCCCGATGCTGCGGAAGTGCAGGATCTGGTCACCCGCAAGGGCATGTTCAGTTTCTATGAAGACGGCCATGGCGAATGCTGCGGTATCCGCAAGGTCAATCCGTTACGGCGAAAACTGGCCACGGTTGATGCGTGGATTACCGGCCAGCGCAAGGACCAGAGCCCCGGTACCCGCAATGACGTGCCTGTGGTACAGATTGACGACGCCTTCTCTACGGACGAGAAAACGCTGGTAAAGTTTAATCCGCTGGCGAACTGGAGCTCGAAGGAAGTCTGGGACTATATCCGTATGACGGAAGCCCCCTACAACAAACTGCACGAAAAGGGCTTTGTCAGCATTGGCTGCGAACCCTGCACACGCCCTATCCTGCCAGGACAGCACGAGCGCGAGGGCCGCTGGTGGTGGGAAGAAGCCACGCAGAAGGAATGTGGCCTACACGCCGGAAACCTGATTGCCCGCGAATAATCTTTCCCGGGCCGTCAGTAGGTCGGTAGATCGATGTCGTTGAACAGTTCCTCGATCTCCGCCCTGCTGCCCTGGTGAGTCACGGCCTCATCCACCCGCTCACGGGTCAGGTGTGGTGCAAATCGCTGGATGAAATCGTACATATAACCGCGCAGGAACGTCCCCTTGCGGAAGCCAATCCGGGTCACGCTCGGACGGAAGAGTTGACTGGCGTCCAGGCAGACAAGATCGGGGTCATTCTGCTCGTCGAACGCCATGCTGGCGATGATGCCAACCCCAAGACCCAGCCGCACATACGTCTTGATCACATCGGCATCGGCGGCGGTAAACACCACTTTTGGGGTCAATCCGTGAGCCTGGAACGCCTCGTCCAGCTTCGAACGGCCGGTAAAGCCAAACACGTAGGTGACCAGCGGAAATTCGGCAAGATCCGGCAACGTCAGTTCGGATTTCTGCGCCAAAGGGTGATCTTTCGGCACAATGATGCTCCGGTTCCATTTGTAGCACGGCATCATGATCAGGTCGTTGAACAACTCCATGGCCTCGGTGGCAATGGCAAAATCCACCGCGCCATTGGCGGCCATTTCTGAAATCTGCATGGGAGTTCCCTGGTGCATGTGCAGGGACACCTCGGGGTAGGACTCGATAAAGCCCTGAATGATCGGCGGTAGCGCATAGCGGGCCTGGGTATGGGTGGTGGCAATGCTCAGGTCGCCCTTGCGCTGGTTACTGAACTCCTGCGCAATCTTCTTGATACCTTCCACACGGCGCAATATCTCACCGGCCTCACGGATGATGATCTCGCCGCCCGGTGTGATACGGGTGAGGTGTTTGCCGCTGCGGGCAAACACTTCCAGGCCCAGTTCGTCTTCCAGAAGACGGATCTGCTTGGATATTCCCGGCTGTGAAGTAAAAAGACTCTGGGCAGTGGCGGATACGTTGAGATCATGGTGCGCAACTTCCCAGATATAGCGCAACTGTTGTAATTTCATCTACCCTGTCGCTCCCCATAAGGCCCGGTACAGACCGGGCATGTATACGCTGCTCTTATTAGAAGAATACGCATAAAAACGTGATTTTTCATTCTTATTGAGTATACAGAATCCCTTCCAACACAGTTTAGACCAAAAACGCCAGAACGCAGCATGACGACAGCGTCATTTGTCTTTGCGGCCCTTGACTTAACTGTGACAAAGCACACAATCCGTTATCGAAACATTTACGGGCATTCAGGGAAACGATGCTGTTAACCACCAAATTCCTCAGACCAACCGCGGATCCCCGTTCGGTACAACGGGATCGCCTGAGCGCCCTGCTGCAGCCGGACGGTGCCAAGCGGTTGAATCTGGTGGTGGCACCAGCGGGTTTTGGCAAGACCACACTGGTCAGCCAATGGTGCTCCCAGTCACCGTCTACCGTTGCCTGGCTATCCCTGGATGAGCATGATGACGAGCCCCGCCGATTCTGGCAGTACGTGGTGGGGGCGTTTGAACACAATGGCCTCGCAGGTCTGGAGCAATGCCGTCAACAACTCAGCCATTGCAGCCTCCAGGAACTGGAAGGCCCCATTACCGGGCTGATTAACGTTCTCGCCGCCGATGGCGCACCCTGGTCGCTGGTCCTGGACGACTATCATTTTATCCGCGACCCACAATTACAGCGCCAGGTGTCATATTTCATGGACTACCTGCCGCCAGGGGTCCTGGTGACCCTGGCATCCCGCACCGAACCAGCCCTGCCGCTTTCACGCTGGCGGGTGCGCCGCTGGGTGGAGGACATACACCCGGGGCTGCTGGCATTCTCCGAGGAGGAGTGCCAGCGCTTCTTCCACGACACCATGGGGCTCGAACTCTCCGAGCAGGAAATTCGCAGGATCTGCAGTAAAACTGAGGGTTGGGTTGCCGCCATGCAATTGTCCGCGCTGTCCGGCGGCAGCATTGACGATCAAAAACCTGGAACGGGTCACCAACGCATCGATTTGGACGAGCGCCGCATCAGTGATTATGTGCTGACAGAGGTGCTGGAGCAGCAACCTGCGCCGGTGCGCGACTTCCTGCTCGACACCGCCTGCTGTCCCCGGCTGTGTGCCTCACTCTGCGACGCCGTTCGCGGCACCACCAACAGTCAGGTCCTGCTGGAACAGCTGCTGCGTGAAAATCTGTTCCTGATCCCGCTGGATACCCACAATGAATGGTTCCGTTATCACGACCTGTTCCGGGACGCGCTGTTACAACGGGTGAGACAGTTCAAACCGGAAGATACCGAAAAGCAATGGCAGCGAGCAGTCCACTGGTTACTGGTCCATGGCCACGTTCAGGAAGGCATTTCCCAGATTGTCCAGCATCAGGACTGGCCCTGGCTCGCAAAGGTACTGGCTGAACACGGCAACAACCTGATCCACGGCGGTTTTCATCTTCCGGTGCTGAGCTGGCTGGATTCCCTGCCCGCCAACACTCTGCAGGACAGCCCACAACTGTTGATGCTGAGAGTGTGGGCGCTGTTTTTCGCCAACCGGGTAGACGTGCTGGAGCCCCTCCTGGGCGAACTGGAAGACATGCTCGACCAACAGGTGGCCGATTCCCACCCCGATGCCGAGGGCGCCCTGGGCCTGCAGAGTGAGATTTCACTGATCCGCTCTTATCTCGCGCGATCAAAAAGCGACGATAAAAGCGCCAGCGACCTGACCCAGCAGGTATTGCGTGACATTGACCACACCCGCATCCCCTTGAAATCCGTGACCTATTACGGAGTCGGACTGGACTATTACGGTAAGGGGGACCTGGCAGCCGCCGAGGACGCCCTGACCTCCGCTGTGCGTTATGGGGAACTGGAGCGCAAACCCAGTACCGTACTCTCAAGCGGCGGCCTGCTTGCATGGATTCAGTACAACCGCGGAGATATCGACGAAGCCCTGGATACCTGCACCCGTGTGCGGCAATGGGTCGACCAGCACCACAGCGACCCACGCCAGCCCATGTTAATTTCATGCTGGCAAAACAGCGCCCTGATCGAGATTTACCGGGAGAGAAACGAACCCCAGTTGGCCGCCTCCTACCTGGCCCCGCTGCTGGACCATGTCAACAATGGCACCGAACCGGGGCAGCACGTGGTTATCCAGTACGTGCGTGGCCACCTGGCCTTCAGTGAAGGGCGCTACCAGGAAGCGATGGAAGCACTGGAAGATGCCGCCAGCGTTGCAAGACGTCGTCGGGACCACATCCTGTTCGAGCCTCCAGCATGCTCCGCCATGCTGGCTCGTTGCTATCTCGCCACCGGTCATCTGGATCTGGCGAAAAAATGGGTGCAACAGGTGAGCACTGACCGGTTCACCAATCCGCTGAACCGGGAACAGAACCAAATTAGCATCGCCCGTGTTCAGGTGGCGCTGGGCCGCCCGGGCGACGCCATGGCAACTTTGGCCCCCCTCCGACTCAGCGCAGAGCAGGATCAGCACTACCGCCATCTGGTGGAAATCCAGTTGGTCTACAGCGAGGCGCTGTTCGCCGAAGGTAAAACGATAGAAGCGGAACAGATGCTGGCCCAGGCCGTCCAGCGGGCATCAGAGGCCGGATTCATGCGCCTGCTTGCGGAGGAGAGTCCTACCATCCGCCAGCTGTGTAGAGCGCTGCCGGTTCTCAAGGCGCCGGGCCGCTGGAACAGCCGGGTCACAGCCATGCTCTCGGAACTGGCAGAGGCAGAAACCGCTGAAACAGAGCCGGAAGACTCGCAGAGGGATACGCAGGCAGCCCCGGGCAACACAGATCTCCCCGAACCCCTGAGTCAGCGGGAACTGGAAGTGCTGGATCTCATCAATCAGGGCCTCGCCAACAAGGACATCGCAAACACGATGGGGGTGGCGCCTACCACCGTAAAAGCCCACATTCGCAACCTTTACGGCAAGCTTGCAGTCGGATCCCGCACCGAGGCGTTGGCAAGAGCAAGGGAACTTCGGCTACTGGCCTGACTCTTGACTCACTGAAGCTGTCTTTCGGGCAACTTTTGTGACGCGCATCACACTTTTGTCGAATTTTATACGCCCACTACGCCCTTTGGACGATCCGGATACGCCCCCTCCTCCCTTACTATGCTCCCAACGCTGAGGGAAACCTCGGTAAGATTTCTGAAACTTCAGGCCTTCAGACTTCTTGTTCCGCGTTGTTTCGACGCCCGGGTTCGATAAGGACCCACTCTATAAGAGCCACCCACATGGGTTGGCTCTTTTTTTATGGCTCTCTTTTTATCAGGGCTCTATTGATCAGGGCTCTATGATTCGCCGGAAAGGCGGTAATGCGTCCAACAACAACTGCCCGTATCGACGGGCGATGATGCGACGATCAAGGATGGTGACGCGGCCGGTGTCCGACTCGGTCCGTAGCAGGCGACCAACGGCCTGCACCAGTTTGATGGAGGCGTCGGGTACGGTTATTTCCATGAACGGGTTACCGCCGCGGTGCGTCACCCATTCCGCCAGGCTGGCTTCGATGGGATCATCCGGTACCGAAAACGGCAGTCGGGTAATCACCACATGGCTCAGGTACTTGCCAGGCAGGTCAATGCCCTCTGCAAAACTTGCCACACCGAACAACACACTGGGCAGCCCCTCATCTACACGGCTGCAATGGCGGCGCAGGACCTCGCCCTTGGCCATATCGTCCTGAGTGGTGATCAGATCCGGGTATTCCGGCACCAGGGCATCCCGCACCAACTGCATCTGGCGCCTGGAGGTAAACAGTACCAGTGTCGCCTTCTCCCCGGCCCACAAGGCCGGTAGCCGCGACACCACCTGGTCCGTAAAGCTATCGTCCGTGGGCATGGCGGTCATGGCCGGCACTTCCACGGTTGCCATTTCGCCATAGCGGAAGGAACTGGGCACCACCACGAAGCGGCTGGCTTCGGGCAAACCTGCTCTGGCCTTGAGCCGATCAAAGCGCCCAAGGGCGGTCAGGGTTGCACTGGTCAACACAGCGCCATAGGCCCGCGACCAGAGCCTGGAATAAAGCAGATTATCCGCCAGCACCGGGCTACTGTAGAGCGTAATGTCTTCCGCGTGTTCCCAGCGCTGTCGCACCGACCAACGGGCGGCCGGTGGCCCGGACCGCTTCTTAGGCTCAGGCGCTGATTCCTCACCTTCTGCCGGCTCACTGGCCGGTTGGCCCGGATTATCACACCACGCGACCCACAACCGCAGTTGGTCCTCAGCACGGCTGTGGAACGATCCAATCACCGGATACCAGGATTCCGCCGTATCGCGGTCGACATCGCTGGCCTTGCGTTCATCGAAGGCCGTCTGTAATTCGTCCACCATCACACCAAGCTGGCGAACCAGGGTGGCCGTCGCCACCCGGGTTTCCACCGCCAGGCCGGCAAGCACCTCGGGCAATTCGCCCTCCGGGTAGCGCCACTGGGCGGAGCGTCGCTCCTCATTGAACTCCCAACCGGTATTCTGTTCGGCCTCGTCGTATACCCTCGTCAGACATATATCCACTTCACGGGAGGCGGAACTGATCCTGTCGATGGTCTTCGCGGCCTGGGTGCCGGGCGTGAGGAACGGCTGCATCTTTCCCAGTGCCTGGGATAGCTGCTTGAGCCATTGCCGCGTGGCATTCAGCGGCACCGACGCCGCAAAGTGATTCAGTGCCTTGTCCGGCAGGTGATGTGCCTCATCAAAGATAAACAATGCATTTTCCGGCTCCGGCAGAATGGCACCACCGCCAAGGGCAAGGTCTGCCAGCACCAGGTCGTGGTTAGCCACCACGATGTCGGCATCATCGAGGTCTTTTCGGGCGTCGAAGAAGGCACAGCTGTCGAAATAGCTACAGTGGCGATTGGTACATTGACGATGGTCGGTGGTGACCTGGCGCCAGATGTCATCGGGTATCTGATCCGGCCAATGGTCGCGATCACCGTCCCACTTCCGGGACCCGTAACTGGCCAGCATGTCTTCAAAATAGGCCCGGGTGCCGGGTTCTTCCTTGCCGGGCCCATCCAGCAGGAACAGCGGCATGGTATCGCTGTCGCCGTTACCCTCGTCATGCAGGCGAGCTTCGAGACGAGACATACACAAGTAGCGGCCACGACCTTTGGCAAGGGTCCAGGTAAAATCCAGTTTGCTGTGCTTTTTCAGGTCCGGAAGGTCTTTGTGGACGATCTGATCCTGCAGGGCAACGGTCGCTGTTGATATCACCAGTGTCTTGCCAAGGGCACGGGCCACCGGAATGGCGGCAATCAAATAGGCCAGGGTCTTGCCCGTGCCTGTGCCCGCCTCCACCACGCAGGTGCCGGCTGGAGAGGTGCGCTGGCCGTCATTCTCGGTGATCTCGCCCATGTAGCGGGCAATCTCGGCGATCATCAGGCGCTGGCCATAGCGGGCACGGATGTCCTTGCCGGCCAACACGTCACGGTAGGTCTGCTGAATCTGCTGTTTGACGTCCTCGGTGAGTGCCATCAGTCGGGGCTCACCCAGTTGCGAACCACACCCACCCGGAAGCGACGGCCATCCATGCTCAGCTCCACGCCTTCCTCGGTAATCCGTTCGACAGTGATACCGGAAAACGACTCTCCGGGGCGCAGGTAGTTGTCATTGATCATGACCCGGCGGGCCGACGGCTCGGACGCATAGATATGGCTGTTAAAAATCAGGTCTGGCACCCTTTTCTGGAAGGAAAGTGGAAGCTCTACAAGGTGCGGCGCCGTCTGTGCGGTGACACCGTCCCGCTCGCTGGGATTGACAGCACTTGGCGTTCGCGGCGTGGGCACAATCACCGTGGGTCGCTCCCGCTCATTCTCGTCACCGGTTTCCGCTACCGCATCCACTGGAGAGTCGGTATTCGCTCCCGGTGTTGGAATCTCGATAGCACCCTCGAGCGTGTCACGGGTCGGCGGCGATTGTACACGTTCGGGCGTCGATACCTGGCCCGCAGGTTCCGGCTTGTCATCAACTATAACCGGTTCAACGGTGGGTGTGGGTGCGGGCGCAGCCACGCCAGCCGACGGGATTGTTTGATCCGTCAGGGAAGCCTGACGCCCCTGGGGCCAGAAGATCCAGGCCAATACAGCCGCGTTGAGCACCAGCCCCAGCGCAACCCACACCAGAATCGGAATCGATTTTTTCCGTGGTTTGTGGATCAGCTGTACCTGCTGGCCAAGGTCCGGAATCCGACCCTGCCGTCTTTCAGTTTCGGATTTGCGGAGAGCATCAAGGATATAGGACATGTCAGTTCACCATCCTTCCGGACGTCAGCCGGGGCACGGCAGATTCCAGGTCGTTATTCATCTGGATGATGGTCATGGCACCGGCAATGCCATCGACCGTCAGGCCTCTTTGCTGCTGGTACCAGCGGACCTGCTCTTCGATCGGCATACGGTTGACGCGGCTCTCTTCCTGCCGGCTTTCGGCGTATCGGCTGGCGAGCTCCATCATTCTTGAGCCCATCCAGATCTGCTCGGCCACCCTTTCATTACCCTGAGCACTACCGGACGCATCGCCCAAAATGTAGGCGGGCGCTTCCCAAAGTACGGTAAATTCGCCAAACCAATAGGGCTCCAGGCTGGAGAAGGTGACCTCCCGGCGACCACTCGGGAGTTCGATAGTGGCGCGATTATCCTGGAGGCCGCTCAGGACCGCATAGTGACTGTCCCCATTGCCGTTGCGAAGCTGAAGTATCGCCGGCCGGTCCAGAAACTCCAGGCTTCGGCGTGCACCCTTGTTCTGCAGGCAACGCAGTCCCTGCCCCTCGGCAAACTCACACGCCACTGGGCTTTCCGAGGCGCGGTATTCCAACCCCCATAGTTCAAACAGCTCGCGAAAAGCCACTGGCAAAGAGATGGTCTGGTCCGGGAACTCAAATTCGGGCAGTGGTTCCTCCTCGCGTGAGTCACTGGTCTGCTCACTGGCTTCGGGAAGCTTTTCCGACAACTCGACAACAGGCATATCCAGCTCGACCCGTTCGATGGCGCCAGTAAGGGACCTTCCCTGATTTTCGGCGACAGCATCGGGCTCGGGTCCACCGCTCCCCGGAAGCCCTATGAACAGCCACGTGGTCATGATGATGGCCATCAGCAGGGCTGCAGCCAACATCAGCGCATGGGACTTTCGAGACTGCCCAGCGCGCCTGGGCAGATTCTGGCCGTTCACTTCCCGGGCAGCGTTACGGATATGGGGAGCAGTGATCTGGTGCTCGCCTTCGGCGTAGGCGCCCAGCAATGCACGGTCACTGATCAGGTTAATCAGTCGCGGTACACCATGACTGGCGCGGTACAAAGCCCGGATCGCGCGATCAGTAAAGATCTCGCCCCGGAGGCCTGCCACGCTGAGCCGGTAACGCAGGTAAGCCTCTATCTCTGCTCGACCCAGGGCGTCGAGGTGATAACGGGCCGTTACCCGCTGATTTAACTGGCGGAGCTCTGGTAGCCCCAGAATCTCCTGCAGTTCAGGTTGTCCCAGCAACACAATCTGCAGCAGTTTTTTCTCAGCGGTTTCGAGATTGGTCAGCAATCGGAGCTGTTCAAGCACTTCGGCGGACAGGTTCTGGGCTTCATCAATCATCAGAACCTTATGGCGGCCCGCTGCATGGGCCTTGAGCAGGTCATCGTTGATCAGTCCCACCAGTTCCTTGATGGATGATCCGACCGGATGGGCAATCTCAAGCTCATCGCAGATGGATGACAACAGCTCACGGGCAGACAACCTGGGATTGAGGATCAGTGCAATGTCTACATGATCCGGCACATTCTCGATGAAACAGCGGCTGACAGTGGTCTTGCCCGTGCCGACCTCTCCGGTGATCACGATAAAACCGCCCTGCCCCTGTACGCCATACATCAGATGCGCCAGCGCTTCTTTATGGCGTTCGCTCAGATACAGATAGCGGGGGTCCGGGGCTATCGAAAACGGGGGCTCCCGAAAACCGAAGAAATCGTAGTACATGCGTGTCCAGTCAGGTGCTCAGGCGGAGCTTGCGGGAGCCGCCATCGGGCTCCCCGGCTATCGCGGTATCATACCGCCCGGCTCCCGGGGCTGTCATCTCATGAAGCGCCGGAATCCGCATTGCTTACCAGTCTCAGTTCGGCTGTGGAGCGGCGCTGTTCGGATTTCAACCGGCGAATGCATCGCTCCAGGGTTTTGGAGATTCTGGCGTGGGAGCGAATCATCGAAATCTTGGGCCAGGTCGCACGCTCGCCCTGCAATATCATCTCCCGGACCCATGCCGGATCGGGGTTGGATAACATGCGACGGTAGTCACGAAGACGATACGTCGGCGAGATGGTGACATCCCCGGAATAGCGCTGTCCCATAATGGTGTACATCTGGCCCGCTACCTGCCGAAGCATTTCCGGCTGAACGCGTTTTCGCAGATAATCGAACAGGCCCTGGCCATGGAACTGGATTTCCGATTTCAGCAGGTGCATCGGCAGATTGGCGACATTGATCTTTTCATCCCGGCCTCGCCGGTTCAGAAAAGGCACCACATGGGGGTTGGTCTGGCTGACAATGGTGAAGTTCACGTCGTAAAGGTGCATCAGCCGTTCGATGGGCAAGTCGCTGACCACCGACCCGTCCACGAACTTCAGCCGCGACATGTAGGGCAGCACGTTGCCCTGAATGTCCTTCTTCATCAGCGGTACCGGCGGGAAGATGCCCGGCACTGCCGCGCTGGCCAGCACGGCACTCCAGACCAACAGATAGGGTGACGTGTAGCCACACAACAAACGGGCTTTCTGGTGGGTCTGGACCGGTGACACACTGACGTTGATGGAACGCCCGGTCTTCTGGAACGCTTCCTCAAAGGTGTATTCCCCGATATTGGCACGCAGGCACGCCTTTAACTGCTCCTGATCCATCAGGCCGTCACCCCGGATGGCACTGAACAGCCCTCGCCATTTCCAGGCCCTCATGTCGTGGTTTTCAGGCACCAGCATGTCCGGTATGTCCGCATCGCTGTGGACACCCAGTATGCCAGCGATAATGGCGCCGATGCTGGAGCCGGCAATGACCTGCGGCAACAACCCTTTTTCCCAGAGTGCCTTTATAACGCCGAAATGGAACATGCCCAGCGTGGCACCGCCGCTGAGCAGCAAAGCCGGGCGGCCATAACTGGTCAGGGTATCGCGGAAGAACTGCAGCTTCTCGGCCACTGGGAATCCCGGCACCTTGGTGTCGCACAGGAAATCCAGCGATTCGCACACCTGGGTGATGTACTCATCGATCAGATGCTTGGTGCCAACCCGGGAGCGGGTATACAGGGCCGTATTGCCCATATTGCCCAGGTCGTGATGAAGCCCTTCTCTCAATGCACGCTTCAGGCGCTCGAAATCATTCTGATGCCGGTAGGTGCGGAGGTTGCTGAGCCGGTCGTAGATGAGCTCGTAATGGTAAAGGTCGGAGCCAAACTCCTCTTTCCACTCCACATTGCCCTCAAGGAAATCCAGCTCCAGCGCTGCAGCCTTCCAGACTTCGTAATTGGGCGCCTCCGCCAGCATCTTGCGGAATTTCCGGATACGGTCATCAACCATCTGGTAAACCTCCGTTGTTCCAGCCGATTCGATGCGTCAGAAATCCTCGAGCATCAAATCCTCATCGTCATCGCTGGCAAATGGATCGTCTACGGTTCTGCCATCGTTGATCAGGTAAGCCCGCCGTTGCAGGTACGCGTTCCTCACGAACGTATAGCCGTCACCTGAGATGAACCCTTCCGCAGGGATCAGATCGGCACGCTTGTCAACAATCTGAAGCGCCCTCGCATAATAGACATCCGGCGTTTCAGCCAGGTCCCAGGCTGAGGGCAACAACAGGTTGTCGGATACAAACCCACCAAAGTCCCGGGGATTCGAAGGCCCCAAAAACGGCAGCATCAGGTAAGGTCCAGAGCCCGTGCCCCAGTAGCCCAAGGTCTGGCCAAAGTCTTCTGGACGCTCAGGCAAATCGAACATGGTAGCCACATCAATCAACCCGCCCAGACCAAAAACCGTATTGTAGGTAAACCTACCCGCCGCCACGACGGCAGACTCTCCCTTCAATTGGAAGATACTGTTGGCGAAGTTACGTATTTCAGTCAGGTTGTTGAAGAAATTGGTGACAGCACGGTCCGCAAAGCCTGGCATGACGGTGCGGTACCCTTTCGCAACAGGGCGGAGGAACCAGTTGTCGATGGTTTCGTTGAAGCCATAGACCTTCCGGTTCCAGTCCTCATAGGGATCGACCTCGCTCGGAGGGGCATCAAGCTTTCGTTCTGCCATGTCAGGATCGACTGGCTGCACGGTTTGCGCGACCGCATTGCCTGAAAACAGGCAGATAAAAATCAGGGCGCCGATTGCTGGGTGCCGGAAAAAAATGTCTCTCATCGTCAGACCTGAGGTTGTTAAAACTGTTACTGTTCGTCGAAAATACCGGCGCTCTGCTTTTTTATTATTAACCCCTTGCTTCAGGAGTAGCCCCGATGTCAGTACCCGGGAATCTGGTTAGCACACTCTCCATGCCTTTGCGCTGGGGAGATATGGACGCATACGGCCATGCCAACAATACGGTTTATTTCCGCTTTTTCGAGGAAGCCCGCATCACCTGGCTGGCGTCCCTGGAGCTGGGCGCGGAAAACGACCCCGACGGTCCGGTCATTATAAAGACCAGCGCCACCTTTCTGAAGGAACTGGCCCATCCGGCAACGGTTGAGGTCAGAACATACGCCGACAAAGCCGGCAATACCAGCCTCGATACCTATCATACGCTGACCGATACCGAGACCGGCACACTCTACGCGGAAGGCTATGCGAAAATTGTCTGGTTTGACCGCACCAAACGCACGTCGATGGCGCTGCCTGACAAGCTCAGGGCGTTGGCGGCCAGTTAAGACCGCCTATCGCCACCCCAGACCCTATCGGCGGCGAACCACAACGCTGCCGATGGAATAGCCTGCACCAAACGAACAGATCACGCCCAGTTCACCAGCGCCAAAGTCGTCCTTGTGTTTGTGGAACGCAATGATCGAGCCAGCGGAGCTGGTGTTGGCGTACTCATCCAGAATGACCGGCGCCTCTTTCGTGTCCGCGTCGCGCCCCAACACCTTGCGGGCGATCAGTTGGTTCATATTCAGGTTGGCCTGGTGCAGCCACATTCGCTTGAGGTCATCTGGCGACAACGACAGGCTGGACAGCTGTTTGAGGATCGTTTCCGCCACCAACGGCGACACTTCCTTGAACACCTTGCGCCCCTGTTGCACGAACAGCTTGTCCGGCTTGTTAATGCCCTCTTTATCGCCCCGATTCAGGAAACCAAAGTTGTTGCGAATGTTATTGGAGTACTTGGTCAGCAGGCTGGTTCCAAGAACCTCAAAACCCTGCCCTTCCGCAACATCGGCGTCTCTTTCCACCAGGATGGCGGTGCAGGCATCGCCAAAAATGAAGTGGCTGTCCCGGTCACGGAAATTCAGGTGGCCGGAGCAGATTTCCGGACTAACCACCAGCACCGCCCTGGCCGTGCCATTCTCTACGGCGTTCGCCGCCGCCTGCAGCCCAAAGGTCGCGGAACTGCACGCCACGTTCATGTCGTAGGCAAAGCCCTCGATGCCCAACGCGTCCTGAACCTCAACAGATATAGCCGGGTATGGGCGCTGCATGTTGGAGCAGGCGACAATAACCGCATCAACATCGGCCGCAGTCTTGCCGGCCTGTTTGAGCGCCTCTTCGCAGGCTGAAAGCGCCATCTCGCATTGCACCGAGGCTTCTTCGTTGGGTCGGTCCGGTATGTTCGGGCACATCCGTTCAGGGTCGAGTATGCCCTGCTTGTCAATCACGTGGCGACGCTTGATGCCGGACGCTTTTTCAATAAAAGCGGACGAAGACGGTTGCAGGGGCTCAAGATCGCCACTGGCAATATCGTCAGCATGACGTGCGTTGTGAAGTTCGACGAAGGCATTGAATGCCTCCACCAGTTCTTCGTTGGTAATGGTTGCTGGCGGTGTGTACAACCCGGTCCCGCTGATAACGGCTCTAATCACGCTAACCCCACGTCATAGTTGTAAAAACAAACAATCTAACTGCACCAATATTGACCAAATACTAACACAGTCTAAACGTTTTGCCCGCAAACGTGACCGGCTTACACGCGCGTCTGCTCCCACTGCCTGTCGAGGCGCTTGACCGATACCGGCACGGCCGTGCCCAGCTGTTGTGCAAAGAAAGAGACCCGAAATTCCTCAAGCATCCAGCGATAGAGCAATAGCTCCGGGTCCCTTACCCCCTGACGTTGCTGCTCATCGCGTTTGCTGGCATAGCGGGACCAGAGCGGCTCCATGGTGTGCAGGAACTCCCGCTCCCGCCCGAGCTCCCTGGGCATTTTCTCGAAGCGGATGCTGGCGGCCTCAAAGTAGCGTCCAAAATGGGCAAGCCATTCCGGCGGCGTGGCAACAATAAAACCCGGATACACAAGATTTTGCAGCTGAAACTTCAAGTCCGCCATACTGTTCGCGAGCGCGAGGTTGATTTTGCCCTTGAGCTGTTTCATCACGCCATGATAGCCCGTCATGGCCTGGTGTAGCCGCTCGTCAGCCTGCTCAAGTGCCGGTACGAATTCCGCCCTCCCGGCGTTAAACGCGTTCTCGAACGCGTTGTTGTCCCGGGGTACGTCATCGGGCACAAAATGCTGCATCGCCGTGGCCAGCAACAGGTCATCCAGCAACACCCGGGCTTTGCCCACCGGCGCGAACATCAACGCCGATGACTTGAAGTTCGGCAACTTCCGCTCGATGTCCTCCAGCGTATTGCCCAGCCGAATCAGTATCAGTCGCGCCACCGCTTTGCGAGTTGCATCCTCCGCCGTAAGCCGGTCCAGGAACCGTGTCTGGCGCACGGAATCCCCCGTGTCTTCCAATGCCGGGTATACGGTGACTTCCATACCGCCTTTTTCGGTCCTGACAGATTCGGGCAGCGACCCGAAATCCCATCGCGTTGACGCACTCGCAGCCTCGGTCGAGGGCTCCCTGCGTGTTGCCGAAGACAACGCAGCTTCTGCCCGCCCTTCCAGTTCGCTTTGCAGCTTTTCGGTTTCCCGCCCCTCGGCGATGGGCTTGCCCGCATCATCAACAACCCGAAGATTCATTCTCAGGTGCTTCGGCAGATCCTCCTGTGGCCAGGCATCGGCGTCAATCCTGACACCCGTCATTCGCCGGAGCTGTTCGCCCAGCTGCAGCGCCAATGGCTCGTTTGAAGCCTGAAGGTTTTCCAGAGCCGCATCCACGAAATCCGGTACCGGTACAAAGTTGCGCCTCAACGCCTTCGGAAGGCCTTTGACCAGTGCGATGCACTTCTCCCTCAAGAGCCCCGGCACAAGCCATTCAAGCCGCCGCGCCGGAAGCTGTTTCAGGGCCATCACCGGTGCCTGGAGCGTAACGCCATCGCGCTCACTGGTGGGCTCGAACTCATAACTCAGGGGATATCTCACCCCTTCCCACTCCAGGTAGTCCGGATACAGTGAGCCCGCCTGCTCATCCACCGGGCGCTGGAGGATATCGGCCTCCGTCAATTCCATGTCACGGAGCTGGTCAGCACTCAGCTGCTTCCACCAGCTTTCGAAATGCCGGCCGCTAACAATGTCCGCTGGCAGCCGCTGGTCATAAAACGCCACCAGCACTTCGTCCTCAACCAACAGGTCCCGCCGCCGCGTTTTGCGCTCCAGGTTTTCAACGGTGTCCAACAGTTCGCGGTTACGGGCAATAAAGGGCGCCTTGGACTGGTAGTCGCCTTCCACCAGGGCACGGCGGATGAACAGGTTGCGACACTCCTCCGGGTCCACCTTACTGTAGGGAATACGGCGTTTGGCAATAATGTCCAGGCCGTAAAGACTGACCTTTTCATAGCCCATGACCTGGCCACGTTTCTGTTCCCAGTGGGGTTCGAAGAAGTGATGCTTCACCACATGCCCGGCCAGGGGCTCGGTCCACTCCGGCTCAATCTTCGCCACCACCCGCGCAAACACGCGGCTGGTTTCGACAATTTCCGCCGCCACAATCCACTTCGGGCCGGTTTTCGACACTTTTGAGCCCGGAAAGATCATGACCTTACGGTTGCGGGTGGCCAGATACTCCTTCTTTTCAAGCTTCACCGCCACCTGGCCCAGCAAACCCGCAAGAATGGCTTTGTGCAAAGACTCGTAACTGGCCGCATCTCTGTTCAGTTTCAGTTTCTGCTCACGGCAAATCAGCGTCAGTTGCCGGTGAATGTCGCGCCACTCCCGCATCCGCATCCACGACAGAAAGCTCTTCTGGCAGACCTTTTTTAGCTGATTCTGGGACAGTTCCTGGCGCTGTTCCTCGTAGAAATTCCAGATATTCAACAAGGTCAGGAAATCCGACTCCTTGTCGTTGAACGGCGCGTGGGCCTGATCGGCAGCCTGCTGTTTGTCCTGGGGGCGCTCTCTCGGGTCCTGAACGCTCAGGCCGGCAATGATCACCAACGTTTCTGCCAGACTGCCCTGTTCCGAGGAGGTCACCAGCATGCGCGCCAGCCTTGGGTCCAGCGGCAGGCGTGCCATGGTGCGGCCAAGGTTTGTCAGACGGCGCTTGTCATCAACGGCTCCAAGCTCTTCGAGCAATTTGTAGCCATCGTTGATCAGGCGACGGTCCGGTGGCTCCAGGAACGGGAAATGGCGGATATCCCCAAGCCCCGAGGTGGTCATCTGCAGAATAACCGAGGCCAGGTTGGTGCGCAGGATCTCCGGGTCGGTGTACTCGGGCCGGTTGATGAAATCGGTTTCGTCGTAAAGCCGGAAACAAATCCCCGGAGCAACCCGGCCACAGCGCCCGGCACGCTGGTTGGCGCTGGCCTGGGACACCGGCTCAATGGGCAGGCGCTGGATTTTGGAACGTACGCTGTAACGGCTGATACGGGCCACGCCGGTGTCGATGACATAGCGTATGCCGGGCACGGTCAGGGAGGTTTCCGCGACGTTGGTGGAGAGCACGATCCGACGCCCCCGGTGGCCCTGGAATATCCGGTTCTGTTCCTGGTTACTGAGCCGAGAATATAATGGTAGAACTTCGGTATGGCGCAGCTCGGCGTGTCGCAGTACCTTGCTGAGGCTGCGAATTTCCCGCTCGCCGGGCAGGAATACGAGTACGTCGCCCGGTGGCTGCTTTTCTGCACGTTCGTGCTGTTCGATTTCCTCCATCGCACGCAGCACGCCATCCGTCCAACCCTGGTCCCGATCGTCCTCATCGCCAGTGAGAGGACGGTAACGCACATCTACCGGATAGGTTCGCCCGCTGACTTCGATGACCGGCGCGCCACTAAAGAACTCGCTAAAGCGTTCCACTTCGATGGTGGCGGAGGTGATGATGACCTTCAGATCAGGCCGTTTCGGCAACAGTTGCCGCAGGTAGCCCATCAGAAAGTCGATATTAAGGCTGCGTTCGTGGGCCTCATCAATAATCAGGGTATCGTAACGATCCAGGAACCGGTCGTGCTGGACCTCCGACAGCAGGATGCCATCGGTCATGACTTTGACCCGCGACTGGTCGGACGTGGTGTCGGTAAAACGTACCTGATACCCCACCTGCCCGCCAGTCTGCTCTCCAAGCTCTTCAGCAATACGACCGGCTACGGTACGGGCGGCAATCCGGCGGGGTTGGGTGTGGCCGATCAGCCCGCGAATACCCCGACCGCTGTTCATGCAGATCTTGGGGATCTGGGTGGTCTTACCGGAACCGGTTTCGCCGGCAATAATCACCACCTGGTTCTGTTCAATGGCCTCACGGATATCATCGACCCGTTCAGACACTGGCAGCGATGACGGAAAGGTGGCCGGCTTATGCAATGCCTGGCGTTCCGTGACACGCGCCTGACCCCGATCGAGCCATTGCGCCATCTTCTCCAGGTCCTTTTGCCCCGGACGCCCTTTTTTCCGGGCGACCAACTTGTGAATACGGGCGGCTTCCAACTGGTTGCAGGCATCCAACTGCTCCATGATGGCTTTTACGGCGGCCTTGCTGTCTGGCGTATTCGTGGACTGTTCCGGGGGGGCTTGCGTCATCGGTCCGTTTTACCGTTGTTGGATCTTGGATACCCGGTTCGCTTCGGGCGTGGCGACAGTCTAACGATATCCCGCGCCTCATTAAACGGAAAAACCCCGCCGAGGCGGGGTTCACATCATCCGTTCGGGGCGATTAAACCGCCCGCACGAACCGGTTACTTGCTGTTGGCTTCGTCACGCAGCTCGCGCCGCAGGATCTTGCCTACGTTGGTCTTCGGCAGTTCATCGCGGAACACGAAGGATTTGGGGACCTTGTAAGCGGTCAGGCGTTCGCGGCAGAACTCTTTCAGTTCATTTTCAGTAACACCTTCCGCGGTTGCCACCAGGTAGACCTTAACCGCCTCTCCACTCTTGTCATCGGGAACACCGACAGCGGCACACTCAACCACTTTCGGATGACCACTGACCACGTCTTCTATCTCATTGGGGAAGACGTTGAAGCCAGACACGATAATCATGTCCTTCTTGCGGTCGACGATGCGGATGTAGCCATCCTCCTGGATAAGGGCAATGTCACCCGTCTGCAGGAAACCGTCGTCAGTGAAGGACTTCTGGGTGTCTTCCGGACGCTGCCAGTATCCGCGCATCACCTGTGGCCCCTTCACACACAATTCGCCGGGCTCGCCAAGAGGCGTTTCGTTGCCGTCGTCGTCGATGGTTTTGATTTCGGTGCCGGGAATCGGCAGGCCAATGGTGCCAAGCTGGATCGCGCTGTTCGGATTGAAGGTGACAACCGGAGAGGTTTCAGTCATGCCGTAACCTTCACTGATTTCACACCCTGTAACACGCTGCCACATCTTCGCGGTGTCGCTGGTCAGCGCCATGCCGCCGGACGACGTCAGTTTCAGGGCACTGAAATCCAGGGCCTTGAATTCTTCGTTGTTGCACAGCGCCACGAACAGCGTGTTCAGCCCCAGGAATGCGGTGAAGCGATGGTTTTTGAGCTCTTTCACAAACCCGGGGATATCACGGGGGTTCGGGATAAGAACGTTGTGGGCGCCAGCTTCAAGCATGATGCCGCAGTTCAGGGTGAACGAGTAGATGTGGTAAAGCGGCAGCGGAGCAATAACCACTTCCGTGCCTTCCTCCACCGAATCTTCCATCATCGGCCGAGCTTGCAGGAGGTTGGCGACCAGATTGCCGTGGGTCAGCATCGCGCCCTTGGCCACACCGGTGGTGCCACCGGTGTACTGCAGAACGGCGATGTCGTCTTTCTTGCACTCCACCGGCGAGAATTTTTCCCTGGCCCCTGCACTGAGCACCGCCGGGAGTTTGTGAGCCTGGGGCAGGCTGAATGCCGGCACCATTTTCTTCAGGTGCTTCACGGCGGCGTTCATCAGCGTACGCTTCAGCGGCGAATGCATGTCGGCAATTTCGGTAACAATGACATGCTCGATGCCGGTATGAGGAAGCACTTTCTCTGCGTTATGAGCCATGTTCGCCAGCACTACAAGCGCCTTGGCACCGGAGTCATTGAACTGGTGTTCCATTTCGCGAGTGGTGTACAGCGGGTTGGTATTCACCACGATCAGGCCCGCGCGCATGGCCCCAAACACTACGACAGGGTACTGGGACACGTTGGGCATTTGCACCGCAATCCGGTCGCCCGGCTTGAGGTCGGTCTTGTTCTGCAGCCAGGCGGCAAAATTCCGGCTCTGGGTGTCCAGGTCGCGATAGGTGAGCGTGGCGCCAACGGCACTGAACGCGGGGCGGTCAGCGTACTTGTTCACGGCCTGATCAAATACGTCAACCATGCTACTGTATTTATCCAGGTCTACGTTCAGGGACACGCCAGCGGGGTATTTGTCCTGATAGAACTGCTCAAAATCCATCACCATCTCCTGTTTGGCATTTGTGCTTATAATGTTTACCAATGTCGTTTTGGTCAAAAAATCAACCAGACAAAAGTATCAGCCTCGAAAAGTCGGGAGAGAATAGCAGTTTTGTGAACGATGAGGTAGTTTTCAAAGCAGAACTGTAGCGGTTGCAGCCACCAACCTAATCACACCAACACTGGAGCCCATCATGAGCGACACTTTGGACACGCTTGAGAACATCACCTACGACGAACTCCAGGAAGGCGACTCCGCAACCTATGTGAAAACACTGACCGAGGACGAACTGGTGTTGTTCGCTGCTGTCTCCGGAGATGTGAACCCGGTCCACCTGGATTCGGAGTTTGCCGCCGACTCCATGTTCCAGGAGCGGATTGCCCATGGCATGTGGAGCGGCTCACTGATTTCCGCGGCCCTGGCCACCGTGATGCCGGGCCCCGGCACCATATACCTGGAACAGAGCCTGGCTTTCAAGCGCCCGGTAAAGCTGGACGACACCCTGACGGTGACATTGACAGTACTGGCCAAGGAACGCAAAAACCGCGTAACCCTATCCTGCGATGTCCGCAATCAGAACGATGAGCGGGTTGTGACCGGTGAGGCGAAAGTGATCGCCCCTACCCAGAAGATGTCCCTGAGCAAGCCACAGCTACCAAAAATTACCATAGCGCACTAGCGTATACGGGCCACTGAATTAACCCGGCAGGAAATCGATGGGGAATCGCACCGTCCTGGGTTCCACATCGTCCTCGCCGAAATTGAACAGGCGCACGCGCATGGCAATGCGTTGCTCCAGGCTTTGATTGCCCAGCTCGGAGCTCACCACCTCGCAACGCGATACTGACCCATCCGGTTCGATCACCAATTCCAGCATAACCTTACCTTCCAGCGTCGGGTCCTGACGCAGCTCGCGTCGGTAGAGGGAGTAGAGTGACGTTTTCTGGGCGTCGAACACCTGGCGGATGTTGCTCATGCCCCGCTGCCCCGGTCCGCCGGTGGGCTCCGGCGCAGCTTCTGGCGCTGCTTCCTGCGCCACCTCCACGTTACGAACCTGATGGCCAGCCACTGCCACCTCAGTTTCTGGCGCGGCTTCCCGAGTGACGCCGCCGCTGCCAGCAAGCGCCCTGCCGGGGTCAGTTTCGGCACCGAACAGATCTCCATCGCCGCTTGCGGTCTCGGCATCGACGTTGGCCGCCAGGGTGTCCACGGCGTCCGGCTCTGGCGCCCGCATACTGGCAAGTTGGTCCTGCATTGCCATCAGACCCGATCTGGAGGCGGTTTCACGCGCCTGCTCGACCGTTTGGGAAGGAGCGGGTGTCGGGCGCACAGGCTCGGGTGGGGGCACCTCTTCAGCCAATTCCGGCTCCACCGCTTTGGGTTCTGTACTTTCAGGTTCGGGCTCGGGCTCAGATTCCGGAGCCGGCTCGGGTTCAGGTTCAGGTTCAACCTCAGGCACTGGAATCGGCTTTGGCGCCTCGCGTTGCTCTACCAGTCGCGCCAACTGGGGCGGAATCTTCTCCGCCTCGCTGCGGTCGGGTTCCGGAAGCTGAAACGCCGGAATAAGCAGCGCAGGAGGCAGAAAGACCGCCACCATCACCAACAATGCCAGCACAAAACGGCGGTTTTCTCCCTTTTCCGCGCCCCATGGCAACCCGGATGAAAGGTGTTTGGTCGCGAGATTGTTGGGAGAGAGGTTCTGACGCTCAGCCATTGCCGACCTCCTTCGCCGACTCAACAGCCAGCCGGACCTGCCGGAAGTCTTCATCGATGCAGGTTTGCATGATCTTTCTCAATAACCGGTAGTCGGTGGCGCGCCCTGCCATTATGGTCACCTCATGACCCTGCTCCGGCACCTGGCCCCTCCGGTTACGCACCCAGGCAAGCTCATCCGCCAGCCCACCGATGGTGCTGTCCCCGGTTTCAATGCCATCCAACCGTGCAACTTCCCGGCCCTGCACGAGAATGGACCGTCCGATTACCTGGACCATCAGGGTTTCGACCGCCTCCTTGTCCGCGGTCGATTGCGGCAGTGGGACATCGGCCGTGTTCTGCATAACCTTTACATCGGACGAGTTCACCATCAGGAAGAACACCAGGATCGTGAAGATGTCCATCAGGGACACCAGATTCAGGCCTCCCGGGCGGTGCATACGGCTGTAGTGGCGCTGGATACGACGGGCACGGCGGGAGGTCTTCATGCACCCTCCCCTTCGACCGATAACGTCCGGTTTTCAGGTGCGTCTGCCAGTGCCACATCCGGGAAAAGCTCTCCCTTCACCACACTGGCCGCAACAACTGCCGGATAGGAGCGGAGCGTATCCATCGCAGTCACCAGAGTCTGATAGTCGATGTCCGGGCTGACCTCCAGAACGATGTCAGTCTTCTCCGGCACCCGCTTCTTGATCTGCTTGAGAGTTTCCCTCAGGCCGTCGAAGTCCTGTTCCCCCTCAATCAACGGCAGGGTCCGGATCACGCCTCTCTCACTGTCCAGCACTTCCAGGCCCTGGGGTATCAACGCCACCACCAGCCGCAGTTCATCAGCCTGTGGCGCCTCACCCGACTCCATCCCGGGAAAGTCGAGCTCAATCATACGAATCTGGCTAAAGACCATGCCCAGCAGCAATACCGGGACTAACACGATCATCAGATTCAGGAATGGCGTGATATCCAGTTCCGGATTGCTGACAAGCCTGCGATGTTTTCGTCTCATGCGGCAAACCCTGGCTCAGGCGGATTGGGGGGCGGGCTGCTCGGAGATAATGTTCAGCAGCTTCACCCCGGCCATCTCGAAACTGTCGACGATTTCATTGGTACGGGTCTGAAGCAGTGCATGAAACATCAACAGGGGAATGGCCGACATCAGCCCGAACGCCGTGGTATTCATGGCAACGGAGATACTTTCCGACAACAGCGACGCCTTCTGGGACGGATCTGCAGCGGCCACTGCCGTAAACGCGGCGATAAGGCCGATGATCGTGCCCAACAAGCCCAGGAGTGTCGCGATGTTGGCCAGGGTTGCCAGGTATTGGGTACGTTTCTCAAGACGGGGCAAGACTTCCATCAACCCCTCTTCCATGGCGTACTCAACATCTTCGCGGGAGTGATTATTCAGTAGCCGACCAATGCCAGCGCTCATGATCGACGCGATGGCACTGTCAGAGCCTGTCGCGGCTTTCATCGCTCGCTGGTAATCCCGTTTCCTCAGCAGCGGCAGTATGCCCTTTTCAAAGGCAAGCCGGTTCCGGCGGCGCACCGAAGCGAGATAGATGAAACGCTCAACGGTAATCGCCAGGCCGATGGCCAGCACAATGGCAATCGGGTACATGAAGGGACCACCTTCCTGAAAAAAACGAACAACAGTTTCCAGCATATTCAGACTCCCGGTTCTCTACTGCAGGGAAAGAGTGGAATCCAACAATGGATTCAGGGTTGTACGAAACGTCCGGTGACGCTCAAGGGTCAGCGGGTCCTTGGGTTCGAGCAGTTCCTCGCTTCCGGCATCCAGTTCAGCGCGTGAACGCCGCGGCAAGGTCGGCGGCTGCCAGGGCAGGATATAAAGCACGCCGGGATCATCGTCCCCGGTATGGCGGTTGATTCCCTCCACGCCCAGTGCGACGGTGTTATCCGCGGCCTGAGACACAACCGCTTCCGAGGCATTGGACGCCTCATTTGCAAAAGCCATGAACGGGGTAAGCATCAAGCTCATCCCGGCCGTCGCCAATCGTCGATAAAAGCGCATTCAGTCCAGCCTCCTTTCAAGGTCCGCAATCCATCCGGCCACCTGCTTCTCCTCGGTGCCCGCCAATTCGCGGTAACGGCGGTAATGCGCCAGTGCGCCGTCCAGGTCCAGCAGATACAGCTCTGAGATAACGGCAAGGTTGTAATGCAGTTCGGCGGTAGCCGGGGAATGGCTGAGCCCCGTCTCCAGCACCGCCACCGCCTCCTCAAATCGTCCCTGTTCTCGCAGCAACAATGCCAGGTTGTTAGCCGTGAGCGCGTTGCCCGGGTTCATATCAAAAGCCTCACGGTACCGTTCGAGGGCCTCTTCCTTGCGTCCCTGCTGGTGTGCCTCCCAGGCCTGACGTGCCAGTTCACTGGCCTCGGCGGTGTCGACGACCACCGGCTCCGGCCTGGGCTGGCTGGCGCACCCCGCCAGCAATGCGAGACACCCTGTGAGCAGAACCGCACGTGCTGTTTCAGGCATCATCGTTGACCTCCTCATTCCACGTCATCCAGCGCACCTCCCGGTCGTACCTGCCGGGGAACAGGTCCGCCAGAACTTGCAGGCTGCGTTCCATCCACTCATCAAACCGGCCTTCCGCCAGGCGTTGATGATTCCTTGCGTGCAGGTCAATAGCCTTCTCTTCGAACGGGTAGGCCTCTTCTTCAAGCAACATCCGGTACTGGGTTGCCTCAAGGTCGCTCAGATTCGCCGGCGCTTCTGACGTCATGAGATCCTGCGCCATCACCCGGTACAGCTCCGCCCGACGGAACAGAATTTCCGAACGCGCACCCTCACCAATCAGCTTCTCAGCTTGTGATAGACGCTCCCGCGCAGCCGAGAGGGCCGCTTGTTTACGCGCCAGGGATTCGGCCAATGGAATCTGTAGCGAAACATCGGCAAAGCGCTCGGAGTCCTCCGCCCCCAGCACGATGGCTGCCCGACCAGCCCACGCCAGCGTGTCTTCCGAATGCCACTGGCTGGCGAGCTCTCGCTCTACCAACTCGATTCGATATCGCCGCGGCTCCACATCGTCGAGCACAAGACGCTGGCGCAGGGTCTGACTACGGATATGGCTCTCGGAATCGGCGGCAGCGGAATCGCGGTTGAGCCACGCGACGTAGATGCGATTGCGACGCGCATGGGCCTCTGCCTTGTGATACAGCTCAGCCGCCCTCAGTTGCTGATCCCAGGACGGCGACTCTCCTTCGTCGGCACGCATGATTTCATCCGCCGCGCGCACCCGTTGGCCCGATGACTGATAGGCAAACACCAGCTTTTCGCCTACGGTTGGGGTCAGGTCATGCTGCGGGTAATCCGTGCGAAATCGGGTCAGTTCATTAACGGCAGCCTGCCAGCGCTCTGCCTTCAGAAGTGTATTCGCTGCGTCGTAACGGCCCTTGATCGCAATGTCCGACCCCGGAAACGCAGACTCCACACGCTGAAAATGCGCCACGGCGGTATCAATCCGGCCCTCACTCGCCGCTTTCTCCCCCTGGTAGTAGATGCTGCTGGCTAGTTGCCGTTTCAGACTGTCGGTATCTTTGGCCCGCCCTTCCTGTAACAGCCCCTCTGAAATCAGTGCCAGTGCTTGACGCCAGGCATTTTCAGCAAGCCCATAAGACGCCATCGCCAGGTTCGCCTCACCGGCTGCGACCCAGGCACTGTAGCGTTCGGCTGGGCTGACCAACGGATGGGCTATGGCAAGCTCGGCAAACCGAAGGGCCTCAGCATAACGATGCTCCGCGAGCATTCGGTTGGCGATATCCGCCGTCAGACCAGCCTGACGTTCGTCCTCTGGGAACTCAGCCGCAAAGCGGTCGGCGGCTGCAGCCAGGTCGTCCAGTGTCGCGGGAAGTGAATTGCGATTGTCCAGCGCATCACGCTGAATTACGATGGCAGCCCAGGCGGCATCCGCCGCCCCCGGATACTCTTTTGTCTCATGATCCGTGTCATAAGCCGCACGCTGGTAATGCTCGAAGGCGTCAGTGTGGTCACCTGCCTGCAGGAACGCATCACCGGCCAGGCGAAGAACGCCCCCCTTCTCGCCGCTCCGGCCAGCCAACTGGCTGTAGTAACCCCCAGCCAACCGGAAAGATGCCACTTGGCGCTCCGCTTGCCCCTCTTCGGCCTGATCATAGTGATAGTCCGCCAGTGACCGGCTGAAATTCTGCCAGCGTTCCTGATCCGCTTTCGCGAGTTGCTGGTAACGGGCATCGCCCGCAAATGCCTGGACATACTCAGCCCTGGCGGCCCTTGCGCGATCAGTTTGCCCCGCCATGCGCCGGACATCCACATTCTGGGCCAGAAAGGCCGGTACGGCGTTATGCGCCTGGAAATCGCGAACAAAGGCATTGTTCACCGCCACGCTGTCTTCAAAACGCCGGTTGCTGGCGTAGTAATCTGCCAGCCTGTCGTACAGCAGGTACCCGAAGCCCTTGCCACCCGCATCGGTCAACCAGCTTGCCAGGGATTCAACGCCCCGGTCTTCCGCCGCCATCAGAGCGACAATCCTGAAGGTGTCGTCAACCAGTTCAGCGTCGCTGGCAGGAATGCGGCGAAACCCACTGGTTTCCTCACCGACACCGTCCAGTACCGCCAGGAACGTCTTTGCGGCCCTTGTCCGGCCAGAAGACCCTTGCTTGTACTGGCTCCAGCCCTGCATATATCGGGCCTTGGTTTTCAGGCTATCGGTGCCGTCACTCGAGATCACACGGCTGTACTCGGACTCAGCCTCGGCATAGTCTCCCGCCGAAAACGCTGCCTCGGCAATGCGGAAGCGGGCCTCAGGTACCAGGGAGGACGAAGGATACAGACCAACCAGTTGGCGTAACCGGTCAATAGACTCCTCCGCCTGCCCCGTGTAGGCATGAGCCTTCGCCATCTGGTATAGCAATTCATCAAGCCGGCCCTGGTAGGCGCCCCTGTCGAGAATGGATTCGTAACTTTCCAGCGCCTGTCGGTATACCTGTTGTTCGCGTTCTTCGCTGAAGCTGACGTCCTCGTCAGTCACCTTCTGGATATTGGAAAGTCGGTTAAGTGCATCAATGCGTACTTCAGGTTCATCAGAGTGTTCAAACAATCGCTGGTATCGACGGGCAACTTCTGTTGGCGATATGGCCGGCATCGGTCGGGACTGGAATTCCAGAAAAACCGGGCGCATATCAGCGATGGTTTCGCCGTCGCGACCCAGCTCTACCCGGAAAGATTCCTGTGCCTGGGCACTCGCCGCGAACGCTGTAAACAGCACCGTCAGGGAAATTGACACCACTGGCTTCATGGCTGACCTCGCTCAAGGTTTTCCAGGGCCAGGTACTCGTAGAGGTGGGCAATCTGCTGCTCGGTCCGATCCAACGCAAACGCCATACGGTGATCCTGCTCTTCGACATAGGCCAGAGCCAGTTCATCCAGTTCCGACTCCGCCCTGCTCAGAAGTGCATCGGCCGTGCGACGGACCGTCCGTATCCGCTCCAGCGCATGGTCGGTGCGTGTCATCAGTTCATTGAGCTTGCGATCTTTCTTTTTCAATCTTCCATCAAGCCTGCCAACGGACACTTTCAGATCGGCCAATGTCCTGGCTACACCTTTCAGCGCCTCTTGTTGTGCAGGAGAGATGGTCCGGGCTTTCAGGTTCGCCAACCGCTGCACCAGCTCTTTGATTTCTTCGTTGAAGGGACCGCCATCAACGTTGTGCCCCACAGGCCCCAAACGTTCACTGATGGCCCCCCGAAAAACAGCAAGGCTGTCTTCCCGCTGATTCAGTGTTTGCCTCATCTCCTTCAGTTCAGCCACCCGGTTGACGGCGGCCTGGGCAGCGGGCTGCTCAATGAAACGAATTAGATAGGCAGTACGGGGCTGTGTGAGCGTACGGTTGTCGGCAAGGAACCATTGGGCCTCAGAGTTCCGTGCATCCAGTACCAGCGCCTGATACGCACCTTTCTGACGGATCTGGTCAGCCAGTTTGCGAAGGGTCACCCGTTCACTTTCATAGGACGCATTTGCTGCTAGATAAGCTTCACCCGCCTGCCCCAGGTAACCGGCGAGGTCGTACCCCCTACCCGTTCCAAGCCAGGCATTGGCCACACCAGGATAGGCCAGTGGGTACTTTTTGGCGCGATGCCAGGACTGCATTGCCGCCCGCTGGTTGCCACTGGCAGAGAGCGCAAGACCGTGAAGGTAGAGGCCATGGGATGTGCTGTAGCTTTCCAGGGGGATTTTCTCCAGGAAGCCGATGGCCTTTTCGTAGTCTCCGTGATCGTAAGCAAGGTAGCCGGCGCGAACCAGTAGTCGGCTTCTGAGTTCCTGGCTGCGTTGGCTGTCGACGTCTTCTTCGGACATGGCCAGAGCCACTCGAAGTGCAACCAGTGCTCGCGATGGATTCCGGTCCTGCCTGCCGTAGTCAGCCGCAATGTTCATGTAACCCAGCGCAGCCCAATAGCCTGGCTCCATGGACGCCAGCACCTTCCCGGCCCGATCGGTATGCCCCGCCTCCCGCTCAATCTCGGCCAATCGATAAAGCGCCTTTTGCCGGTCACTGCCACTGGCCCGCTTCGCAGCAGTTTCAAGGTATTCCCGGGTTTTGTTGTCTCCAGAGTCCGTCGGCAGTTCCGCCAGCAATAGTGCCGCCTGCCCCCGGTAATACTGTCCTTCGATCAGTTCTTTCAGCAGCCGTTCAGCCTCTTGATGACTCCCCGTAACCAAAAGTGCTTTAGCGCGAACCAGGCGTTCGGCTTCGGTAGTGGCATTCCGGGTATAACGCAATGCTGCAGCCGGGTCATGGGTGTCCAGGGCGAATTGTGCGAGCCCCAAGTGCAACGACACCAAATCGCTGCCTCCGGACGCCAGCCCCGGGATAAGGGCCGCGGTCAGACTGAGAGCAAACAGTGTGGAGACTTTCCGAAGCTTAGCGAGCACGACCATCCTTTCGCCCTATTTCCATTCCTGAAACGAAACCACTGGTTCGTAGTCCGGCGCCGCGGCATCCAGAGACATCTGTATGCGGGATTCACCGGGCCGCTTCCGAAATTGATGGGTCGCTTCACGGCGAACAAAGCGCTCGTTCGCTGAACGTGCCGTCAGAACCGCTTTTAGTTGATGGGCGCCATGAGGCAGGTTACCGATATAGAGCCGCTGGACACCGCCCTGCTTCAGGGAGTCACGTTCCTGGTCGGTATAGAGGTGAGAAGCAACTGGCGTGTCGTTCAGGTACAGTTCAACCGAGTCCAGATCCAGCCCCTCCCGATTCCTGAGTGTCAGGAAAACTGCCACTTGCGTGTCGACTGGGTAGAGTACGTTCTCCTCCAGTTGGTACAAGGTCTGGCTGAGGTCCGCCACATCGGCTTTCAGGCGGTCGATCTCCTGGTCCAGCGATTCAGCAAAGGCGCTACGCGTCAAACCGAGCTGAGATGCCACCATCATGACCAAAATGACCAGCCACGCCACCCTGACCTGGCGCCCGACCGTTACTGTTTGCTGCGCTCCGGCGACCATACGCTTCCTGCCTCTAGCAATGTTCTGTAACAAACCGGCAGAAAGAGTAACACTTGGTAACAGGCAAGAACGGTATCCAGATCACCAATTGGAAATCCGAAACCGTCGGATTTTTTGACAGGAGCAAAACGTCGAGGAATCTCCCGTTCACGGGAGATGCACGAAAATTATTCTAATTAACTGATTTATATTAACTATTTTAAACTGGCCCCGGATTTGCTCCGAGAGAAGCGCGGGACAGCCTTTTGGCCACCCCGTTTGATATGCCGAGCTTAGCCGATGCTCTCAACCGCATCGGCTTTTTTTTATTTGCTCAGTTGTTTCATGGCCGATTCCAGGCCTTCAATGGTCAACGGATACATGTGGTCATTAACCAGCTGACGGGTCATACCGAGCGACCCACCCATGCCCCAGTAGCTCTCCGGCAATGGATTGATCCACACCACCTTGCGGAAGTGATCGGTAATGCGCTGAAACCACGTTGCGCCCGCTTCCTCGTTCCAGTGTTCGATGGACCCGCCGGGGTGTGACACCTCATAGGGCGCCATGGTGGCATCCCCTACAAAGATCACTTTGTAGTCCGGCGTGTACTTGTGAAGAATGTCCCAGGTGCTCGTTGTTTCGTTCATCCGGCGGATGTTGTTTTTCCACACGCTTTCATAGATGAAATTATGAAAGTAGAAGTACTCCATGTGCTTGAATTCGAGCCGAGCAGCCGAAAAGAGCTCCTCGCAGACCCGCACGTGAGGGTCCATGGAGCCACCCACGTCGAAGAAGATCAGGACTTTGACCGCATTGTGCCGCTCGGGAACCATCTTCAAGTCGAGGTACCCGGCATTGCGGGCAGTGGAGCGGATAGTATCGTCCATGTCGAGCTGGTCCGCGGCACCCTGGCGAGCAAACTTACGCAGCCGACGCATGGCCACCTTGATATTGCGAATGCCGAGAGTGACGCTGTCGTCCAGGTCCTTGAACTCCCGTTTTTCCCAAACCTTTACGGCGCGGCCATGACGCCCCTTGTTCTGGCCAATGCGAAAACCTTCCGGGTTGTAACCGTTCGCACCAAAGGGTGAGGTACCACCAGTGCCAATCCACTTGTTGCCGCCCTGATGACGCTCCTTCTGCTCTTCCATGCGTTTCTTGAAGGTATCGATCAGCTCTTCCAGCCCGCCGAGGGAATCGATTTTGGCCTTGTCCTCTTCTGACAGCTGCTTTTCAAATTCCGCGCGCAGCCAATCATCCGGAATCAACGCCTGCATCAGGTCATCGAGGTTTTCTATGCCCTCGAAATAGGCCTGGAACGCCCGGTCGAATTTATCGAAATGGCGCTCGTCCTTGACCAGGCAGACACGAGCCAGGTAGTAAAACTCTTCCATATTCGCAAAGGCGAGCCTGTTCTGCAGAGCTTCAAGCAGGTCGAGGAGTTCGCGCAGACTGGCGGGCACCTTGGCCCGCCGGACTTCGAGAAAGAAATCAATCAACATAGGGTGCTGCTCTTGCTGAATTTCAGCTGCGACGACGGGCCATGAAGGCCAGCTTCTGCAACAGGTGAACATCCTGCTCGTTCTTCACCAGTGCGCCATACAGCGGCGGCAAGGCGGAACTGGTGTCCTTCTCCTGCAACATTTTGGCAGACAGCTCATCCGCCATCAGCAGTTTGAGCCAATCGATCAGTTCTGAAGTGGACGGCTTCTTCTTCAGCCCTGGCACCTTGCGAACGTCGAAGAAAACTTCCAGCGCATCGCGAACTACCTGCTGCTGCAGACCCGGGAAGTGCACGTCCACAATGCTCTTCATGGTGTCGTGATCCGGGAAGCTGATGTAGTGGAAGAAACAACGGCGCAGAAAAGCGTCCGGCAGTTCCTTTTCGTTGTTACTGGTGATCACGATGATAGGCCGATGCTTGGCACGCACAGACTGCTGTGTCTCGTAGACGAAGAATTCCATGCGATCGAGTTCAAGCAGAAGATCATTCGGGAACTCGATGTCCGCCTTGTCGATTTCATCGATCAGCAGTACCACCTGTTCCTCGGATTCGAAGGCTTCCCACAACTTGCCCTTGACGATGTAGTTGCTGATGTCCTTGACCTTCTCGTCACCGAGCTGGGAATCCCGCAGACGGGAGACCGCATCGTATTCGTACAGTCCCTGTTGAGCCTTAGTGGTGGATTTGATGTGCCAGGGAATCAGGCGCAGGCCGAGGGACGCAGCCATTTCTTCGGCCAGGAGGGTTTTACCAGTGCCGGGCTCGCCCTTGATCAGTAGCGGGCGTTGCAGCGTTATGGCTGCGTTGACGGCCATCTGCAGGTCATCAGTGGCAACATATTTCTCGGTACCGGTAAACTTCATGCTGATAGTGTCCTGTTCAATTAACGGTTAAACGTCTGTTTGAAAATAGACTCAGAGTATAGAGAACCGAAGCCGTTCTGATAAGAGCCCTGTTCGATTAACCGCCAACTACCGATCCTTTCCGCCATCCTTATCGTCGTTTTCAGACTCGTCGTCGGTGGGCTCACTATCCTCATCAGTGGCTGGCAAATCGTCGAACTCGGAGAGATCAAAGTCCTCCAGCCCGAATTCGTCTTCACCGTCCTCCACCTCCGCATCAGCAACGGGGATATCGTCCTCGGGCAACGCTTCGTCTTGCTGAAGTTCCGGCACTTCTTCAGGTTCCGGCAATTCTTCCGGTTCGGGTTCGGGTTCCGGTTCGGGTTCCGGCACCGGTTCTGGTATCTCTGCGGGTACGTCTTCAGGCGCCTGTTCAGATTCGGGTGCGGCGGTAGCCTCTTCCTCCGGCGTTTCCTCTGCGACGAGGGGCGGCTCCTCGTTGTTGCCCTGATCCTGCGCTGATTTTCTGCGCTTGACGAACAGGAATGCCACCCCGGCGACAGCCACCACACCCAAGGTGCCGGCAGCGGCCCATACCCAGAACGGAATGCCGCTCGCCGCCTCCTCAACGGTGGCCGGCGTTTCCGGTTCCGCCTCTTCCTTATCGACAGGCTGCTCCTCAAGCGGCTTCGGTTCTGGCTCTTCAACCTGGCTGATATCGATCGGCCCGGAACTGGACACAGGCGATTCAATTTCGGGAGCGGGTGAGGCCTCTGGCAACTCATCCTCCATCACTGACGCTTCCTGCGAGGGCTCGTCAGAAACGACTGCCTCAATTGGGGCTTGTTCGCCCTCGGGCTGAATATATCGGGTAACGGTACTGAAGCGTCGGGAGAACGTTTGACCGTCCGCAACAACGCTGAGTTGGTATTCACCGGCATCAGGCAGTCGTGTGATGGTGTCCGTATAGACGCCGTCCTGCGGCGGCTCATCCGGAGACAACACCTTGTTACCGCTGCGCCCGTCCTCTGAGGTTAGTGACACACTGACATCGATAACCCCCAGGAAGTCCCGGTTTTCAATTTTTCGGTCTTCCTCAAAGAAGGCCACCTGAAGGGATACTGGTTCGTTCTCCGTGAATGTTGGCGGGACCGGGCTCACCACCATCCGCAGATCGCTGACGACAGTGACCCGACTGCCCTCACCCAACTCGCCGTTGATCGTCCAGTCGCCCGCCTCAGGATCGGTGACGGTAATCAGGTCGTATTCCGTTTCGCGCACCCAACGCATTCCCTCGGTGGCTGAGTCCGGCCCTGCCTTGGTGCCGCCGGGACTGACCAGTTCAAGCGTTCGGTTAGCGGCAGACTCGTTACCAGCGCGAAAAATCAGCGCGGTAAATTCCTCTACGCCACCATCCACCTGAAAGCCATTATCCTCAATGGGAATCTGCTGCTGCGGTACAGCGGTGTTCAGCGCTTCAAGAAAAGCCAGAGTCAGTGCATCAGCGGACGACGCAAGGGCATAGCGGCCCCCGGTGCGTTCCGCAAGGCTCTTCAAAAGAGCAAGATCTGCCTCCTCGGACAATGCGACGGTATGAAGGGTGGCACCGCGGCTGCTCAGATCGTCCAGCAATGCCCCCAGAATCCGCTCACGCTCCCGATCATTGGCGCTCTCGTTGTCGGAGATATCCACTTTGCCATCGGTGAGTAGAATGAAGTCCGTATTATCGAGGCTCTCCGAGCCCAACAGGTAATCATCACTGGCAACCTGAATCGCCTCCCCCAGATTGGTCCGAAGGGCGACCGAATTAATCTCATCTGAGCGTTCGACAGCCAGCCCCCGCCAGTCATCAGTGACTTTGCCATGGGGCACCAGCATGTTGACGTACTGACCAAAGGTCCAGACTCCGGCATTGGCTTGCCGAGGCAGCATACGCGCCAACAGGCGCACAGCCGGGCGGCGCAGGTTGTCCGGATCGTTGGTTTTCATGGAGCCGGAGATGTCGACAATAATTCGGACATCGGCACTGTCGGGTAACTGCAGGGTTGGCGCCTGCTGTGCAAGCGCCGTAATTGGCAGGATGAGGATGACAGCAAACAGGCGGCTTAGAAGTCGCATCAGGGCAGCTCCATGCGAGGTGGTGATCAAGGAAAGTCTCAGCGTTTAACCAGCCGGTATCTGACGAGGTCAAGAACCCACACCAACACCATAACCAGGGATGCTATACCCATGTTCACAAAGGCCCGGCCCGCGTTGGCGGCATCACCCAGAATGGTTTCGTAGCCGCCGTGCAACCAGGCCGGCATCCACCAGCCAGCTACCTCTCCGGACTCGACCGGGGTCAACAGGAGGACAATCAACGCGGCCTGCAACAGCGTGCGGATGGCATAAACCGGAATTACCCGAAACAGGCGGGATATGGTGTAGAAGAACACCACGAAGGCGACGGCGTACAGGGCCCAGAATATTCCGTAAGCAAGGTTTGTTTCTGCGTCTATCATCAAAGGATCCAGTGAATTATGTGTTCTTCCCAATCGTCTTCCGGTACATCGGCTTCCGAGATCACGCGATTACGCACCGATACACCCGCTTCATGAACCGTATCGGGGTCACCCGACCGTAGCGGGTGCCAGTCTGCAAGCGCACGCCCTTCCGCCAGTGTGCGGTAGGCACAGGTATACGGCAGCCAATGGTAGTCGCTCAGCGTATCCGGTGTCAGCACCGTGCATGCAGGCACTTTCTGCAAACGCTCGGAGTACACGCTGCACTGACAGGTGTCTTGCTCCATGTAACGGCATACCAGCTCAGTGTAGTAGACATCGCCGGTGTCTTCGTCTTCCAGCTTGGCCAGACAACATTTTCCGCAGCCGTCACACAGGGACTCCCATTCCTTGGCGGTCATCTCATGGAGACGTTTGCGTTGCCAGAACGGAATCTCTGCAATCATTCCCGGCCGGGCTCCGGTTTACGGCGAAAGTCTACAACGTAGCCGCTGGATTCCTCAGGCATCTGCAGGAAGAAATCCTTGTCGGCAATAGCCTCCAGAACCTGCTTGCCAGACGTTCGGGCAAGCTTCCGTTCCGGTGTCATGATCAGGTCCATGGCGTGTATTGGCTGGCCGAATATGCCCCGCAGGCTATCCGGCAGGTCTTCCCAGGCCTGGCCCCGTCGAACGTAGATATACGTGTCCGGCTTTTTACTGCTGCGAAACACCGACACAAAGGTCTTTTCGGTCATGATTTCAGTAATTCCTCAATCTGTTCCTGCACCGGTGCCAGGAGGTCACGGCGCCAACCCTCGTCAAACAGCCCGGCAGCCAGGTTTCGTTGTTGTACAACAGCCTCAAGGCGCTTGCGAGGCGCCAGCAGTTCCACCGGCACATCCCGTTCCTCCGCCGCCTTCACCATCAGCCGTTTGAGCTGTTTATAGAACATCTGGTCCTGGCGGCTCAGGGGAGCGGCGATAACGTCGATGCCGGAATTATCCGCGGTCGATGCCTCCGCAACCATATTAATAATCGTATCCCCGTAGCGCCTGACCACGGCCGGAGGCAAGCCCTGGATATTCGATAGCTCCCGTACTGACTGTGGCAGTCTCTGGGCGATGGCAATCAGCAGTGCATCGGCCACAACCCTGTTGCGGGGCCGATCCCTGCTGCGTGACTCGTGTTCCCGCCAACACACGAGGGTTTTCAGCACCCCCTGTTGTTGGCGGCTCAATGTCCAGCCGCCTCGCAATTTCAGGTAATGGTTGTCGGGATTATCCTGGGCTGCCAGTTCCTTTGAAAATCGAGTGGATTCGTCAGCCAATGCCGCTTCAAGGCCCCGTTTCTGCAACCGAGTAATCACCCAGTGATACAAGGGAACAAGGAAGCGAACGTCATCCAGAGCGTAGCGTTCCTGAGCCGCTGAAAGCGGGCGAGAGACCCAATCCGATCGCGTCGCCGATTTATCCAGTGACTCACCGAAGAGGGTTTCGACCAGTCGAGCATAACCGACGGAAAAGCCGGCGCCAGCCAGCGCAGCACCAATCTGAAGGTCGACAACACCCTCCGGTTCCAACTGCAACCAATGTCGGAACAGCTCCAGGTCTTCGCTCATGGCGTATAGCAGTTTTGGAGTGCCCGGGTCGGTAAGCGCATTGCGAAAGCCCTCGGAAGCCTCTGCAACCGAAGGGTCCACCAGGCAGAACCTCTGCCCCAACCCCAACTGGACCAGGCCCGGAATCGGAAAGAAGGTGTTTACGCGCTCGAACTCGGTATCCAATGCAAGCGGTTCGTCCTGCCCTTCGGCAAGCCAGCGGTCCAGGTCGTCCGGCTCCCGAATCCAGGTAACCGTGTCGGGAGCCGCAGGAACGGAAGCGGCCGGGGAGTTGGAATCCATATAATAATCCCGGTCAGGTTTATTCAGTCAGAGGTTTTCGGCCACGGAAGGCATGGGTCAGGGTGAATCCGTCAACATAACCCAGTTCGCCCCCCACCGGGATACCATGGGCAAGACGGGTAATCAGGATATCGCGTCCATCCAGCCTGTCGGCAATGTAGTGGGCAGTTGCCTCACCTTCCACGGTTGGATTAGTTGCGAGAATGAGCTCCGTAACCCCTTCTCCGTGGATGCGTTTCAGCAGGCGCTCAATACCGATTTCCTCGGGGCCCACGCCGTCGATGGGCGACAAGTGCCCCATCAGCACGAAATAGCTGCCGCGGTAATCGCCCGCCTGCTCGATGGCAAGGAGGTCGGAGGGGCTTTCCACCACACAGAGCGTACCAGTACGTCGCTCGGGGTTTTCGCAGATATTGCAGGTAGGCGTATCGGCGAAGTTCTGGCAGCTTTCGCAGCGGCGCACACCGGTCATGGCCCGATCCAGTGCGTCAGAAAGCCGCGAGCCTCCGGAACGGCCCCGCTCCAGCAAGTGGAACGCCATGCGCTGGGCCGTTTTCTGGCCGACACCAGGCAGACAGCGGAGAGACTCCACCAGTTCGTCTACCAACGGACTAAAAGCCATCAGCGATCCTCTATCAGAACGGCATCTTGAAGCCCGGAGGCATACCCATACCGGACATCATGCCGGACATTTTGTCTTTCTGGTTTTCCTCAACACGACGCACGGCATCGTTGATAGCAGCCGCCAGCAGGTCTTCCAGAATTTCCTTGTCTTCGCTCAGCAGGGATGGATCGATATCCACTTTCCGCACGTCATGGCGGCCATTCATGGTCACCTTGACCAGACCCGCACCGGCTTCACCGGTGATCTCGGCCTTGGCAGCCTCTTCCTGGGCCTTCTTCATTTCTTCCTGCATCTGCTGGGCCTTTTTCATCAGGTCGCCCATATTGTTCATCACGCTCACCTTTTACAGAATTGCCTTAGAGAGTTGCCACCATGTGGCTCCAACCGCAGCCCTTAGCCGGACTTTGCCTGATTCGGCGGCCGGATACTGTTTTCGACGACCCGAGCCTCGAATCGTTCAACAATCGACTGCACTGCGGGGTCATTGCGAATTGAGTCTTCCGCCGCCTTCTGGCGCGCCTGTCGTTGGCGTTCTTCCCAGGCGGCCGGCGTTTTGCCACCCGCATCGCCCTGCTCCACACGCAGGGTTATGGTGGCACCGAACCGATTCCTCAACGCCTCGAGAATTTTTTCTTCATGGCGGGCGTTCAGCAACCGCGCGTGACCTTCATCGATGGTCAGCACGATTTCATCGCCGTGGCGGGTCATGGCAGCGTTACTGGCAAGGTTACCCGGCATGCCCACAATGCCCAGGCTGCGGAAATCACGCTCCCAGGCAAATTCGCCGTTATCCACGAGCTCTTCAACCGGTTCAGCTGGCCCTGTCGACTCTTTCGGCTCTTCGGGCTTTGCGGGCTCAGCCTGGGATGCTTCGACCTTGGGCTCTTCAATGAATTCCGGCTCAGGCGCCACGGGTTCGGGATCATAATCCTCAGCGCTGGCAGCTTCGGCCGCTGCAGACTCAGCCGCCTCATCCAGGCTCGCCAGCCAGGCAGCATCAGGTTCCTCTGGCGCGGGAGTGGGCTGGGATTCCAGTACGGGCTCCTGAGTTTCCGGTTGAGGTGCCGGCTCAGGTTCCGTTGCCGCAAGCCGCTCCGGCTCTGGTTGAGGCACTTGTTCAGACCCGGCAGCCGCTGCTTCTTTCTCCGACGCTGCCGGGCCAGGCTCAGGGTCTTCCCGGGACTCCTGCCCTGATGATGAAGTCCCGGAGACCACCACCGGTGGTTCACGGCGGTCAGTGCCAGGCCGGAAGGCCAGCATTCGCAGCAACGTCATCTCAAACCCCATGCGGGCATCGGGAGTGACCGCCAGGTCCTTACGGCCCATCAGCGCGGCCTGATAGAAGAGTTGCGCGTCTTCCGCGCTCAGCCGGCGCGCCAGGGACTCCACCTGCGCGGCATCCCCAAGGGCATTATCGACACTGCCCGGCACCACCTGTTCCATCGTCACCCGATGGAACAGCGACAACAGGTCCGCCAGGATCACGCTGTAATCCGGCGCAAAATCGGAAATACGATTGATCTCGGACAGCAGCGCGGGCCCATCGTCTTCCACCAGCGCATTCACCAGGTTCTCGATATCACTTTGATCAATCGTGCCCAGCATGTTGCTGACATCACTGCCGCTGAGCGTCTGATTGCCGAAGGCAATGGCCTGGTCTGTCAGGCTCAGGGCGTCCCGCATACTGCCATCCGCGGCACGTGCCAATAGCCACAGGGCCGGTTCCTCGAAAGGAATGCCTTCCTGGGTCAGCACGTGGCGCAGGTGCCCGGCAATGTGTTCGGGCGTCATCCGCTTGAGGTTGAACTGCAGGCAACGGGACAACACGGTCACCGGCAGCTTCTGGGGATCCGTGGTCGCCAGCAGGAATTTGACGTGTTCCGGGGGTTCTTCAAGGGTCTTGAGGAAGGCGTTAAAGGACTGGTTGGTCAACATATGCACCTCGTCAATGAGGTACACCTTGAAGCGGCCACGGGTTGGCGAGTACTGGACGTTATCGGTGAGTTCCCGCATATCATCCACGCCAGTACGGGAGGCTGCGTCGATTTCGATCAAATCAACAAACCGCCCTTCCTGGATTTCCTGGCAACTGGAGCAGGTTCCACACGGCGTGGCGGTAACGCCGGTTTCGCAGTTCAGGCATCGGGCCAGCAATCGGCCAATGGTTGTTTTGCCTACGCCCCGGGTACCGGTAAACAGATAGGCGTGGTGCAGCCGCTGGTTGTCCAGGGCGTGGATCAGTGCCTGGAGCACATGCTCCTGGCCGACCATATCTTCGAATGTCCGGGGGCGCCACTTACGGGCAAGTACCTGGTAGCTCATGTTCTGCCAACTGCCGTTAAAAATGGGTTTAACCATAGCACGGTCAGGATGTTAGAAGAAGCCAACAAGAAGCAATCAGAGAGGGATAATCGGGGCGTTAAAAGGAAAAATCTGGGGGTGACTCCATCAGCGACACTCCGGCACACAAGTCCACCGCTTCGGCTGCTCCCTTCCGGGCCTGACCGGGTTCACGGTTTATCGTTGCGGAGGCACCAATGGAGCCACCATAACGGGCTTTGGGGCGAAATCCCTCAAAGCGGCGCGCATATTAGCAAAAGGGTTCCGGCACTACAATGGCAGTGGCACTTCATCGCATCGGAACCAGCAGGCGACGCTGTAACGGGTACGGTGGGCCGGCAACACCTCATGGGGAATCTCTTCGCTCATGAACAGCGCCATCCGCCCTGCCAGCGGCAATATGACGCCACATACCTCGTTCTCGTTTTCACGATTGAAAATCTGCAACGCGCCGCCGTCGGCTTCCTGCCAACCCTCATTAAGGTATAACACCAGGCTGACAACCCGCGACGCCCTGCCCTGGAAGCTATCCACATGGCGACGGTAAAAGTCACCGTTGTGATAGGTGGCGTAGTGCGCCTCAAACCGTTTCAGCCCCAGGAACAGCCGCTCATTCAACCCCACCCTGACCGACTCGAAGAACTCGAACAACGCCGCCTGAACTGGTGTCACCCCCTGCAGCCAGGCAATCTTGTCTCGCCTTACGGATCTGTCCTGGAGCAAGTCCTGACCACGCCCCACACCCGCCTTACGCAGTGCCTCGGTCCGGTCCAATATCCGAACTTCACTGCTAAGCCCCTTTAAAAGGGACGGAGTTAACAGCAAAGACACATCCTGGCTCATCCAGCCGTGCTCCGTGAGACCATCGGCCAAGTCATCAAGCCACTGATCGCTTCCCGGCGTCGAAAGATCGAGTCCAGCCTGACAAGGCTCGGGAACTGAGGCAGTAATCTGGTCAATCATTCATCAAACTCCGACGGGGACGGCCGATTTTATGATGGTTTCTCGCCGTAAGGACAGTTTTAATTTACCCTGAGTATAAGGACATGCCGTAATGATGATCGGAGCTTTGGCCGGAACTCTGGCCGAACTCAGACCGACAATCCTTTGACCACTCAGAACGCTGTAACGAGGCACTACGTGACACTAAAACCCGGGCACTGGTCGTTCACCCGATGGGCAACCGTCGGGCAACTGGAAGCCATGGAGGTACATCACCCCTTGTTCCGCGCCCGCCTTTTTCTGCAGGGCGCTCACCTCACCCACTTTGCCGCCCGCGACGAGCCAGACTGGCTGTGGATGAGCGACATCGCGCGTTTTGAACCCGGCGTGGCCATCCGTGGTGGCATCCCCATATGCTGGCCCTGGTTTGGGGCGCCCGAGAAAAATCCCCCGGAAGTTCGCCGCAGGCTACTGACCACCAGCTCCCACGGGTTTGCCCGCACTGCGGTGTGGGAACTGGAGGATGTGCAGGAAACCGCGCACGATGTGGAGATCAGCCTTTCTCTGGACGCAAACAGTGACTTTTCCGATGCCTGGAACGGCCGCGCCCGGTTACTGATGACCTTCCACTTTTCTGCTAACGGCTGCCAACTGGCATTAACCACCAGCAATTCGGGCTCGGAGCCTCTGGCCTTTACCCAGGCACTTCACACCTACCTTCCGACCCCGGACATTTCCAAAACCCGGGTCACGGGCCTCGAGAACTGTGGATATATAGATTCCCTGAAAGACTGGAGTTACCACACACAGCAAGGCCCGGTGACCTTCGAGGGTGAAACTGACCGCATCTACGAAAGCGGTCATTCGCTGATGGTTGAAACCCCGTCCGGGAACCAGCGCATCGCCGCCATTGGCAGCGACTCCACGGTTGTCTGGAATCCGGGGCCGGAGAAGGCGGCACGTTTATCGGATTTTCCTGACGTTGCCTGGCAGTCCATGCTGTGCGTTGAAAGTGCCAATGCCCTTGGTGACTACCGTGTGCTTAATGCGGGCCAGAGCCATACCCTTGGCGTTATGATAGGAAGAGAGTAGAAATCACATGGGTCTAGCATCGATTCTGAAGTCACGGTTGATCCCGGCAGAGCTGGAAAATCACATCAATCGCATCCGCAAGCCGATTGGTTCTCTGGGGTACGATCCCTGGGGCTATAACAACGAAGTGATGAAGTACGGCTTCTCCCTGACCCGCCAGATCTACGAAAAGTATTTTCGAGTGGAGGCCACCGGCGTTGACAAAATTCCCTCGGAGGGGCCGGTGCTGATCGTCCCGAATCACAGTGGGCAGTTGCCGGTAGATGGACTTTTGATCGCCTACGCCCTTGCCTCTCGCGAGAAAAACCCGCGCATTCCCCGGGCAATGATCGAACGTTTTTTCCCGACCGTCCCCTACCTCGGCAATTTGCTGAACGAGTTTGGCGCGGTTTTGGGCGATCCCACCAATTGCGCCAAGATGCTGGCCAACGGCGAGGCCGTCATCGTATTCCCCGAAGGCATTCGCGGGTCTGGCAAGCTGTATCAGGATCGCTACCAGCTCAAGCGGTTCGGTAACGGCTTCATGCACCTGGCCATGAAGTACAAGGCACCCATTGTGCCAGTGGGCGTGGTCGGGTGTGAGGAAACCATTCCCGCCATCGCCAACATCAAACCACTGGCTCGGTGGCTCGGCATTCCCTACGCTCCGGTGGCCATGCCGTTTGTCTTGCCGGCCAAAGTCCACCTGAACTTTGGCGATCCAATGGTGTTTGACGACCTGGAAATTCCCGAAGAACAGGTGACAGAGCGGGTTGAACAGGTGAAGGCAGCGATCAGTGAATTGATCGATACCGGACTGAGCGAAAGGAAAAGGCTGTTCTGATGGTTGAAAAAAGCAGACCCCAGATTCTTGTAACAGGTGCAGCTGGCGCCCTGGCTCAACAGGTAATCAGCCGCCTGCGGGATACCTGCAACCTCGTTGCCGTGGATTTTCGAGAACAGGTCTATCTGGGCGACGATATCCCCAGCTACTGCATCGACTTCAACAAACGCTCCTTCGAAGACCTTTTCCGGCGTTACCGGTTTGATGGCGTCATTCATCTCGGCCGCATCATGTCGAGCCAGCTCACCCGAATGCGCCGGTACAACGCCAACGTTCTCGGTACCCAGAAACTGCTGGACTTGAGCCACAAGTACAACATCAAAAGGGTGGTGGTCCTGTCGACCTTCCACGTCTATGGCGCGGTGGCCTACAACCCGGCGCTGATAGACGAGGAAGCTCCGCTGAAAAGTGCGGGGCTGAGCGCGGACCTGATTGATTCCGTGGAACTGGAGAACCTGGCCAACATCTACCTGTGGCGCTACCCGGACCTGAATATCACCATTCTGCGGCCCTGCAACATTGTCGGCCCAGGCGTGCGCAACTCCATCAGCACCTTGCTGGGCATGGAACGGGCACCTGTTCTGGCCGGTTTTTCACCGATGATGCAGTTTATCCATATCGATGACATGGCGGATGCCATCGTGCTGGCTTACAACAAACCCCAGCGGGGAATTTTCAATGTCGCGCCGCAGGACTGGGTGGCCTACCAGCATGCGTTGAAGCTCTGCGGCTGCGGCCGCATACCAGTACCATCCATTCCCCCCATACTGCCCAGGATGATACTGCGCACACTCAACCTGCGAAGTTTTCCTTCGTACCTGATGCACTTTTTCAAGTATCCTGTAGTCATCGACGGCAGGGCGTTCGCCAGGGAATTCGGTTTCACTCCCAGGCGCCCGCTAAAAGAGATATTCCGGTTCTACCGGGAGAACAAGAAGCCGGTGTGAACGGCACAGGATCGAAATCGGTGCCGTTATGGAAAGTGGCGCATAGCGCAGGAAGCGAAACATGTTGAATAATTTCAGCCTGATCAGTCATTCCACGGCAGCCATTGCCTTTGGGTTGCTATCGCTGCTGATTGCCACACGATACCTGCGCCGGGACATTGATCGTTCTTTGCTCCTCGCCGCCGTGGTCACCACGCTGTGGGCCGGCTCACTTGTTACCCAAAGCCTTTGGGGCGAACCAAGCTTTTTTATTCGCTACCTGCTGGAACTTCTGCGTGATGCCGCGTGGATTACCGTCCTCTTCGCCCTACTTCGCGATTCATTCCGGTCTGCCAATCTTGTCGGTCGCCTACGAAAAGTGCTGGCGGCAGCCACCCTGATCCTGGTTGCTCTCCTACTCGGCAGCGGTGTCCTGGAATATTTCTTCGGGCTCAGCATTCTGGACGGTAAAACCAAAGTGGTTGGCCAGATAGCCCTATCCTTACTCGGCTTATCGCTGATTGAGCAGATCTGGCGAAACTCCGTGTCATTCGGTCGGTCCAGCATGAAGTATGTCTGTATTGCCGTTGGCAGCCTGTTTGCCTTTGATTTCTTCATGTATGCCGACACCCTGCTCTTTGGCCAGGTCTCGGAGTCGTTCTGGAACGCCCGTGGCCTGGTCAACGCTGCACTGGTGCCCTTGTTTGCTGTCAACGTGATTAACACCCGCAAACAGCCAGTGGATTTCCAGCTCTCCCGTTCAGCCGTCTTCCACGCCGGAGCCCTGATACTCGCCGGTGGTTACCTGTTGTTCCTGTCACTGGGTGGCTACTACGTCAAAACCCTGGGAGGCGAATGGGGCGACGCCCTGCAGGTACTCTTCTTCAGCATCGCACTGGTATTCCTCGTCACCCTGCTGGTCTCGCGCCGTGTGCGTTCCCGGCTAATGGTGTTTATCAGCCAGAACTTTTTCGATTACAAATACGACTACCGCGACGAATGGCTGAAAATGACCCGGGAAATGGCCGACCTCAGCGACAGCCCACCACTTCCGGAACGGGTCATCCGCATTCTTTCGAGCCTGGTTGAAAGCAACGCCGGCGCACTCTGGATACGAGAGGAAAGAGGCGACTTCATCCTCAAGAACGCAGTCAACATGGTCACGCCCAAGTACACGACCATCGACGCCAACTCCGAACTTGTCCGCTTCTTTGGGGAACGGGAGTGGATTATCGACCTTCATGAATATCGTGGCGATCCGGTCAGCTACAACCTGCTGGAGATCCCCGACCCGATATCACATACACCGGATGGTTGGCTGGTCATTCCCCTATACCTCAGCAACGACTTATACGGTATTGCCATGGTCGGCAACCCTTACGCGCGCGTTGAACTCAACTGGGAGAACTTTGACCTGATCAAGGTTGTCGCCCGACAGACCTGTAACCTGCTTGCACAAACTGACGCCCAGAACCGACTTTCCAGGGCCATGCAGTTTGAGGCCGTAAGCAAAGCGTCTGCCTTCATGGTGCATGACCTGAAAACACTGATTGCTCAACTATCGTTGCTGGTGAAAAACGCCCCCAGGCACCGGAACAACCCGGCCTTTATCGACGATATGATTCACACCACTGACCATGCCGTGCGCAAGATGTCGAACCTGGTGGATCACATCCGCAAGCCAGCGGACGAAACCCTGGTGACCGAAGTGATCGACCTGACTGAGGTTGTCAGCCATTTGGCGGAGCACTACTCCCGCCGCCAACCTGCACCGAGGGTTGCCGATAATCCCGGAAACATTTTCATCAATGCCGATCGGGAGCAACTCTACAGTATTCTCGGCCACCTGATTCAGAATGCGCAGGATGCCACCCCACCCGATGGCGAAATCACTCTCACCCTGAAAACCGCCAAGGGCAACGTTGTGCTGTTCATCCAGGACACCGGTTCCGGCATGACCGAGGACTTTATCCAGACCCAGTTATTCAAACCGTTCGAAAGTACCAAGGGGCTGACGGGCATGGGCATTGGTGCCTATCAGGCCAGGGAGTATGTGCGCAATGTTGGGGGTAATATAGATGTAACCAGCGAACCGGACCTGGGCTCCTGTTTCTCAATCCGGTTCCCGCTTGCCCGGTTCAAACCGGAACAGGCTCCGGAAGAACCCGAGCGACTGATTACCGGCGACCCACTGCCGCAGCAGAATGCCAAATAATTGGCGAAACCGAAATACAGCGAACACTATCATTGCAAAGTGTCAATCTTCGGTTAAGAATCAGGGTTTAGAGGATTGATCGCAAGACCGTCACCATTACAAAAAGGGATTTGTAACCGTTGTGAGTAGACGACTGCTAATCGTAGAAGATGATCCGGGTTTACAAAGCCAGATGCGCTGGTGTTTCAGCGAAGATCTGGAAGTAAGCGTTGCGGCTGACCGGGAGTCAGCCCTGACCGCACTGCGTCGAAGCGAACCCGATGTCATTACTCTGGATCTGGGTCTGCCTCCGGATCCAGGCGGTGCAAAAGAAGGCTTTCTACTGCTTGAAGAAATTCTTCGGTTGTCGCCCATGACCAAGATCATTGTGGTCACCGGACGGGAAGACAAGGAGAACGCCGTCAAGGCCATCGGTATGGGGGCCAGTGACTTCTACCAGAAGCCGCTGGACGCGGACATTCTGACCTTCGTGGTGAACCGTGCCTTGCGATTGGCCGAACTGGAACGTGACAACCGGGAGCTGGCCCGTCAGCGTAATGGCACCAACATCAAAGGTATCGTCGCGGCCAGCCCACAGATGCTTGGCATCTGTCGCACCCTCGAAAAAGTGGCCCCCACCGACGTCACTACCCTGATTACCGGTGAAACCGGCACGGGCAAGGAGCTGCTGGCAAGGGCGCTTCATGATTTGAGCCACCGCTTCGATAAACCTTTTGCGGCCATTAACTGTGCCGCTATTCCTGAGAACCTCCTTGAAAGCGAACTCTTTGGCTTTGAGAAGGGCTCGTTCACCGGCGCCACCCAGAGCAAGAAAGGCAAAATCGAAAGCGCCAATGGCGGCACCCTATTCCTGGACGAGATTGGCGACATGCCCATGCCCCTCCAGGCCAAGCTGCTCCGCTTTCTCCAGGAGCGCGTGGTCGATCGGGTGGGCTCGGTCAACCCGGTTCCTGTCGATGTCCGCGTGGTGTGCGCAACTCACCGGGACGTACAGCAGTTGATCGATCAGGAGACTTTCCGCGAGGACCTTTATTACCGGATCAGTGAAATTACTCTCGACGTTCCCGCACTTCGTGAGCGCGAAGGCGACGCCCTCGTTGTTGCGCAGTCGCTGTTGCAGTCATTGGGCAAACAAATGGATCGGCCCAACCTGGCCTTTACCGAAGACGCCATCAAGGCCATCAAGACACACCCATGGCCCGGCAACGTGCGTGAAATGATCAACAAGGTGAAACGGGCCACAATCATGGCCGACGGCAAACGTGTTACCGCCGCCGACCTTGAGCTAAACTGCGACCTTGAAGGCCCCGAAAGCCAACTGAATCTCAGGCAGGTCAGGGAAAATGCGGAACGTGCCGCCATTGTGCAGGCACTGCAGTCCTGTAGCTTTAATATGGCGCAGGCCTCACGTCTGCTCGGCGTAACCCGACCAACGCTGTATAACCTGACTGATAAATATCGGATTGAAACATCCCCCGAATCGTCAGGCGCCTGAATAGCAGGCAAGGAATCCAGAACAAGACCCGATAAGGAAAAGGACCAGGGCCATGAAGCCAGTTTCAGCAGTACGTGCCACCCTCCTCTCAGTCGCAATCTCATTCGCTCTCGCCGGCTGTGGCGACAGCAATGAGATGAGCCAGGACGACATCCAGTACCTGAGTCATATTGACCAGTCACGTTTTTTCCAGCGTCAGGGTGAACTCAAGGCGAGCACACTGGAAGCCAGGAGCGCGATCGAGCTTCAACCGGAAAAGATCGAACCGTATTTCCTGATCGTCAACAATCTCCTCAAGGCAGGCGATGCGGCCAATGCCGAACGGCACCTTAACCAGATCCTGGAGCGCCTCCCTGCAGAGCAGATCGATGCAAAGGTTCGGAACCGCGCCAGCCTGATCCTCGCAGAAGCCAATCTGCTTCAGGAAGATTTTGAAGACGCCCTGGCGGCTCTCGATGACATCACCTCCCCGGACCGACCGGTGGAAACCCAGGCGGCACTGCTGGAAGGCCAGATTTACCTGGCATCCAATGAACTTGAAAAAGCCCGCACTGCGTTCAACAGAGCACGGGAAATAGACTCCGGGGAAGTTGAATCGGTGATAGGACTCTCGAAAACAGCGTTCGCCGGCGGCGACGTATCGAAGGCCCGAAAACTGGTCACCGAGGCGGAAGAGGTCGATGAGGCGAATGGTGAATTATGGCTCTGGAAGGCCGAGCTCGCAGCTTCTCAGGAAGAGTGGCAAAAAGCGGAAGATGCCTATATCCGGGCCCTCGAAGACATCGGTCAGTACGATGTAATGACCCAGCGCAAATACGCCACGATTTCGTCCCTTATTCGCGTCCTTAGAGCCCAGGGGAAGCAGTCAGAAGCTTTCGTATACGAAGAAATACTGGCCAAGTCCGCCCCCGGTACGATTAAGAGCAACCTGATGGCCGCCCAGGCGGCAGTGGAACAGGGTGACCTCGATGAGGCCGCGCGCTATCTGGAGGAAGTTCTGGCGCAAGCTCCCAACCATGAGCAGACATCGTTGATGCTCGGCCTTGTCCGGTTCAGGCAAGGCCGGGTAGAGGATGCTGAAAAGCTGCTGGCACCCATCGCAGAAGCGGGAAATTCAGAAACCGCCAGCAAATTACTGGCCGCCGCACGGCTGCAAATGCGAAATCCAGAAGGCGCCCAGGCCATACTCTCGAATCTGGAGGACAAAGACTCCGATCCGGAAACGCTTGCCATGGTGGCCATTGCCACGCTTGCCAGCGGCGACCTGAAAACGGGCGAAACGCTTATGGACAAGGCCCTGGCAAGCAACCCCGACAACCACCAGCTGAGGCTACGGTATGCGACCTACCTCAACCAGCGGGGTGAACATGACCGAGCGATCGCCGAGGCAACCCGGGTTCTTGAAAGCGCCCCTGAGTTGGAGCAGGCACGCAGCGTCATCGTTGAAGCTCAGGCTCGCTCTGGCAACATGGACGAGGCTGTAAAATCCGCCTCTCAGTGGATTAAAGAAGCTCCTGACAGTATCAATGCCCTGATGACCAGGGGAAGCCTTGCAGCCACCGCAGGCAATGTGGACGCGGCTAAAACAGACTTCAACAAGGCCAGGGAGAAAGCGCCAGAATCACCAGCACCGCTGATCGCTCTTGGTAGACTGGCGCTGACTCAGAACGATCAAGCGGAAGCGCAGAAGCAGTTCCGGGCAGCAGTCAGGCTCGCCCCGGATAGCCGCCAGGCGCTTCAAGGGCTGGCGACCGTTCTGGATCGCGAAGAAACCACAGGTTTCATGCGGGAGATTCTCAAAGAGAATCCGGAAGCGACCGGCCCTCGCCTGATTCTGCTTGAGGTTGCCCTCATGGATAACAACCAGCAGGAAGCGGACGATTTAACCGCCTCCCTGCTGGAGCGAAACGAGCAATCGACCCCATCACCCGCAACGCCCTTCGTTGCAGGCATCTATAGCAGCGCAGCAACCGCATTCCAGAGCTCGGGAGAAACAGCCCGGGCGGCCGCTCTCCTTGACCGGGCTCGCGCACTGTTCCCGGACAACCAGGACATCGCTCTTCAAGCCGCTCAGCAAGCCTTCAACGAAGGCGAGGAAGACGAAGCGCGGAGAATTATTCAGGAAACCAAGCAGCAACACCCGGAATCTTCTGCGCCCTACGTAACGGAAGCCGCTTACTTCGAACGGCAAAAAGAGTATCAGCAAGCGGCTGAACTCTACCAACTCGCCCTCGACAAGCGCCCCAGCGCCGAGCTCGCAAATGGATACGCGACAAACCTGCAACGATCCGGCAAGGCGCAGGAAGCACTCTCTTTCCTCGAGTCCGCCCGCAAAACGTATCCCGGCAGTAACCAGCTGCTTCTTACGCTGGCGCTGCTGCAGCAATCCGAGGGCCAGTATGAAAGCGCCAAGTCGAATTATGAGACCCTGCTTGAAAGCGCACCCGGCAACGTTGTGGTGCTAAATAACCTGGCCTGGATCTATCACGAAAATGGGGACAAGCGGGCAATCGATCTGGCGAAGCAAGCCTACGAGCTTAGCCCTGGCAACGCGGCAGTCGCGGACACCTACGGATGGATCATGCTCAAGGCCGGTAATCACGAAGCCAGTGTACCCATTCTCGAAAAGGCCCATGAACTACAACCGGAGTCGGAAGAAATCGCACTGCATCTGGCAGAGGCGTATCGCGCATCAGGTAAAAACAACGAAGCACAGAAAGTGCTCGAAAAATTTAATGGGCAGGGTTAATCGCGTCATGACCATCCGATATAACCTTTGCCCTCAAAGATCAAAACGGTACAACCAATAACTGGCAGCCCTCACTTTATCAAACAATACTTGTCCTACTGAATCCGGGAACGATGAGGTGAGGCATGATGTCTATTACGAAAGCACTTGGTATCGGTGGTACGGTAATACTCATCAGCGGATGTCAAAGCTGGCAGTTTCACGACATCGAGGACCTTCCTCCAACGGCTGCCCTCCCCGAAACCAGCGAACCTGGTGCCGTCGAAATTCGGTATTACGATAACCTTGATGGTGTCGAGATTGACTCCCTGACCTCCGCCACCAAATTTCCGAATAACCCGGATGACGTTGATACGTTAACCAGCCTCGAAGACCCCGAAAATCGTGTCGATAACTATGGGTCCTACGTCAGAGGGTTCATTAAGCCACCGGCATCCGGCGAATATCGCTTCTTTGTTAGCGGTAACGACAAGGTTGAATTCTGGCTGAGTACTTCAAGCTCACCGGATGACGCCGACATTCTTGCCACAGTGCCAGGCTGGACCTACATCAATCAGTTTACTAAATACAGCTCCCAAACATCCCCATACATAACAATGGATGCTTCTCAGCGCTACTATTTCGAAGTTCTCCATAAGGAGGGCGCCGGGAGTGACCATTTCGCAGTTGCCTGGGAAGGTCCTGGAATTAGCCAACAAATAATCGGCTCCGGTTATATCCATTCGTATGCACAGCCAAGTGAGACAGCCGGCCTTTCCGAGAGGGAAGCATACTCATTGGGCTATCGTGTTGGCTATCTGGATGGTGACCAAGGTATAGCCTTCAACTCCGAATACCCACCACTCGATGAAGACCAGGACGGTTTATACGATAAGTGGGAAACCGTTTACGGGCTAAACCCAACCAACCCGGCTGACGCCACCTCTGACCCAGACGATGACCTGTTAAGTGCGGCGGATGAGTTCCTGCTGGGAACCGCCGAAAACAACGCCGACACAGACGGAGACGGCATTCCCGATGGCGCTGAGTATGCCTACGGTATGGATCCTCTTGATCCTGGAGACGCCA